>NZ_CP063814.1:3000000-3300000 GCF_015277875.1 Microbacterium luteum | reverse complement strand
AGCTACCGCACGCCCGAGGTCTTCTTCCTGCAGAACAACCACTGGGCCATCTCGGTGCCCGTCGCGACGCAGTCGCGCGCCCCGCTCGTCCAGCGCGGCACGGGATACGGCATCCCCAGCGTGCAGGTCGACGGCAACGACGTGCTCGCCAGCTACGCGGTCACGCGCCGGGCGCTCGACGAGGCGCGCGGCGGCGACGGTCCGCGTGCGATCGAGGCGCTCACCTACCGAATGGGTGCGCACACCACGAGCGACGACCCCACCAAGTACCGCACGTCCGACGAGGAGCAGTCCTGGGCGCGGCGCGACCCGATCGCGCGCATGCGCGCCTACCTGGAGGGCCGCGGCGCGTCCGCGGCGTTCTTCGCCGACGTCGAGGCGGAGTCGCGGGCGGTGGCCGACGACGCCCGCGTGCGCACGAATGCTCTCGGCGGAATAGACGCCGAAGCCATGTTCGCCCACGTGTATTCCGCCCCGCATCCGCTGATCGATGAGCAGCGTGCGTGGCTGGCGGCCTACGAAGCGACGTTCGAGGGGGAGACGCGATGAGCACGGATGCCGCGACGGCCACGCCCACGGCAACACCCGCAGCGAGCGAGACCACCGCGGTCATGCCGATCGCCAAGGCCCTCAACGCCGGCCTGCGCGCCGCGATGTCCGCGAGTGACCGCGTGCTGCTCATGGGCGAGGACATCGGCCGCCTCGGCGGCGTCTTCCGCGTGACGGAGGGGCTGCAGGCCGAGTTCGGCGAGCGTCGCGTGCTCGACACCCCGCTCGCCGAGTCCGGCATCGTCGGCACCGCGATCGGCCTGGCGATGGGCGGATTCCGACCGGTGATCGAGATCCAGTTCGACGGGTTCGTCTTCCCGGCGTTCGATCAGATCACGACGCAGCTGGCGAAGATCACCAACCGCCACGAGGGCGCCGTGCAGATGCCGGTCGTGATCCGCATCCCCTACGGCGGACACATCGGCGCGGTCGAGCACCACCAGGAATCGCCCGAAACCTACTTCGCCCACACGCCCGGGCTGCGCGTGGTGAGCCCGTCGACGCCGAACGACGCGTACTGGATGATCCAGGAGGCGATCGAATCGCCCGATCCCGTCGTCTTCCTCGAGCCGAAGGCACGCTACTGGCAGAAGGGCGAGGTCGATCTCACGGCTCCGGCCGTGCCGCTGCACGCCTCCCGTGTCGTGCGGCGCGGCACCGACGTCACCCTCGTCGGTCACGGCGCCATGGTGACGACGCTCCTGCAGGCGGCCGCTCTCGCGGAGTCCGAGGGGACCAGCTGCGAAGTGGTCGACGTGCGCTCGCTCTCGCCGGTCGACTACGGCCCCCTCCTCGACTCGGTGCGGCGCACCGGCCGCATGGTCTACGCGCAGGAGGCGCCCGGGTTCGTCAGCCTCGGATCGGAGATCGCGGCGACGGTGACCGAGAAGGCGTTCTACGCTCTCGAGGCGCCGGTGCTGCGCGTGTCGGGCTTCGACACGCCCTTCCCCGCGGCCAAGCTCGAAGGCGTCTACCTGCCCGATCCCGACCGCATCCTCGAGGCCGTCGACCGCGCCCTCGCCTACTGACCCGCCCCAGCAGAGGAACGCCATGAGCACGCAGACATTCGTCCTCCCCGACGTCGGGGAGGGTCTCACCGAGGCCGAGATCGTCTCGTGGCGCGTCTCTCCCGGCGACGAGATCGCCGTCAACGACGTGATCGTCGAGATCGAGACGGCCAAGTCGCTCGTCGAGCTCCCCTCGCCGTTCGCCGGTACCGTCGGCGATCTGCTCGTCGCCGAGGGCGACACCGTCGAGGTGGGTGCGGCGATCATCACCATTGCGGATGCCGCCTCCGGCGTCGACACCACCGTCGGGCGCTCGGAGCACGGGGAGGCCGCCGAGGCCCCGGAACCGGACGGATCGGGATCGGTCCTCGTCGGCTACGGCTCCGGCGGCCCCGTCCAGTCCCGGCGTCGGAAGCCCCCGGTGTCGGCCGCGGAGCGCATCACGTCGTCGGTCGGCGTGGTGGCCAAGCCGCCCATCCGCAAGCTCGCCCGCGACCTCGGGGTCGACCTCTCGGCCGTGACCCCGACCGGCGCTGCCGGCGAGGTGACCCGCGACGACGTCGTGGCGCACGCCTCGCAGGCGAGCGTCTTCCGCAACATCGAGACGCCCGCGTGGGGCGAGGTGCGCGAGGAGACGATCCCGGTCGCCGCCCCCGCACCGCCGGCCACGACCGCCGCGGTGTCGCCGGCGGATGACCGCGAGGAGACCATCCCGGTGCGCGGCGTGCGCAAGGCGACCGCGAGCGGCATGGTGCGCAGCGCCTACACCGCTCCGCACGTGTCGGTGTGGGTCGACGTCGACGCGACTCGCACGATGGAGCTCGTCAAGCGCCTCAAGGCCTCGCCCGAGTTCGCCGACACCAAGGTGTCGCCGCTGCTGATCATGGCCCGGGCCGTGGTGTGGGCCGTGCGCCGCACCCCGATGGTGAACGCCGCGTGGGTCGACACCGACGAGGGCGCCCAGATCCGCGTGCGTCACTTCGTGAACCTCGGCATCGCGGCGGCGACGCCGCGCGGGCTGCTGGTCCCCAACATCAAGGACGCGCAGGCGCTGTCGGTGCGCGAGACGGCGAAGGCGCTCGAGAAGCTGACGCTCACGGCGCGCGAGGGCAAGACGACCCCGGCCGACCAGCAGAACGGCACCATCACGATCACGAACATCGGCGTGTTCGGGGTCGACGCCGGAACGCCGATCATCAACCCCGGTGAGGTCGGCATCGTCGCCCTCGGAGCGATCCGGCAGAAGCCGTGGGTCGTCGACGGCGAGGTGCGGCCCCGGTGGGTCACGACCGTGTCGGGTTCGTTCGACCACCGTGTCGTCGACGGCGACCAGGTCTCCCGCTTCATCGCCGACATCGCCGCCGTCCTCGAGGAGCCCGCCCTCCTCGTCGAGTAGCCGCCGTTTCGCGTCCGGGCGCCCACGACCGGGCGTTCGGTTGCCGCTCGTTGTCGCTGTGGTGTGGGGATGCGGCATCCGGGGACAGGTGAACGGATCAGGGCAGGGATCGGCGCCAGGCACCTGCTCATGATTTTGGGAACGATTATCACTAGGCGTAGGATCTCCCCCATGCGTGACTCCCGAATCCTGCCCTCCGTCGGTATCGCAGCCGGCACCGTCCTCGTCCTCGCCGGATGCGGCTCCGCGGCCACCGAGCCGGCCGCCGACAGCGACGACACGATCGCCGTCGTCGCCTCGACCAACGTCTACGGCCAGATCGCCGAGCAGATCGGGGGAGACGCGGTCACCGTCACGTCGATCATCGACAGCTCCGCACAGGACCCCCATGAGTACGAGGGCAGCGCGCAGGATCAGCTTGTCGTCAGCGAGGCCGACATCATCATCGAGAACGGGGGCGGATACGACGCGTTCGTCGACGCGATGATCGAATCGAGCGGATCGGAAGCGCACGTCATCACCGCGGTCGAGTACTCGCACGACTACCCCGGCGAAGAGGCTGAGCACGACCACTCCGAAGAGGAGGAGGCCGAGGAGGAAGCGGCCGAAGAGGAGGAGCACGAGCACGAGCACATCGAGGGCTTCAACGAGCACGTCTGGTACGACCCTCACACGATGGAGCACGTCGCCGAGGCGATCGCCGAGGAGCTGAGCGAGCACGACCCGGAGCAGGCGGAGACGTACGAGGCCAACCTCGCCGCGTTCGTCGAAGAGATCGCGACCATCGAAGACGACCTCACCGCCGTCGCGACCGATCACGAGGGCGACGAGATCTTCGTGACCGAGCCGGTTCCGCTCTACCTGTCGTCGGCCGCCGGACTCGTAGGCGTCGCCCCCGAGGCCTTCACCGAGGCGGTCGAAGAGGGTCAGGATGTCGCGCCCGCGACCCTCCTGGAATCCCTCACGCTTCTCGAGTCGGGCGATGTGAGCCTCGTCATCGTCAACGCCCAGACCGGCGGTGCCGAGACCACGCAGATCATCGACGAGGCTGACGCGCAGGGCATTCCGGTGATCGAATTCTCCGAAACCCTCCCGGAGGGGGAGACTTATGTCTCGTGGATGCAGGCGAACGTCGCGGCGATGGCCGACGCTCTGACGGAGTGACGCCTCCGCTCCAGATCCGCGGCGCGGCGCTGCGGCGCGACGGCCGGGAACTGTGGGCGGGGCTCGACCTCGAGGTGCAGCCCGGCGAGCTGATCGCCGTGCTCGGACCGAGCGGCTCGGGCAAGACCACCCTGCTGCGGGCGATCCTCGGCCTCGAGCAGCTGAGCGAGGGCAGCGTGACCGCGCTCGGTGAGCCCGTGCGCGGGGCCGGCAACCGCCGGATCGGATACATCCCGCAGCAGCGTCCCCTGCCGCCCGAGACCGCCCTGCGCGCCCGCGACCTCGTCGCCCTCGGCGTCGACGGCCATCGGTTCGGGCTCCCGCTGCCCCGACGCGGTGACCGTGCTCGCGTCGACCGCCTCCTCGAGGCCGTCGGCGCCGGCGACTACGCCGACCGTCGCGTCGGGGAGCTCTCCGGCGGCGAGCAGCAGCGCCTGCGCGTCGGACAGGCGCTCGCCGACGATCCGCCCCTCCTTCTGTGCGATGAGCCCCTCACCAGCCTCGACCTCGCCAACCAGCGCGCGGTGATCGGTCTCATCGACCGGCATCGTCGCGCCACCGACGCGGCCGTGCTCTTCGTGACCCACGACATCAACCCGGTGCTCGACCGTGTCGACCGCATCCTCTACATCGCGAACGGCCGCTTCTCGCTCGGTCGCCCCGACGAGGTGCTCGAGTCGGCCACACTGACCCGCCTCTACGGCGCCCCCGTCTACGTGCTCAAGGCCGGCGGACGCCTCGTCGTCGTCGGCGCGCCCGATGCCGAGGAGCACCACCATCACCACGACGAGGCCGGCGCATGAACTGGGCTGACGTGTGGGACGCGATGTTCGGCGGGCTGCCGTACTACGGGCAGATCCTCGAGCTGGTGTGGAACTCCGTCGTCGCCGGCGCCGTGCTGGGGCTCGTCGGCGGCCTGATCGGCGTGTTCGTCATCCAGCGCGACATGGCCTTCGCCGTGCACGGCATCAGCGAACTGTCCTTCGCCGGGGCCGCCGCGTTCCTTCTCATCGGCCTCGACGTGGTCACGGGGTCGATCGTGGGATCCCTCGTGGCTGCGGCGCTGATCGGATGGCTCGGCGCCCGCGCGCGCGACCGCAACTCCATCATCGGCGTGCTCATGCCCTTCGGCCTCGGCCTCGGCATCCTCTTCCTGTCGCTCTACAGCGGCCGCAGCGCGAATCGGTTCAGCCTGCTCACCGGGCAGATCGTCTCCGTGCAGTCCGATCAGCTCGGCTGGCTCATCGGCATCGGGGCGCTTGTGATGCTCGGCCTGCTGCTCATCTGGCGACCCCTGCGGTTCGACTCCCTCGACCCGCAGGCCGCCGCCGCGCGGGGCGTGCCCACGACGGTCGTCTCGCTCGGCTTCATGCTCCTGCTCGGGCTGATCGTCGCCGTCGCGGTGCACATCATCGGCGCGCTCCTGGTGATGGCGCTGCTGGTCACTCCCGCCGCCGCCGCGATGCGCGTGGCCTCCGGCTCGCTCGCGGTGCCGGTGCTGTCGGCCGTCTTCGGGTTCGTCTCGGCCGTCGGCGGCATCCTGCTGGCGATCGCGGGCACCCTGCCGGTGAGCCCCTACATCACCACCATCTCGTTCGCCATCTATCTCGTCTGTCGCGTCGTCGGTCGCCGGCGGGGTCGCGTCACCCGCGAACGGTTCGCATAAGAATCGCCCGGGGCTTGCCCAGGCGCCGCGGGTAGACTCGCGGCATGGTCGAGCGCAACACCTGGCAGCGCGAGCGCGTGCGTGAGGCGCTCGGAGATTCCCCCGGATTCGTCAGCGCCCAGGCGCTGCACGCTCACCTTCGCGAGGAGAACACGGGCATCGGGCTGGCCACCGTCTATCGAGCACTGGCGGGCCTGGCCGCCAAGGGCGAGGCCGATTCCCTGCAGAGTCCCGAAGGAGAGAATCTCTACCGAGCCTGCGAATCGCCGGGCCATCACCATCATCTGATCTGCCGATCCTGCGGGCTGACCGTCGAGATCGCCGCGAGCGACGTCGAGACGTGGGCTCACGCGACCGCCTCGCAGCACGGCTTCACCCAGGCCGAGCACATCGTCGACATCTTCGGCCTGTGCGCCGCGTGCACGGCCGCCCAGGCGAACGAGCGTGCCGTCGACTGACACGCGCCGCCGCTCGGAGACTCTCCACGAGCCGTCGTCGACCGCCCGCGCGCTGGTGTGGGCGGGTGTCGGCGTGGCCGTGGTGCTGGCGCTGTTCGCCATCGACCTGCTGCTGCCGTCGCTCTACCCGCTCTCGCTTTCAACGCGCGCAAGATGGGCTGACCCTCGCGATCAGCGTGCTGATCGAGTCGCTGCCGTTCATCGCCCTGGGCGTCGTGCTCTCGATCGTGGTGCAGGTGTGGGTGCCGCCCGGCGTCATCGAGCGGTGGCTCCCGCGCGCGGCGTGGGCCCGTCGCGCCGTGCTGTCGCTGCTCGGGATGCTCATCCCCGTATGCGAGTGCGGGAATGTGCCGTTCGCGCGCGGGCTCCTGATGCGCGGGTTCAGCGTGCCCGAGACGATGACCTTCCTCATTGCGGCACCGATCGTGAACCCGATCGTCATCATCACGACGCACGCCGCGTTCGGATTCGACGACGGCATCCTCATCGCCCGCCTGGTCGGCGGCTACCTCATCGCGAACCTCATCGGATGGCTGTACAGCCTGCACCGCGACCCCGATGGCCTGCTCACGGAGCGCTTCCGCGAGACGTGCGAACTGGTCGCGCACGAGCCGGGCGGACGCGTCCGCCGCAGTCTCGCGCAGTTCGTCGTCGAGCTGCGGGCGGTGATGCCCGCCCTCATCATCGGCTCCGCGATCGCCGGGGCGGTGCAGGTGCTGGTGCCGCGGGAGACGCTGCTGGCGATCGGCTCCGACCCCGCCCTGTCGATCGTCGCGATGATCGCGCTGGCGATGGTGGTGTCGATCTGCTCCAACGTCGACTCGTTCTTCGCGCTGTCGTTCGCCTCCACCTTCACGCCGGGGTCCATCGTCGCGTTCCTGCTGGTCGGTCCGCTCGTCGACGTCAAGATGCTCGCGCTGCTGCGCACCACCTTCACCACCCGCACCCTCGCCGGCGTGGTCGTCGTGGTCGTTCTCAGCGCGTTCGCCATCGCGACGGGTGTGAATCTCTTTGCGTGACCTCGGAGCGCTCGGCACGCGCTGGCTCGGTGTCGGACTCGCGGCGATCATCGCCGTGGTCACCGTCTCCCTCGCCCTCACCGGCGACCTCGACCTCTACATCAACCCCGACTCGTCGTGGTTCGCGGTGTCGATGGCGGTGCTCCTGCTCGTCGGGGCGGCCGCCTCGTTCGCACTCCCCTTGGGCGCCGAAGCCGAGCACGGGCACGACCACGGTCCGCCGCCGTCCGAGCCCGCCCCCGGACCGCGCCGGCGCGATCCGGAGCCGGTGCCGGACGCGAGTGCAGCACCCGAGGCCTCCGGCGTCTCGACCCTCCAGGAAGCGGACGCGCGTCCGACCTCGCGCGCGCAGGCCCGCGCGGCTCGCGAGGCCGCCGCGATCCCCCAGCCGCCCCGCGAGCACGTCACTCCCGACGAGCCGCATTCGTCCGAGGCCGATCCGCACGACGCTCGTCCCCCTGCGCACCCCCACCACGCGCATCCGCTCGCCCTCGCCGCGTCGATCACCGGCGGCGCCATCGCGTCGGGCGTCGTGCTGCTGACGCTCGTCCTTCCCGCCACCTCGCTGTCTGCCGAGATGGCCCTCGCGCGAGACGTCGGCGTCACGCCGCTGTTCGCGGGTCAGGATGCGGTGACCCTCGCCGCATCCGGCGACACCTCGACCTTCGGCATCGGCGAGTGGGCGACGGTGTTCGCGACCTCCACCTCGCCGGAGACCTTCGACGGCCAGGAGGTGACCCTCACCGGATTCGTCGCCCCGACCGACGACGGCTTCGGCCTGACCCGCCTGGTCATCACCCACTGCGTCATCGACGCGCAGCCGGCCAGCGTGCCGATCGCCTCCGGGCAGGCGGCGCCCGAGGCGGGGCAGTGGGTCGAGGTCTCCGGCACCGTGCGGGCCGCGAGCGACGGCACCCTCACGGTCGATGCAGCCGAGGTGACCGCGATCGACGAGCCCGAGGACCCGTATGAGTACTGACAGGCCCGAGGTCGCGCGCCGGCGCCCGCTCGGCTTCGCGGCCGTCTTCGCGATCGTCGTCGCGACCCTCGTGGTGCTCGCCGCCGTCGGCGCCGCCGTGAGCGTCGCCCAGGGGCCGCGTGCGACCGACGTCGCGGTGGATCCCGAGGCCGCCGTGGAAGCATCCGGCACCCGCGTCATCTTCACGACGACCCAGTCGCTGCAGGAGGTCGACGCCTCGCAGGTGACGATCACCCCGGCGGTCCCGTTCGCGGTGGACACCTCGGGGCGCAGCGTCGGGGTGCGGTTCACCCTGCCGCTGTGGGATGAGACCGAGTACACCGTGACGATCGACGACGTGACCGGGTTGGGGGGCGGAGCCACCTCGACCCTCACCGAAACCTTCACGACCCCCGGCATCGACCTGTTCCTGCTGCAGCGCGGCGGCGAGAACGGCGACACGGTCTTCGTCACCGACCTCGACGGCGAGCAGGCGATCCCGGTGTTCACGCACCCGGCGATCGAGGACTTCCGCATCACCGCCGACCACCTGGTGTTCTCGGTGCGGGATGAGAACGATCAGTCGCAGCTGATCGTCACCGACCACGAGGGGCAGAACGAGCGCACGCTGGCCCTGCCGGGCGAGGGCACGATCTCCGACCTGCAGGCCGCCGACCGGGGCGATCGGATCGGCTACCTCTTCACCGACGCGGCGGTCGGCACCGACGGCGCCCTCGAGAGTGCGCTGTTCACGGCATCGGTCGACGACTCCGCCGCCGAGGAGGCGCCCGTGCAGGTCGCCGTCGAGGGGAGCGACGCGCGCGTCGATTCGTGGTCGTTCGTGCCCGACACCGACAGCGTGCTGTTCGTCGGGTTCGACAGCGCCCTGACGCTCACCGGGCCGACGGGGGAGAACCCGGCCTCGTTCGGACTGGCGAACGCGATCGCCGGCATCACCCCCGGCACGTCGGAGGCCGTCATCGATCGTCCGGAAGGATGGGTGGTGCTCGACCTCTCGACCGGTGACGAGACGCCCCTCGTCGCCTCGGCAGAAGACCTCGGCACCCTCAACGACGTGGAGCCTCTTCCCGGCGGCGGCACCCTGCGCACGACGTCCTTGCGCGACGAGGGCGGACAGCCCATCGCCACCACGATCGCGACCGTCGACGACGAGGGTGAGACCGCGATCGTGATGGATGTGCCCAACGAAGACACCGTTCTCCAGACGTGCGTGTCGCCCAGCGGGCGGTATGCGGCCGTGCTCATCGCCCCCGACGTCGTCTCGAACCGCTACGACGGGTATCTGCTCCCGCTGCCCGAGCGGGTCGAGACGCACATCCTCTCCCTCGCCGACAACGCGGAGATCGTGGCGCTCGCGGGGTTCGACGCGTCGTGGTGCCGGCTGCCGCCCGGATGAGCGGGGTCGGCGACGGACTGCGCCCCGCCGCGCGCGAGGACCTGCGCGCGCTCGCCGTGGACGTGGCGCCACGCCTGCTCGGCGGCGTGCTCGTGACCGACGTCGCCGAGGAGCGGGTGGTGGTGCGCATCACCGAGGTCGAGGCCTATCTCGGGCTCGGAACCGGCGACGTGCCCGATCCTGGCTCGCACGCGCGGATGGGTCTCACGGCGCGGAACGCCACGATGTGGGGCGAGCCGGGTCACCTCTACGTCTACCTCAGCCACGGCATCCACTCGTGCGTCAACGTCGTGGCCGCCCCCGCCGGCGGAGCCGGCGGCATCCTGCTGCGCGCCGGTGAGATCGTCGACGGTGAGGATGCTGCGCTCCGGCGCCGGACCGCCGGTCGCGGCGTCGTGCGCCGACCGCGTGACCTCGCCCGCGGTCCGGGTCGACTGGGCGACGCGGTTGGCCTGCGGCATCCGGTCCACGACGGGATCGACGCGATCGAGCCGGACGAGCGAGCCGGCGCGCGGGCCCGACTGTGGCTTCGCGAGGAGCCGCTCGCGGCGGTCGCCCGCGGTCCGCGCGTGGGAGTGGCCGGCGTCGCCGGCACCGCGGAGTATCCGTGGCGCTTCTGGATCGAGGGGGATCCGACCGTCTCCGCCTTCCGGTGGGGGAGGGGAGCGGCCGCCCTGTCGTAGCCGACACGCCCGACGTGCTAGGGTGGTTGTTTGTCTGCGCGCACTCCAGCGCGTAGTTCGCACCCCACACCATCGCTCGACCCGCAATCGGGACGGCTTCGGTGCGGGGCGCAGACAAGGGATCTTGGGTGGAGCCGTCCGGCTTCACGGTACAGAAGGAGACACCATGGCCGCAGTGTGCCAGGTGACCGGAGCGGTTCCCGGCTTCGGTCACAACATCAGCCACTCGCACCGACGGACGAAGCGCCGCTTCGACCCGAACGTGCAGAAGAAGACCTACTACGTTCCGTCGCTCGGTCGCAAGGTCACCCTGAACGTGTCCGCCAAGGGCATCAAGGTGATCGACGCGCGCGGTATCGAGTCGGTTGTGAAGGACCTCGTCGCGAAGGGTGTGAAGCTCTAATGGCGAAGAAGGCTCAGGACGTCCGTCCGATCATCAAGCTGCGTTCGACCGCGGGCACGGGATACACCTACGTCACGCGCAAGAACCGCCGCAACAACCCCGACCGTATCGTGCTGAAGAAGTACGACCCGGTGGTCCGCAAGCACGTCGATTTCCGAGAGGAGCGCTGATCATGGCCAAGAAGAGCAAGATCGCGCGCAACAAGCAGCGCCAGGAGGTCGTGGACCGCTACGCGGCGAAGCGCCTCGAGCTGAAGAAGCAGCTCGTCGACCCGACCTCGACCGACGAGCAGCGTGAGGAGGCCCGCGTGGGCCTGCAGAAGCTGCCGCGCAACGCATCGCCGGTGCGCCTGCGCAACCGCGACGTCATCGACGGTCGCCCGCGCGGACACCTGAAGAAGTTCGGCATCTCGCGCGTGCGCTTCCGCGACATGGCACACCGTGGGGAACTCCCCGGTGTGACGAAGTCGAGCTGGTAAGCGAGACGCGTTTCACGAAGGCCCGGATCCACCTGGATCCGGGCCTTCGTCATCCCCGCGGGCGGATCCCGCCGGTCGTCATCCCCGCGGGCGGATCCCGCCGGTCGTCATCCCCGCGGGCGGATCCCGCCGGTCGTATCCCCGCCGGCATCCGTTGGTCGTTCCTCGATCGCCGTGTGCCCTGTCTCAGGCTGACGGCGTCTGAATGCGGCTGAAAGGCCTGAATCGGGCTTCCCGCGAGACCCCAGCCTGAGTTCGTGCACGCGGGGGAGTGGTTCCGAGCGCGTACGGTGGGTCACAACGGACGCCTCAGGCGCCATGGACGCCTCGGGCACTATGGACGCCTCGGGTCACGACGGACGCCTCAGGCACCACGGGGGCCTCACCCGCCGACGAGGATTCCCGTCCACCGCCTCGAGGAGGCCACGATGCCGCTGGACCCCTTCTTCGCGGAGCGCCTGCGCGTGCATCGCCGCTACCTGCTCGGCAAGGCGTGGCACCGGGTGCGCGACGCCGTGCGAGGCCTCCTGCCTCCGCGAGACCCGGGTGTCCGTCCGAGACCCGGCGGCACGCGGCCCGGTCTCGGACGCAGGCCCCAGTCTCGACCCGCGCCGGCCCGTCCGAAGCGCCGCCGCGCGGCCCGAACGCCGGCATCCGCCCGCGCGAAGCACCGCCGCGCGGCCCTCGCATGGGACCGCACCGAGCTCGAGACGGTGGGCACGCCGGGGCCGGAGCTGCGCATCACCGAACACTACGTTCCGGTGCCGGGATTCCCCGACGTGAGGGTGCGCGTCTACCATCCGCCCCAGCACGAACGGCCCGTGCCCGGCGTGCTGGCGTTCTTCGGGGGAGCGTTCCGGATCGGCGGCATCGACTACCCCACGACGGATGCCGCCTTCCGGCGCCGCGCACACGATGCCGGCGTCGCGATCATCGCCGTCGACTACGCGCTGGCTCCCGAGCATCGGTACCCCACCCAGGTCGAGCAGGGGTACGCGTGCCTGGAGTGGCTCATCGCACACGCGGACGAGCTGGGCATCGACGCCGAGCGGATCGGCATCGCGGGCACCTCCGCGGGCGGCTCACTCGCGGCGGCCCTCACGCTGGTCAACCGGGACCGCGCGCGGCACCCGCTGCGGCTGCAGCTGCTCGAGGTGCCGGTCGTCGACCTCACCGGACGCCATCTCGACCTGCGCGCAACGTGGGCGCTCGGCATTCCGGCGCTCATCGCCCTGCGCGAGCTGCGCTCGGTCGCCTGCCGCGTCCCGCCGCGGCGCGCGAGCCGCTCGCCTCGCCCATACGAGCGGCGTCGCACCGCGGGCTGCCGCCCGCGGTCATCCTCACCGCCGAGTACGATCCGCTGCGCGGCCACGGTGACGCGTACGGCGCGGCGCTGCGACGCGACGGCGTCGCCGCGAGCGTCGTGCAGTACCGCGGCGGAACGCACGACACCGCGCTGTTCACCGGTGCGCTGCCGCTCGCGCGCCGGTGGCACGACGACGTCGTGGCGGCTCTGCGGTCCCTGCACACGCTCGAACCGCCCTCGGGGTGAGACACCGCGATTGCCGCGAGAAACCGCGCATCGCGGTGTTTCTCGAGCCGAGAAGGGTGTCTCACGCGTCACACGGGCCCCACGGAGGCCGCGACACGCCGGGTGACCCCCCTCTCGAGGCCCGAAATCCGCATGATTCCGCGGTTCGTGGGTATATTCGAGGCGGTCGTTCCGACCAAGCCGGGAGGCAGTCGCCGCTCGGTCCAAGAAACGAGAGGCGACGATCCGTCGCCTTGGAGGACACACATATGGCTGACAAGTCCATCACCAAGACCGAACTCGTCGCGAGCATCGCCAGCGCGACCGGCCAGAGCCAGTCCGCCGTCTCGAGCGTGCTCGACTCCCTCTTCGCCACCGTCTCGGAGGCCGTGGCCAAGGGCAACAAGGTCTCGATCCCCGGATGGCTGTCGTTCGAGCAGGTCGAGACCTCGGCTCGCACCGGCCGCAACCCGCAGACCGGCGAAGAGATCGCCATCCCCGCCGGCAAGCGCGTCAAGGTGACCGCCGGCTCGAAGCTGAAGGCTGCCGTCAAGTAACGACCGCGCCGAACCACACCGGAGGGGATGCCGCTGAGCGGCATCCCCTCCGGTCGTTCCCCAGCGGGAACGATCTACGCTTAGGGGGTGAGTCCCCGCGTGCTGCGGGCCGCCGGGCCCGTGATCCTCGTCGCGGCCGCGCTCCTGGCACTCGTCTGGGCGCTGGCCTACGGCGGTGGTGCAGCGCCCCTCATCCTCGGCGATGCGGGCCCCGTGGTGCGGTGGGGGATCCCGGTCGTCAAGCTCGCGGTCAACCTCGCGGCCGCCGGCATGGTCGGCACCCTCGTCGTGGCCTTGTACGCGCTGAAGGCGGGTGAGCGCGAGTTCGACGTGGCGCTCGATGCCGCATCGGTCTCGGCCGCGGTGTTCACCGTCGCCGCCGGCGCGAACGGCTTCCTCGTCTTCCTCGACTCGTTCAACGCGCAGCTGAGCCTCGGTCCCGAGTTCGGTGCCCAGCTCGGCCGTTTCCTCGTCGAGACCGAACTCGGCCGCGTGTGGCTGATCACCACCGTGCTCGGCGCCATCATCACGGTGCTCGCTTTCGCGGTGCGCTCGTGGACGCCGTCATTCCTGCTCGCGCTCCTCGCCCTCGCCGCGCTCGTGCCCATGGGCACGCAGGGGCACTCGGGCGAGCAGGCGAACCACAACCTCGCCGTGTCGTCCCTCGTGCTGCACATCATCGGCGCCGCCGTGTGGCTCGGGGGCCTGCTGCTCATGGTGCTCATCCGGCCGATCGTTCGCGGCGAGACCATGCGTCGGGCCATGCGGCGCTACTCCACGCTCGCCCTGGTGTCGTTCATCGTGGTCGCGATCTCGGGAACGGTGCGCGC
Source organism: Microbacterium luteum (assembly GCF_015277875.1). Classification (NCBI taxonomy): domain Bacteria; kingdom Bacillati; phylum Actinomycetota; class Actinomycetes; order Micrococcales; family Microbacteriaceae; genus Microbacterium; species Microbacterium luteum. Next base: position 3,285,884 of record NZ_CP063814.1, on the reverse strand, counting down.
CGCGATCGGCATCGGAGACCTCGGGGGCCTGCTGACCCCCTACGGCGTCATCGTGCTGGTCAAGGTCGTCGCCCTCGTGGCCATCGGCCTGCTGGGCGCGATCTACCGCAATCGCCTCATCGACCGCATGACGGATGCGACGCGCGGCGTGTTCTGGATGCTCATCGCCCTGGAACTCGCCTTCATGGGCATCGCCAGCGGCGCCGCATCCGCCCTCGCCCGCACCGCGCCGCCGACCGACAGCGGCATCCCGGAGGACGTGTCGCCGGCGTTCTACCTCACCGGCGACGAGCTGCCGGCGGAACTGCTGCCGAGCCGCTGGCTGACGGTGTGGGACATCGATGTGCTGTGGGCGTTCGCGGCCGGCTTCGGCCTGTTCTTCTACCTCGCCGGCGTGTGGCGCCTGCACCGGCGCGGCGACGCCTGGCCGATCTACCGCACCGTGATGTGGGTGTCGGGTCTGCTGCTGCTGGTGTGGGTCACGTGCGGAGCCCCGAACGCCTATCAGGATTACCTGTTCAGCGTGCACATGCTCGGCCACATGCTGCTGAGCATGGGCATTCCGGTGCTGCTGGTGGCGGGAGCGCCCGTGACGCTCGCGGCACGGGCCATCCGCAAACGCGACGACGGCACGCGCGGCGGGCGCGAGTGGATTCTGTGGATCGTGCACTCGCCGTACATGCGCGTGCTGACCAACCCCTTCGTCGCCGCCGGCCTGTTCGTGGTGTCGCTGTGGCTCTTCTACTACACCGACCTCTTCCGCTGGGCGCTGTACGACCACATCGGGCACGTGTGGATGGTCGCGCACTTCCTGCTCACCGGCTATCTCTTCGCGCTCACGCTCATCGGCGTCGACCCGGTGGCCTATCGGCTGCCGTATGCGGGACGACTGCTGCTGCTGGTCGGTGTCATGGCGATGCACGCGTTCTTCGGCGTCGCGATGATGATGCAGACCGGTCTCATGGCCTCGGAGTGGTACGGCGCGATGGGGCGCGCGTGGGGCCTTCCGCCGTTGGATGACCAGTACCTCGGCGGCGGCATCGCGTGGTCGGTGGGGGAGATCCCCACGCTCACGGTGGCGATCACGCTGGCGATCCAGTGGAGCCGCAGCGACGAGCGCATGCAGCGTCGACGCGACCGCGCCGCCGATCGCTCGGGCGATGCCGAGCTCGAGGAGTACAACGCACGTCTGGCCAAGCTCGCCGAACGCGACAAGCGCGCCGAGGAGGCCCTGCGTCGATGACCGATCACTACCGTCGGCGCTGGGTCGGCCTCGTCTTCATCAGCGTCGCGGTGTCGCTGATCATCGTCGATTCGACGATCGTCAACGTCGCCGTTCCCTCGATCGTCGAGGACCTCGGCATCTCGTCGACCGAGGTGCAGTGGGTGCAGGAGGCGTACACGCTGGTGTTCGCGTCGTTGCTGCTGCTGTTCGGCAGTCTCGCCGACCGCTTCGGACGCAAGCGCCTCATGCTCGTCGGGGTCGTCGTCTTCGCGGGTTCGTCCGTGCTGGCCGCGCTTGCGCCGACAGGTGAGCTGCTCATCCTCGCCCGCCTGGTGCAGGGCGTCGGCGGCGCCATGATCCTGCCGACGACCCTCTCGGTGATCAACGCCACCTTCCGCGGGCGCGAGCGGGGCATCGCGTTCGCGGTGTGGGGCTCGACGATCGGGGGCATGGCCGCCGTCGGGCCGCTTCTCGGCGGGTGGCTGACCACCGACTTCTCGTGGCGGTGGGCGTTCGGCATCAACATCCCGCTCGGGATCGCCGTGTTCATCGGAATCGCCCTCGCGGTGGCCGAATCGAAGGAGGCGCGCGCGAAGGGCATCGACGTGGTCGGTGCGGTGCTGTCGGTGCTGCTGTTCGGAGGACTCGTGTTCGGCCTCATCGAGGGCCGCACCTACGGCTGGTGGACCAGCGCCGAGCCGTTCACCCTCGGCGGCTTCACGTGGCCGTGGACGATCTCACCGGTGCCGGTCGCCTTCGTCATCTCCGCGCTCGCACTCGTCGGCTTCCTCTCGTGGGGGATCTCGCGCGGTCGCCGTGGGCGATCATCGCTGCTGGAGTTCTCGCTGTTCCGCATCCGATCGTTCTCGAACGGCAACATCGCCGCGCTGGTGATCGCGCTCGGCGAGTTCGGTCTCATCCTGTCGCTGCCGCTGTGGTTGCAGTTCGTGCTCGGCTTCGACGCCCTGCAGACCGGCCTGGTGCTGCTCGCGCTCGCCGTCGGTTCCTTCGTCGCCAGTGGCATCGCGGGGGCGACCAGCGGCCGCGTGGACCCGATCGTCATCGTGCGGTTCGGCATCGCCGCCGAGATCGTCGGCGTTGTGGCGGTCGCGGTCGTCATCGCTCCCGACGCGGTGTGGGGATGGCTGCTGCCGGCCCTGTTCGTCTACGGGATCGGGGTGGGCCTCGCGACCGCGCAGCTCACCGGCGTCATCCTGCAGGATGTTCCGGTCGACCTCTCCGGGCAGGGATCGGGCACGCAGTCGACCTCGCGCCAGGTCGGCTCGGCGCTCGGCATCGCCATCCTCGGCACGGTGCTGTTCACGTCCACCGGCGGCATCCTCTCGAACAGCCTCGACGATGCGGGCGTGCCCGAGGCGCAGCGGGATCAGATCGTCTCATCGGTCGTCGACAGCGCGGGTGCTGCCATCGCGGTGCTTGATGAGAACGATCCGTCCGGGGTGGCTGCGGTTGCCGCCAGAGCGGCGTTCTCCGACGGGACCCGGCTGTCGGCGCTCACCGCGGCAGGCTTCCTGATCGTCGGCCTCGGTGCCACGTTCGCGCTCGGCCGCGGCGCCCGGCGCGCCGAGCTCGTCGAGACCGACGCGGGCGGTGCCAGGGCCTGACGTCAGCCGGCGCCGACCACGATCGAGGCGCTGCCGTCGGGGAGCACGGTGATGGTACCGGTGACGAGGAACGGCACCTCTTCGCTGACGTCGCGGATGCTGCCGTCGAAGAACGACTGGATCTGCACGTCGATGCGGGCGACGGCCTCGGTCGCGGGGATCTTCCAGCTCGCTCCGTCGGGTTCGACCGTGACGGCGGGCTGCTCCGTGATCGACCAGGACGGCAGACCGACGATGCGATCGTCGACCGTGTAGCCGAACGGGCACGCCGTCGGCTGCAGCACCTCCTGCGTGGCGCACGCCGTGAGGAAGTCCTCGACGCGATCCTGCACGACCTCGACGAACTCCTCGGTCGGCTCGGCTGCGACGGTGACCGGCACCTCTGTCAGCGGGGCGTCGCTGAGCACCGCCACCCCGGGCGTCGCCGCGATCGCGGTGTCGACGGAGACCGAATAGAGGCCGGGGGAGAACACGAGCATCGAGATCGGCGCGGTGGGGTCGGCGTCCACGCCGTCGGGGGAGACCTGCCTCTTGTCGATCTCGAACCCGTTGACCGCGAACTCCATCGACCCCTCCACCGACAGGTCGATCACGGCGAGGGGGCTCGTGGCGAATGCCCAGGTCGGGGCGATGCCGATCCAGCCGGTGTGCTCGACCTCGAAAGTGACGGTGCCGGGAACGCCGCCGGCGTCGTATTCCGCGATGACCGTTGTGACCTCGCCGTCGGACACCTCCGACACGATCGAGACATCGCGCAGCGAGCCCATCGCCGCCGCGCGCAGGAGGGCGTCGGAGTCGGGTGTCTCGAGTCCCGCGGCCTGCAGCTCGGCGCTGTCGATCGCGACGCCGGGAACGGCGAGCGCCCCGGCGGCGTCGTTGTCGTGCAGCAGATGCAGGTAGTGACGCACGAATGCCGAGGGGCTGTAGAACTCGCGGTAGGCCAGCGTGGCGGCGACCGCGAGGCCGGCCAGCACGAGTGCGGTGATCACGATGATGACGGTCAGGTCGCGCCCGAGCCTTGCGCCCCGCGATCGGCGCCTGGCGGGCGCGCCCGATGCCGGAGGCGCATGCGACGCCTCCGGTGCGGCATCCGTCGCCCCCCGCTCCACTCCTCCAGTTTAGGAAAGTCCGCCTGACCGACCGCCCGATGCCGTCATGCGGTGTCGCATGGCTACCATGAACCGGTGACCACGCGCGCCCTCTCCCTCGAGCAGGAGTCGCTCTTCCGTCTCATCGAGGACACCCGCGAGCACGTGTTCGTCACCGGTCGCGCCGGCACCGGGAAGTCCACGCTGCTGCAGCACCTGGCGTGGAACACGTCCAAGCAGATCGCGGTCTGCGCACCGACGGGCGTTGCGGCGCTGAACGTCGAGGGTCAGACCATTCACTCGCTCTTCCGGTTGCCGATCGGTCTCATCGCCGACAGCGAGATCGACCAGTCCGATGCCACGCGCAAGATCCTGAACGCCATCGACACCCTCGTCATCGACGAGATCTCGATGGTCAATGCCGACCTCATGGATGGCATCGACCGCTCGCTGCGGCAGGCGCGGGGGCGCCGTGGTGAGCCGTTCGGCGGCGTGCAGATCGTCATGTTCGGCGACCCGTATCAGCTCGCGCCGGTGCCTCCGCGCGGCGACGAGCTGCGCTACATCCGGGATCACTACCGGTCGTTCTGGTTCTTCGACGCCAAGGTGTGGGTCGGCGATGTCGGCGGCGACGGGATCATCGACATCGGATCGCACGGCGCGCAGCTGCACGTGCGCGAGCTCGCCGAGATCCACCGTCAGGCCGATCCGGAGTTCAAGGCGATGCTGAACGCGGTGCGCCACGGCGTCGTCACCGCCGACATCGCCAAGATCCTCAACGACACGGGCGCGCGGACGCCGCCGGACCCCACGGCCGACGAGACACCGATCATCACGCTCGCCACGCGCAACGACATCGTGAACAACATCAACCGACGGCACCTCGATGCCCTGCCGGGACGATCGCAGACCGCGGCGGCGGACATCAACGGCGATTTCGGGCGCGGCGACGCGTATCCGGCCGACGCCGAGCTGAAGCTCAAGATCGGTGCGCAGGTGATGTTCCTGCGGAACGACACGGCGTCGTTCGGCGAGCCGCCGCGCTGGGTCAACGGCACGATCGGCACGGTGACGCGTATCGCCGGCGAGAACGTGCGGGTCGAGGTCGACGGCGAGGAGTTCGACGTCGAACCGGCCGTGTGGGAGAGGTTCCGCTACGCCTACGATCCCGCGTCGAAGTCACTCACTCGCGAGATCGTGGCCGAGTTCACCCAGTTCCCGCTGCGGCTCGCGTGGGCGGTCACCATCCACAAGTCGCAGGGAAAGACGTACGACCGGGCCGTCATCGATCTCGGCTCGGGCGCCTTCGCGCCTGGCCAGACCTATGTCGCGCTGTCGCGACTGACGTCACTCGACGGGCTGTACCTGTCGCGCCCGCTGCGGCCGAGCGACATCCGGGTGGATGAGGACGTGCGGCGATTCATGCGCGAGGTGCGCTCGGCCGGTGCGGCGAGTCCGCGGTGAGTCAGGCGATCGCCGCGGCTTTGGCGCGGGCGAGGTCCTCGAACAGCTCGGTGTTGAACCGGTAGGCGACCAGCACCTCGTCGATCACGCGCTCCTTCTCGGCGTCGTCCCACGGTGCGGCGTCGAGCTGCTCGCGGTAGACGTCCTTGAAGGCGTTCGGGTCGGCGATGTCTTCGAAGAGATAGAAGCCGACGCCGTTGGTCTCGAAGCCGAATCGGCGGCACATGAGCCGCCCGATGAACTGGCCGCCGGAGAGGTCGCCGAGGTAGCGCGTGTAGTGATGCGCGACGAAGCCGCCGGCCCACGTGGTGCCCACGAGGTTGATGCGCTCGACGTAGCGCTGCGTGGTCGGCAGCGGAGCGATCTTCTCGCGCCAGTCGGGTCCGATGAGGAACTCGAGGTCGGCCTCGAGAGCGGGAAGGCGCGTCAGCTTGTCGCTGATGAAGACCCTCGCCACCGGATCGTTGCGCATGCGGTCGGCGGCCGCTTCGAGCGCCTGGTAGATGAACCAGTGCTGCGCCGTGAGAGCGATGTAATCGTCGCGGGTGCCGTCGCCGCGCACGAGGTCGGCCATGAAGCCGGCGTGCTCGCTCGAAGCATGGGCCGTGCTGGACCGCTCGCGCAGGGCGCTGGAGAAGGAGATGACCTCGCTCATGTCGCCATTGTAGGGGAAGAGTTAGGTGAACCTAACCGTGGATTTCGAGACGGGTGCGCGTCAGGCGTGCGGTCGGGGCTCGACCCCGAGGCGGCGGCACGCTTCGTCATACAGCGCGACGACCTCGCGACGCACCTCGGGGCGTTCCGAGATCGTGCCGCCCGGCCACGGGATGCGCACCTCGGTGACCGTTCCCGCGGCGGAGGTGACCTCCCACACGCCGCCGTCGCCGTCGAAGCCGGTCATCGTGGCCGCGGCGATGTCGCGCTCGGGAGCGAACGCGCGGGTGATGAGCAGGTTGTCGTCGGTGTGATCGCCGTTCATGTGGCGGAGGATCGCGGTCTGGACGTCGGGATCGAAAACGTGAGTCACGGAGCATAGCGTAAGGGCGGATGCTCGCCGTGCTGTGACCGAGTCGTTACGTGCGTGTGTTTGAATTCAGAGGTCACCGGGGGGTGGGAAGTCGAAGAACATGTTGCGCCGCAGGATTCTGGGAGTCTCGGCGATGGCCGTTGCCGTCGCCCTGACCGCCTCGGCGTGCTCGGGCGGCGCCACCGTCGAGATCGACGTTCCCGCGCAGGTCGAGGGCGGGTTCACCGACGAGATCCAGCAGGAGCTGCAGGCGGCGGCCGAGCAGGCGATGGCGGCATCCGGTGCGACCGGCGCGATCGTCGGGGTCTGGGCACCGTGGAGCGGCTCGTGGGTGGCGGGTCTCGGAACGACCGGTCCGGACGGGGCCGCGGTGTCCGAGGATATGACCTTCCGTGCCAGTCGGGTGACCCGCGCGATGACGTGCGACGTGCTGTACGTGCTCGATGAGAAGGGCACGGTGTCCCTCGACGACAGCGTCACCGACTATGTCACCGGCGTGCCCGACCTCGAGGCCGTCACCCTGGAGATGCTGTGCGACGGCACATCGGGTGTCGGTTCGTACGAGCCCTACCTGAAAGCCGATTGGCTCGAGTTCCCCGGACGCGAGTGGGATCCCGCGTTCCTGGCCAGCTTCGGGCTATCCGATCGCAGCGATGCCGAGCCCGGCGCGACCTTCCGGGAGTCCGATGCCGGCTACGTTCTGCTCGGCCAGGCGCTGGAGAATGCGACGCGCATGTCGGCATCCGATCTCATCGCCGAGTACGTCACCGAGCCGCTCGAGCTGACCTCCACCGAGCTTCCGGGCGCGGCGCCCGCCGAGCCCGGTGCGAACCCGCTGCCCGGATACCAGTCGCTGCGGGGCGAAGAGGGTCTGAACTGCGCCGAACCGACCGACTACACGGAGTCGTCGTCGAGCATCGGGTTCACCGATTCCGGTGTGACCAGCTCGATTCAGGATCTCGGCCGCTACGCGCAGGCGCTCGCGACGGGTGCGCTGCTCCCCGATGACACGGAGCGCTTCGACGACGCCAAGCCGGCCTACGGTGATGCCCCGTCATGGCAGACGACGGCCGGGGGAGCCCGCATCACCGGCTCGCTCATCGGTCAGTTCGGCACGACCCTCGGCTATTCGACCGCGGCGTTCTCCGATCCCGACACCGGCCTGACCGTCGCCCTCGTGCTGAACAACTCCGCCGGCGGCGTGGCGTTCCCCGCATACCTCGCGTGGGAGCTCGCCGCGATCGCGTCGAAGGCGCCCGCTGCTTCCGGCCAGGAGGCACCGACCGCGGGGCTGCCGTGGACGGCGGAGCAGTTCCACGCGCAGATCGCCGATCGCGCGATCTGTCCGATACCCGACGCCGAAGGCTGACGCCTCGGTGAGCGTGCGCACCGGCAACGCCACCGCGGTGCTGCTGGTGATCACCGGCCTCGCCTGTCAGGAGATCGGCGCATCGTTCGCGGTGCTGCTGTTCCCGGAGGTCGGCCCCCTCGGCATGGTGATGCTGCGGCTGGTGTTCTCCGCGGTGCTGCTCTGGATCATCGCCCGGCCGGCCCTGCGCGGACACACGCGCGACGGGTGGGCGGCGGTGGTCGGCTTCGGTGTCGTGCTCGCCGTGATGAACGGGCTGTTCTATCTCGCGCTGGAGCGGCTGCCACTCGGCGTGACGGTCACGATCGAGGTGCTGGGTCCGCTCACGCTGTCGATCATTGCGAGCCGTCGCGCATCCGCGTGGCTGTGGGCGGCGATCGCCCTCATGGGTGTGGTCGCGCTCGGCGGAGGCGGATGGGAGCGCCTCGATCCGATCGGCGTGCTCTTCGCCCTCGGGGCCGCCGCGAGCTGGGCGTTCTACATCCTCGCCTCGGCGCGCGTCGGGCGGGGATTCCCGAAGCTCGAGGGGCTGACCCTGGCGATGACCGCGGGAGCAGTGATCGCGCTGCCGTTCGGCATCGCATCGGCCGGCGAGGCGCTGCTGCGGCCGGAGCTGCTCGGTCTCGGTGCCGCCGTCGCGCTGCTGTCGTCGACGATCCCCTACGCCTTCGAGCTCGTGGCGCTGCGCCGTCTGCCCGCGGCGGCGTTCGCGATCCTCATGAGCCTTGCGCCCGCCACCGCGGCCCTCGCCGGGTTCCTCCTTCTCGGTCAGCTTCTGTCCTGGCTCGAGGTCGTCGGGATCGGACTCGTGATCGTCGCAAGTATCGGTGCGGTGCAGACCGCACCGCGGTCGGAGGCGAACCCGAACGAGGACGCCGCTGCCGGCGAGCCGGCCGCGGACGGGCCTCATCCCCCCGCCGACCCCGCGCAGGAGCCGTTCACCGAACCGCTCGCCTGAGGAATTCACCCGCGCGAAACGGCGGACGCGCTACGGTGGTCTCTCGCTGGGGAGGGAAGCGGAGGGCGCATCGATGTCACAGCGGATCCCCACGCGCCTGCGTTCTCGCGCAAGCGCCCTTCTGGCCGCGGTCGCCCTCGTCGCCGGGTTCGGCGTCGTCTCGGCGCCCGCATCCGCCTCCGAGTCCGGCTGGCTGCACACCGACGGTGCACGCATCGTCACCGAGGCGGGAGAGGCGCACACCATCCGTGCCGTGTCCTGGTTCGGTCTCGAAACGTCCAACTGTGCGCCGCACGGCCTGTGGACGATCTCACTCGATGAGGGGCTGCAGACCATCGCGGGGCTGGGATTCAACGCGATCCGCCTGCCCTACGCCAACGAGTGCCTCACCGCATCGAGCACATCCTCCATCGACGCGAACGCCAATCCCGACCTCGTGGGCCTCACGCCGTTGCAGGTGATGGACGCGGTCATCGACCGCGCAAGCGCGTACGGGCTCGATGTGATCCTCGATCGCCACCGTCCGACCACCTCGGGACAGTCCTCGCTCTGGTACACCTCGGAGGTCGACGAACAGCAGTGGATCGACGATTGGGTGATGCTCGCCGAGCGCTACGCCGACGATCCGACGGTGATCGGCGCCGATCTGCACAACGAGCCCCACGACAGCGCGTGCTGGGGATGCGGCGACGCGAGCGTCGACTGGCCGGCTGCGGCAACGCGAGCCGGCAACGCGGTGCTCGCCGCGAACCCGAACCTGCTCATCATCGTGGAGGGTGTCGGTCGCGACGTCGACGGGAGCTGGACGTGGTGGGGCGGGGGCCTGCGCGGTGTCGCCGATGACCCGGTGGTGCTCGAGGTCGCCGATCGCGTCGTCTACTCGCCGCACGATTACCCGGCGTCGGTCGCGTGGCAGAACTGGTTCGGTGCGTCGGACTACCCGGACAACCTCACCTCGGTGTGGGACACCAACTGGGGCTATATCCAGAAGCAGGGCATCGCGCCGGTGCTGCTCGGCGAGTTCGGGACCAAGCTCGAGACCGACAGCGACCGGCTGTGGTTCGACGAGATCATCGCCTACCTCGACGAGAACGACATGAGCTTCGCCTTCTGGTCGTTCAACCCCAATTCGGGCGACACCGGCGGCATCGTCGCCGACGACTGGCGCACCCCGGAAGCCGACAAGGTCGCCGCCCTCGCGCCGTTGCTGGCCCAAAGCGTCGGGCCGGTCCCGACGCCCACCGTCTCGCCCAGCCCGAGCGCCACGCCGACGCCGACGCCCACGCCGACCCCGACCCCGACCCTCACGCCGACGTCGACCCCCACGCCGACCCCGACCCTCACGCCGATGCCGGCCCCCACGCCCACGGTGACGCCGGGCCCGGCTGCGCTGTCGGGATCGCTCGAGCCCACCAGCGTCTGGGGACAGGGTTACGTCGCGAATGTCGTGGTCACCGCGGCGTCGCACCAATCCGGGTGGACGGCGTCGTGGACCTCGCCGACAGCGACGGGGATCGTCAACGCGTGGGGCATGGACTGCTCCCTCGCCGGCAGCACGATCACGTGCGACGGTGCGGGGTGGGCCGCATCCCTCTCGCCGGGTCAGACGATGACGGTGGGGCTGCAGGTGGCCGCCACGTCGGCGCCCACGGTGTCGTCGTTCACCCTCGCGCCGCACTGGTCCGCGTCTCCCGCGGAACGCGACTCAGGCGGCGAGGGCCGCCTCGATGAGGCGCGCGGTCGCGGCGGCGCCGTCGGCACCCTCGTAGGCGTCGCGCACCTCGTCGGCCGCCAGACCGATGCCCGGGTCGGCGAGCACGTGCCGCACGGCGTCGAGGAAGGCCGGCGTGCCCGCATCCTTCCGTGACAGGGCGATCGCGTTGCCGCGGGACGCGCACGCCCGCACATGCCACGTCTGCTCGGGCTGCAGGCCCATCCCGACGAAAGGGGCTCTTCGCAGTTGAGGGTGTAGCCCGGGACCGCCGGCTGGTTCGCGGATAGGCGTCGAGGTCTTCCAGGATGGAAGTTCTCACACTCACCGACCGCCGGAAGACCTCGACTTGCACCACCCTACGTTCGCGACCCCTGACCTGACCACGTTCTGCCGTCTCGACGAGCTCGGCCTTCAAGCCGTCGGGCAGCTGCTTGAGCCTGATCGGGCGGTGCTGGAGTGCCGCGTCGTCGAGGACGACCCGTGGTGTCGGAAGTGCGGTGCGGAGGGCGTGCCGCGTGGCACGGTGACGCGGCCGCTGGCGCACGAGCCGTTCGGGCATCGGCCGACGACGCTGCTGGTCCGGGTGCGCCGCTACCGGTGCACGCACTGCCGCCGCACCTGGCGGCAGGACACGTCGAAGGCGGCAGCGCCGCGGGCGAAGATCTCCCGCGGCGGGATCGCGTGGGCACTCACCGCGATCGTCGTCGACCACCTCACCGTCACCCGCGCCGCAGCAGGGCTCGGGGTGTCCTGGCACACTGCGAACACCGCGATCATCGCCGAAGGCAAGCGTCGCCTGATCGACGACCCGGCGAGGTTCGCCGGGGTCACCACGATCGGTGTCGATGAGCACGTCTGGCGTCACACACGGTTTGGCGAGAAGTACGTGACGGTGATCATCGACCTCACCCCCGCGAGGAACAAGACGGGCCCGGCCAGGCTGCTGGACATGGTCGAGGGCCGCTCGAAGCAGGTGTTCAAGCAGTGGCTCGCCGCCCGACCCAAGGACTGGTCGAAGGCGATCGAGGTGGTCGCGATGGACGGGTTCAGCGGCTTCAAGACCGCCGCGGCCGAAGAGCTCCCCGACGCGGTCCCCGTGATGGACCCGTTCCACGTCGTCCGCCTCGCCGGCGACGCGCTCGACCGGACCCGGCAGCGCGTCCAGCAAGACACCCTCGGGCACCGCGGCCACGCCGGCGACCCGCTCTACGGGGTCCGCCGCACCCTCCACACCGGCGCGAGCTTCCTCACCGAGAAGCAGACCGCCCGCCTCGACGCGGTATTCGCCGCCGAGGAGCACGTCGAGGTCGAAGCGACCTGGGGCATCTACCAGCGCATCGTCGCCGCCTACCGCGAACCCGACAAGAACAAGGCGAAGGAGATGATGCGGGCGGTGATCGACTCTGTCAGCAACGGCGTCCCCGCGCTGCTCAAAGAGGTCCGTCGCCTCGGCCGCACGCTGAAGCAGCGCGCCGCGGACATCCTCGCGTTCTTCGACCGCCCCGGAACGAGCAACGGCCCAACGGAGGCCATCAACGGCCGGCTCGAGCACCTTCGCGGTTCCGCCCTCGGCTTCCGGAACCTCACGCACTACGTCGCCAGATCGCTCCTCGAAGCCGGCGGATTCAGACCGCTCCTACACTCTCATTCGCGATGAGCCACGAAAGGCACACCGGTGGCACAGGCGGTCTGCACCGTGCCCTGGCCGCCGTGGATGACGGCCGCGTCGACGAGCCCGCCCAACCGGTGTGCGGGCAGCAGATCGGTGACATGGATGTTCTCCGCCGAGACGCGCTCCGGGCAGTACCACGGGCTCGGGGACCTCGAGCAGTACTTCCGCCGCATGCGGGCCGTTGAGTACGCGATCGAACACGACGACGGCCAGAGCGGGCGCGACCTGGCGAGCGCCGATGTGATCATCGTCGCGCCCTCGCGGTGCGGGAAGACGCCGACGACGATGTACCTGGCCCTCCACTACGGGCTCCTTGTCGCGAACTATCCGCTCACTGACGACGACTTTCCGACCGACGGTCTGCCGCGCATCGTCGCCCCGCACGCAGACCGCTGCTTCGGGCTGACCACCACTCCGCTCCGTCTCAGCCAGGTGCGCCACGAGCGCCGCCCGAACTCCACCTACGCGAGCCTCGCCCAGTGCACGCTCGAGCTCCGCCGGGCCGAAGACCTCTACCGCCGCACGCACCTTCCGTTCCTCAGCTCCGCGACCCGCAGCGTCGAGGAGATGTCCGCCGTGATCCTGCAGTCCATGAATCTGCGCGACCGACCCCACGAAAGGCCCAGCCCATGACCAACATCCTGCGTTTCGACGAGATCGGCATGAACGACCTCGCCCAGGTGGGCGGCAAGAATGCGTCGCTCGGCGAGATGGTGTCTCACCTGGCGTCCGCGGGCATCCGGGTTCCCCCGGGCTTCGCCACGACCGCCGACGCCTTCGAGCGGTTTCTCGCCGAGGGCGAGCTCGACGCTCGCATCCGCGCCGCCGTCGAGGGCATCGATATCGACGACGTCGCGGCGCTCACCCACCTGGGCGCGCGTGTTCGTGCCTGGATAGAGGAGCAGCCGTTCCCCGCCGACCTCGAAGCCGACATCCGCTCGGCCTACGCGGACCTCGTCGCGGGTGAGTCCGATCCCACGGCGGTCACGTGGGCTGTTCGCTCCAGCGCCACCGCCGAAGACCTCCCCGACGCCTCGTTCGCCGGTCAGCAGGAGACGTTCCTCAACATCGGCGGCATCGAGAACATCCTGAGCGCGATCCGTCGTGTGTTCGCCTCGCTCTACAACGACCGAGCGATCGCTTACCGCGTGCACCACGGCTTCGACCACCACGACGTCGCCCTCTCGGCCGGAGTGCAGCGCATGGTGCGCTCCGACATCGGGGCCTCGGGCGTGATGTTCACCCTCGACACCGAGTCGGGCTTCGATGACGCGGTGTTCGTCACGAGCTCCTACGGCCTCGGCGAGGCGGTCGTGCAGGGCGCCGTCAACCCCGACGAGTTCTACGTCTACAAGCCGGGTCTGCGTGCCGGCCGCCCCGCGATCCTCAAGCGCAGCGTCGGTGAGAAGGCGATCGCCATGCGCTACGCGAACGGGCAGCACGTCGACGGCAGCACGGCTTTCGTCGAGGTGGATGCCGCCGAACGCTCGCGTTTCTCGATCACCGATGCGGAGGTGCAGGAGCTCGGCCGGATCGCCCTCGTCATCGAGGCCCATTACGGCCGCCCCATGGACATCGAGTGGGGCAAAGACGGCAACGACGGCCAGATTTACGTGCTGCAGGCGCGCCCCGAGACCGTCGTGTCGCGGAAATCCGCGAACGTGCTGAGCCGCTTTGTGCTCGCCGAGCGAAGTGCGGTGCTCGTCGAGGGGCGCGCGATCGGGCAGCGTATCGGCTCCGGCCGCGTGCGGGTGCTCACCTCGATCGACCAGATGCACGACTTCGCCCACGGCGACGTGCTGGTGGCCGACATGACCGATCCCGACTGGGAGCCGATCATGAAGCGCGCCTCGGCGATCATCACCGACCGCGGCGGACGCACCTGCCACGCCGCGATCATCGCCCGCGAGCTCGGCATCCCCGCCGTCGTCGGCACCGGCGTGGCCACCCATGCCTTGAAAGACGGCCAGGAGGTGACCGTCTCGTGCGCCGAGGGTGATGACGGTCTCGTGTACGACGGGCTCCTGCAGTTCGCCGAGGAGCAGACCGAGCTCGATCGGATGCCGGCGGCCCCCGTCAAGGTGATGATGAACGTCGGCACCCCCGACCAGGCGTTCGCCTTCTCGCGTCTGCCGCACGCGGGTGTGGGCCTGGCTCGGCTGGAGTTCATCATCAACCGTCAGATCGGCATCCACCCTCGGGCCCTGCTGGAACTCGACCGGCTCGACGGTGCGCTCGCCGAGGACATCCGGGAGCGCACCGCCGCGTATCCGTCGGCCAAGGAGTACTTCATCCAGCGCGTGGCCGAGGGCGTGTCCATGATCGCCGCTGCCTTCGCGCCGGAGCCGGTGATCGTGCGCCTGTCGGACTTCAAGTCGAACGAGTACGCCAACCTCATCGGGGGGTCGCTCTACGAGCCCGACGAAGAGAATCCGATGCTCGGATACCGCGGCGCCGCCCGCTACGTCTCTCCGGATTTCCGCGCGTGCTTCGACCTGGAGTGCGAGGCCCTGCGCCGGGTGCGCGATGACATGGGACTGACCAACGTGCAGATCATGGTGCCGTTCGTGCGAACGGTCGGCGAGGCGAAGGCCGTCGTCGACCTGCTCGCGCAGAACGACCTGCGCCGCGGCGAGAACGGGCTTCGCGTCGTCATGATGTGCGAACTGCCCGCCAACGCCGTGCTCGCAGAGCAATTCCTCGAGCACTTCGACGGGTTCTCGATCGGCTCCAACGACATGACGCAGCTGACCCTGGGGCTGGACCGCGACTCGTCTCTCATGGCATCAGCCTTCGACGAGCGCGATCCCGCCGTGCTGCACCTGCTCGGCACGGCCATCGACGCGTGTCGGCGACAGGGCAAGTACGTCGGCATCTGCGGACAGGGGCCGAGCGATCACCCGGACTTCGCGCAGTGGCTCGTCGGCCGCGGCATCCAGTCGCTCTCGCTCAACCCCGACACGGTCGTCGAGACCTGGCTCGCGCTCGCGGCGAACGACAGCCCCGGGGTCGAGACGCCTGCGCCGGCCTACGAGCACCAGTCGTAGCCCCGGGGGCATCGGTGCGGGCCACGGGTCAGTCGCCGAAGGTCACCACGACCTTGTCGGCTGCGCCCGGCGTCTTCGCCAGCTCCAGCGCCTCGAGCGCGCGCTCGAACGGGAGCACGTCGCTGATGATCTGCGCGTACTTCCTGGGATGCGCGATGATCGCGTCGGTGACCTCGAAGATCTCCGTGGGGTAGCCCATCGACATGCGGATGTCGATCTCGCTGCGCAGGATCTGCCCGAAGTCGACCGGAACGGGCTGCTTGTGCACCGCGGGGATGGTCAGCACGGCCCGGCTTTTCGCGCACGCGAAGACGGTCTCGAGCACGCTCGGCACGCCCGCGGCGTCGATGTAGATGTCGGTTGCGGCGTGCTGCTGGCGGCCGAACGGGTCCGCCTCGGCACCGTGCAGTTCCGCCAGGCGGGAGGCGACGTCCTCCTCGGCGGAGTTGATCACGGCGTCGGCTCCGATCGCGAGCGCCTTGTCGAGGCGGCCCGGCTGGATGTCGACGACGACCACGTGCGCGACGCCCTTGGACTTCAGCGACAGGAGCACGCCGAGCCCGACCGGGCCGGCACCGAAGACCGCGACCCGATCCCCCTCCGCAGCCCCGGAGCGGTTGACGGCGTGATGGGCGACGGCCATCGGCTCGTTGAGAGCCGCGACCTCCCAGGGAATGTCGTCGGGGATGACGCGCAGCTGCACCCCGGGCTGGAAGTCCTTCACGAGCACTGTCGGAGTCAGGGCGCCCTGCGCACCGCCGCTGCCCAGTAGTCCGTCTTGGAAACGCATCGTGTCGATCACGACGTGGTCGCCGACGTGGATGCCCTCGACCGCGGAGCCGACGGCCGTCACCTCCGCGGCGGGTTCGTGGCCAAGGGGGGTCGCGCCCTGGCGGGGCGGGATGCCGCCCACGTGCGTGTAGAAGGCGTCTGAGCCGCAGATGCCGCACGCCCTCACGGCGAGGAGCACATCGTTGGCGCCGACCTCGGGTTCGGCGACCTCCACCCAGGAGACGGTGTCGGGTCCCGTCACGTGCACTGACTTCATTGTTCGTCCTTTCGTCCGATGCGCGAATAACTGTACATAGTTCGGAAAATAAGACATAGGGGAAACTGGGGCGATGACCGCTCGTGGTCGCGGGCGTCCCCGCGAAAGCTCGCACGAAGAGATCCGCGACGTCGCCATCGAGCTCTTCCTCGCCCAGGGCTACGCGAAGACCTCGCTGAGTGAGGTCGCGCAGGCCGCGGGGATCAGCCGCACGACGCTCTTCTCCTACTTCCCGTCCAAACGAGACCTGCTGTGGAAGGACTTCGATCGACGCGCCGAGCGTGCCGCTGATGCGCTCGCCGACGAAGAGACGCCGGACTCGGTGGTCGACCTGATCCTGAGGGCGATCCTTCTCCATGCCCGATACGACGCCGCGGAGCGGGAGCAGCTCCAGCGTCGCCGCCGCGTCGTGGACCAGGACGAGGAGCTGCGTGCCTTCATGTCCTTGTCCGTCACGCAACTGACGGACCATCTGCGCGACGCGGCGGCCGCACGAGCGCCGGAGGTGGATTCGGGACTCGTCGACCTGCTCGCCCATGCCCTCGTTGCCGCTGCCGCGCACTGCACCGACGAATGGACGACGAGCGATATCGACGAGCCGCTGGATGCCTACGTTCGGCGCCGGATGGCCCCGATCGCCGACGGGCTGCGATCCGTCACGCCGCGGTAGCGGGCGCGTCGCCCCGAAGCGGTGCAACCGCTCCACTTGCGATGGTCGGGTGATCGCAATGGGATCGGATCACGTCTTCACATTTTCGTACTTGTGTATGAATTATTTGTCCCCATGCCCCGCATTACGTCGCATCAATGTCTGAAGTTGGTTCTACGCTCGAAGTAGTCGGGGATCGAGCGGGGGTTGTGATGGCGATCGACCAGCAGGGTGGGGCGGACCGGGTTCGCACGCGTGAGCTGGTTGCGGAGATCGCGGCGTTCGATGTGGCGGAGGCGCGGATTCAGGCGGAGCGTGAGCGGTTGTATGCCGAGGCGTATGACCTCGCCCAGCAGCAGACGGCACGGTTGCGGGATGCGTCGACGCGGGAGCGGGAGATGCCGCTGCGCGCGCGATGGCGGCGGAGCTTGCGGTGGCGAAGCGGGTCAGTGACCGCACGATGCAGACCCGCCTGTTCGACGCGCACCGCACCGTGACCCAGTTCCCGGCGGCGTGGGAGTCGTGGCGCGGGCCGGGTGTCCCGGGCACATGTGAAGGTGATCGTCGACACCGGTGCGGAGCTTGCCGACCCGGGGGCTCGAGAGAGCTACGAGCGGGACGTGCTGGGGTATGCGGAGACGACGTCTGCGGCGAGGGTGCGGTCGTATGCGGAGCAGGTCGCGGAGAACCTCAACCCTCTGTCGATGCAGGAACGTCACGATGATGCCGTGCTGGACCGACGCATCTGGGTGGAGGACCTGCGGGATGGGATGTCGATGCTCGGTGCGATCGGACCGTCCGTGGAGGTCCACGGGGTCTACGACCGGCTCACCCGGCAGGGGAAGACGATCAAAGCCGCCGACCGGGCGGCACGACGCAACACCACCGAGACGCGGACGGGCGACGACGAGGCATCGAAGGCGGACGGTGCCGACGTGGGGACGGGTGACGTCGATTCGGAGCCGAGTGTGTGGTTCGATGAGCGGACGCTGGATCAGATCCGCACCGACCTGCTGCTGGACATGATGCTCACCGCCTCCCCCTCCGTCGACCCGACCGGGGTCGAGGGTGGGTTGGGTGCGATCCGTGGGCACGTGCAGGTGACCGTCCCCGCGACCACGCTCGCGGGAACGACCCTGGGTGGGGCGCAGCTGAACGGGAAGTGCGCGGTGGATCCGGAGACGGCGAAGATCCTCGCCGGCAACGCCCCCGGTTTCGACCGGGTCTTCCTCGACCCCATCACCGGAACGGTGCTCGCCGTCGATCGACGCTTCGCGACACCGGCGCAGAAACGGTATCTGGTGGCGCGGGATATCCGGTGCCGGTTCCCCGGATGCCGCAGACCCGCCACCGAATGCGACATCGACCACCGCGAAGACTGGGCCCTCGGCGGTAAGACCGACGTCGAGAACATGGGCGCGTTCTGCGAAAGCCACCACGCGCTGAAACAAGCCGCCGGATGGACCGTCGTCCAAATGCCCGGCGGAAGACTTCACTTCACCGCACCCTCCGGCCTCGAATACGACGACGACCCACCACCACGAGTCATGTTCATGCCCGACGGGGTCGGCGGCCCGGGCGACGCGGACCCACCCGACCCAGAAGTCTGCCCAGCGCCTTTCTAGACAACCCGCTGTGCCGTGGGCGGATCAGGACGCCCGCAGGCGGATCGATGCCGACGGCATCCGTACGAGAGCCCTCCCGCACCACCGTCGGTGGCACGTGAGGGCTTGTGGAGGGGATGACGGGAATCGAACCCGCGCTGTCTGCTTGGGAAGCAGAAGTTCTACCATTGAACTACATCCCCGAGAGCGGAAAACCGCAGCATCCGACAGCATAACAAGGTCGGCGTCGAACGCTCGCACGCGGATCGCTAGGCTGATGCCGTGCTGCTTTCCGATCGCGATATCCGCGCAGAAGTCCACGCCGAACGCATCGGAATCGCCCCCTGGGATGCGCGGATGGTGCAGCCGTCCAGCGTCGACGTTCGCCTGGACCGGTACTTCCGGCTGTTCGACAACCACAAGTACCCGTTCATCGATCCCGCCGAAGACCAGCCCGACCTCACGCACCTGATCGAGGTCGCGCCGGATGAGCCGTTCATCCTGCATCCGGGAGAGTTCGCGCTCGGGTCGACGTTCGAGCAGGTCACCCTGCCCGACGATGTCGCAGCGCGTCTGGAGGGCAAGTCGTCGCTCGGCCGCCTGGGACTCCTCACCCACTCGACGGCCGGATTCATCGACCCGGGGTTCTCGGGCCACGTGACCCTCGAACTGTCCAACGTCGCGACCCTGCCGATCAAGCTGTGGCCGGGCATGAAGATCGGGCAGCTGTGCTTCTTCCGGCTCTCGTCGCCGACCGAGAACCCCTACGGCTCCGGCCCGTACGCCAACCGTTACCAGGGGCAGCGCGGACCGACCGCCTCGCGCTCGTTCCAGAACTTCCACCGATCCGATGTCGGCGTCACCGATGCGGGCTCCGCGGGTCGATGAGAATCCGCTTCGCTGCACCCCTTCCCCTCGGGATGAGAATCCTCTAACCTGAGTCGCGTCGGCAGTCGGAGGCCACGGAGTCGTCGCCTTCACGAACACCGATACCCGGGGTTTACCCCGCGGTCGCTGCGTCGTCGGGGGGCACAGCGGCGACCGCGGGACGCCCCGTCAACGGGCAACCGAGTCGATCGCCTCGACGTCGTAAAGCACGGTCGTGTCGGGGAACACCGCCGGATGCGTGAGGCCGACCCGCTCGAGGGTCCCGCCGGTGAAGACGGCACCCACGCTCGCAGCGACATCGTCGGCGGTGACCGCGGAGTGCGCGGCCATGTCACCCGCGCCGCCACCCCACCACGGTGGCGGCAGCATCCCGCCGAGACTTCCCGCCGGCAGTACCGGGCGCACCCGGTAGCGACGATCCGGATCGAGCCCGCGCAGGCGCACGCGCCCGTACATGCTCGTCACCGGCCGGTCGACCGAGGTGATCGCGAACAGCGCGCGGGAACGGTCCGCGTCGACCACGCCGTGACCGAACAGGGTCTCGTCACCGGTGTCGAGACGCACGATCGTGCCGGTGTGCAGCAGGTCACGCCACTGCTTGTAGAACGCCACCCAGGCTGTGAGCTGCGCGAACTCCGCCGCCGGGGCGTCGCGCAGATCCCACTCGATGCCCAAGTGACCGAACAGCGCGGTCGACGCGCGGTATTCCAGCGAGTGGCCCCGTCCGGTCGTATGCGAGACGCCTGACGCGATGTGCGCGCCCATCAGCTCGGGCGGCAGCAGCTGCTGGGTCCAGCGGTGCATGAGCTGGCGCTCGTGCGGGTCGATGCAGTCCGATGTCCAAACGCGGTCGGTGCGCTCGATCACCTCGAGGTCGATGCGCCCGCCACCCGAGGAGCACGACTCGATCTCGAGGCCCGGGAAGGTCGCCTTCAACTCGTCGACGAGCCGGTAGAAGGCGAGCGTCTGGGCGTGCACGACCGGTCGGCCGTCGATGCGGTCGGCCGCTTCGACGAGGTCGCGGTTGTGATCCCACTTGATGTACGAGATGTCGTACTCGCGCAGAATCGCGACCATCGCATCCCGGATGTGGTCGTAGCAGGCCGGGATCGCCAGGTTCAGCACCTGCTGGTGGCGGCTCGGAACCGGCAGCCGGTCGGGATCGGCGCTCATGATCCATTCCGGATGCGCCCGCGCCACGTCGGAGTCGAGGTTCACCATCTCGGGCTCGAACCACAGTCCGAACTGCATGCCGAGTCCGGTCACGTGGTCGACCAGTGGCCCGAGCCCGTCGGGCCAGACATCCGCAGACACCTGCCAGTCGCCGAGGCCGGAGGTGTCGTCGCGGCGGGATCCGAACCAGCCGTCGTCGAGCACGTAGCGCTCCACCCCGATCTCCGCTGCCCGGTCGGCGAGATCGATGAGTCCCGGCAGGGAGTGGTCGAAGTAGACCGCCTCCCACACGTTGAGGGTGACCGGGCGCGGCGACGACGGATGCTGCGGACGGGCCCGCAGATGCCGATGGAAACGCGCCGCGAGCTCGTCGAGCCCGTCGCCGTATGCGCCGTAGAGCCATGGCGACGTGTAAGACGCACCCGCGTCGAGGACGACCTCGCCGGGCAGCAGCAGTTCGCCGCCCCCGAGCATCTGCTCGCCGCTGAAGAGCCGCTCGGCGTAGTGCACGTGGTTGCCGCTCCACGCCGCGTGCACCGCCCACACCTCTCCCGAAGCGAAGTCGAATCCGGGCACCCCGGCGTGCAGCAGATAGGCCGAATCGGCGCCGGTGCGCCCTCGGCGGTTCTCGCGCGAGTGGATGCCGACACCGAGGTCGGTGCGCTGCGGTGTACGCTCACGCGCCCAGCGGCCGGCGAAGTCGAGCACCTCGCCGGCGATGGGCGGGATCGGCAGCGCCGGCGTGAGCGCATCGAGCGCGTAGTCGTCGGTGCCGAGATTGGTCAGCTCCGCTCGTGTGCGCACGAGTCCGCTGGGCAGCAGCTCCACGCGGAGCGTCAGCGCGAGGCCGGCTCTGGCGTCTTCGGCGCGCACGACGAGCTCCCCCGGCCCGGACTCGGTGTAGCCATCACGCACCGCGACGCCTCCGAGTGTGCGCTCGGTCACCCGGAATCGCGGCGACCACGCCGTGCCGCCGCGCGAACCGGATACGCCGGGACGGCCGGGCCATCCGCTCGACCCCTCGGGAAGGATCGCCACGCGCACCGGCTCGTCCACCTGGTTGAGGCCGACGGGGTTCACGCCGGCGTCGATGAGCGCGAACGCCTCCGGCTCATTCAGCTGTCCGGGGTCGGCGCCCCAGTGCGCGGTCGCCGGGAGCAGATCGCCGGAGAGGTCGAGCACGAGCGCGACGCCGGCGGCGCGCAGCGACACGGCGCGCCGCGGGAAGGCGGGGGAGGAGGAGGTCACGGAGGCCTTTCGCGTCAGGAATCGATCGGTCCTGCGACCGGGGGTGTGAGGGGGCATCCGCACGATTCCCGCACGACGAGGTCGACGGGAAACGCGTGATAGCGCGGGTCGGGGTCGGGATGCGCGACCAGCGCGAGCGCGAGATCGGCCATCTCGCGCACGGGCTGACGTGCTGAGGTGAGCGCCGGCCACGTGAAGTCGCCGGCGCCCGTGCCGTCGAAGCTCACGATCGGACACGCGCGCGGGATGTCGATGCCAGCCTCGAGGAGGGCGCGGAGCACGCCGATCGCCTGCGCATCGGAGCCGACGAAGAGCGCGTCGGGCAGTGCTCCGGTGTCGAGGAGGCGTCGTGCGGCGCGGTATCCGCCCGCGTTGCTCCAGTCGTCGACCGCGAGGGCGCCCGGCGTGACGCCGCGCGCCTTGGTTTCGCTGCGCCATCCGGCGAGGCGCGGATCGGGGCTGGCGAGACCGTCGGGGCCGATGACCATGCCGATGCGCCGGCGGCCGTGCACCTGTGCGAGATGGGCGACGGCGGCGCGGGCGCCGGAGGCGGCATCCGGACCGATCGTGTGATGACCGGCGACCGGACCGGCGCAGTCGAGCAGCACGGTGGTGGGATCCCGCGGGTTGGCAACGGCGGGCTCGGTGGTGGGAGGCCCCGAGCTCGCGAGCAGCAGGGCGTCGACCTGACGGTCGGACAGATCCGAGAGCAGGCGGCGTTCGGCGTCGCGATCGCCGTGCGACTCGGCGGTGAGCACGCCGAATCCGCGTTCGCGGGCGGCGCGGTCGATCTCACCGGCAAACTCGGCGAAGTAGGGGTTGAGCGTGTCCTGCAGCACGAGGCCGATGGTGCGGGTCGTGCCGAGATTGAGGGTGCGTGCCGCGTGGTTCGGCCGGTAGCCCAGGTCATCCATCGCCGCGCGCACGCGGGCCGCCGTCTCGGGCGCAACCGGACGCGGGCCGCCGTTCATGACGTAGCTCACGACGGCCGTGCTCACGCCCGCCGCACGCGCGACGTCGGCCCGGGTCACCCGGCGGCTGCGCGCCTCGTCCCGCCCCATCCGTCGCTCTCCCTCGCCCTGAATCCCTCGGCGAGCGCGAGTCTACCCGGGTAGACCGGCGCGGGAGGTCGCATCGCCCCCGCCGATGTCGGAGATTCAGCTCGATGTCGGACGATTTCGGGCGAATCCTCCGACATCGGCGCGATTCTCCGACATCGGCGGGGCGGGGTCGGGTGTCGTCAGGCGGTGGGGGCGCGGTCGGGGCGGGGGCCGTAGCCGGGGTGGCGCGGACCGAAGCCGTGGTGGCGGTTGCCGTCCCAGCCGTCACGGAATCCGCGACCGTGCCCGTCGCCGGAGCCGTGTCGGTATCCGCGACCGTGCCCGTCGCCGTGCCCGCGGCCGAAGCCGTGCCCGCGACCGAAGCGGCCGCGAGCGAAGTCGAACGAGTCGTCGTCGGCGCCGCCGAGCGAGCGGGTGAGGGCCTCGAGGCTGCGCACGGTCGTTTCGTAGTCCTGCTCGCCGACGGTCTCGACCAGGCGGGAGCGCACCTCGTCGATGATGCCCGCCAGACGCTGCTTCGCCTCGCGACCGGCGTCGGTGAGCGACAGGCTGCCGTCTCCGGCCTCCTCCACCCAGCCTCGGTCGGCGAGGTGGCGCAGGTGGCGTCCGCGTCCGTGGCCAGGGCCGCGGCCCTGGCGCGTGGGCCAGGGTGCGTCGATGGATCCGTCGATGACGTTCAGCAGCATCCAGTCGCGTCGTGTGACGTCTTCGGCCGCAAGGCGCCCGTCGATCTCTCGCGAGAGTGAAGCATCCAGCGCGCGCAGCCAGAAGCCGAGGGGGCGGGGTGTGGGTGTTTCGGGGGTGTTCATGGAAGTTCTCCTCAGATATATGTCATGTAACAACTACATGCATGGTGACATGCTTGTGTGGAACATGTCAAGAGACATGTAAATTCGAACCATGACCGATCCTCGGCCCGACGACCCCGCCGCCACGATCGCCGCCGCGCTCGCTCGCCTGCGGGGGCGGCGCTTCTCCCGGCCGCCGTGGGAGGGCGGTCGTCATCCTCACGGCCGGCACGGCAAGCCCGGGTCGCACGGCAAGCCCGGGTCGCACGGCAAGCCGGGCGTCGGCGAGCGGGGGCGCCCGGAGTGGCCGGGTTCGCACCCGCTCGCCGGACCCGGCCGATTCGGCGGTCCGGCGCGGGTGCGCATGCTCGACGTGCTCGCGAGCTCGCCGGAGCCGCTGGGCGTGAGCGAGCTCGCCGAGAGGATCGGTGTCGACCAGCCCCGTGCTTCGCGACTGGTGCAGCAGGGCGTGCAGGAGGGGATGGTCCGCCGCGAGGCGCATCCCGACGACGCACGTCGCACGCGCATCGCCCTGACAGAGGAGGGCGCCGCGATCGCGCGAAGTTTCCGGGGCGAGCGGACGGATGCGGTGCGCACCGCCCTGGCGGGCTTCACCGACGCCGAGCGCGTGGAACTCGCGCGCCTGCTCGGCAAGCTCGCCGACGCGTGGCCCGGGCCGGCGCCCGGCGAGAACCCTCGAGCATAGCCGCCGGCCGCGGCACACCACCATGACTTTCGGTCGTCCGGCGGGCGTCGATACCGTGGAGCGGTGAGCGAGAACCAGACGCGCGCCGATACGGCGCCTGACGACCCCGCGCCCGACGACCCGACCTCCTCTCCGACCGAAGAGACCGAGAACCTCCTCGACGTGAAGCCCGCCGAGGAGGATGTGACCAGCACCCTCGCCGCCGGGAAGGGAGTGCAGCCCTGGGTCTTCTGGCCCGCAGCGGGAGTCGTGATCGCCTTCAGCGCCTTCGCGATCCTCGCCCCCGGTGCGGCTGAAGATCTGTTCCTGGGCCTGCAGAACTCCATCGTCAACGGCTTCAGCTGGTACTACGTGCTGATCGCGGCGATCTTCGTCGCGGTCGCGATCGTCTTCGGGTTCTCCCGCTTCGGCGACATCAAGCTCGGTCGAGACAACGACGAGCCCGAGTTCTCCCTCGGCGCCTGGTTCTCCCTGCTGTTCGCCGCGGGCATGGGCATCGGCCTGGTCTTCTACGGCGTCAGCGAGCCGCTCAGCCACTTCATCTCGCCGCGACCCGGCGTGACCGGCGAGCCGCCGCAGCTCGCGCAGGCGGCGCTCACCCAGACGTACCTCCACTGGGGGGTCACGGCCTGGTCGATCTACGTCATCGTCGGACTCAGCCTCGCCTACGCCATCCACCGGCGCGGCCGGCCGATCTCGATCCGCTGGACGCTCGAGCCCGTCCTCGGGCGCAAGCGCGTCGAAGGACCCTGGGGTCATGCGATCGACGTCGTCGCCCTCGCCGGAACGCTCTTCGGTGTGGCGACCTCGCTCGGCCTCGGCGTGCTGCAGATCAGCGCGGGTCTCGACGCCGCCGGTATCGCCGAGCCCTCCGCGGGCCTGCAGGTGATCATCATCGGCGTCATCACGGTGTGCGTGCTCGCATCGGTGCTGTCCGGCGTCACCCGAGGCATGAAGTGGCTGTCCTCGACGAACCTGATCCTCGCCGGCCTGCTCCTGCTCTACATCCTGATCTTCGGGCAGACGGAGTACCTGCTGCGCGAGTGGGTGCAGTCGATCGGCTCCTACATCCAGAACTTCGTCGGCCTCTCCTTCACGGTGAGTGCCTTCCAGGGCACCGCCGGGGAGGACTGGCAGTCGTCGTGGACCTCGTTCTACTGGGGCTGGTGGATCTCGTGGGCGCCCTTCGTCGGCATCTTCATCGCCCGCATCTCCCGCGGGCGCACCGTGCGTCAGTTCGTGCTCGGCGTGATCGGCGTGCCGACCCTGCTCGGCATCCTGTGGTTCGCGGTGCTGGGCGGATCGGCCCTGTACCTCGAGCTCGACCAGCCGGGATCGATGACGACGGCCGACGGATCGGTGAACATCGAGGGGGCGATCTTCCAGCTCCTGGACTACTTCCCGGGCACGACGCTGCTCACGATCGGCGTGATGGTGCTCGTGGCGGTGTTCTTCATCACGTCGTCCGATTCCGGGGCGCTCGTGATGGGGATGATCGCCACCGGCGGCAATCAGGAGCCGGCGAAGTGGATCCGCACTTTCTTCACGCTCGTGACCGCGCTGCTCGCGATCGCGCTGCTGCTCACCGGCGGACTCACCGCCCTGCAGACGGCGGCGATCACGATCGCCCTGCCGTTCAGTGTCGTGATGCTGCTGATCTGCTGGTCGACGATCGTGGCGTTCCAACGCGAACGCCGCGCCTACGACCACGCGCAGCGCGCCGCCTTCGTCGAGCGCATCGGCGACTACTACGGCCTCGAGGTCGAGGAGCCCGACCAGCGCGGCGTGAGGTGGCCGCGCCTGCCGAAGTGGATGCATCGGCGCGCCGACAGCGGTGACGGGAACGGCGCAGGCACCGGCCGTGGCTCGGGAGCCTCGCCGGCGGAGCGCGTCGATCCGTCGGTCACCCAGATCGAGGCGTCTCGCAAGGACGTGGGAGCGTATCCGCCCGAGTGATCGGGGAGCAGGCCGTCGTCAGTCGATGACGGCCTGCTTCGCCTTCACCGGGATCATGAGGGCGAGCCCGGCCAGCAGCACGATGGTGATGCCGAGGATGCCCAGTCGGGTGTCGCCCGAGATCGCGACGAAGAGGGCGAACAGGCCCGGCGCCATGAACGACACGGCGCGGCCGGTGGTGGCATAGAGGCCGAAGATCTCGCCCTCGCGCCCCGGCGGCGTGATGCGGGCGAGGAACGACCGGCTCGCCGACTGCACCGGCCCGACGAAGGCGGTGAGGATGAGGCCGGTGATCCAGAAGCCGATCTGCGCAGTGCCGATGAAGAGCACCACCGTCCCCGTCGCGACGAGGCCGATGAGCGAGGCCATGATGACGTTCTTCGGTCCGAAGCGGTCGTCGAGGCGCCCGGCGAGGATCGTGGATGCGCCCGCGACGACGTTGGCGGCCACGGCGAAGTAGAGCACCTCGCTGGAGGAGAACCGGAACACCTGGGCGGCGATGATCGCGCCGAAGGTGAAGACGCCCGCGAGCCCGTCGCGGAAGACGGCGCTGGCCAGCAGGAACATCAGCACCTGCCGGTTGCCGTGCCAGAGCTTGGTGAGGGTGCCCCACAGCACCGCGTAGGAGCGGAAGAAGCCCACACGCACCCGGCGCTCGGCCGCCGGGATTTCGGGAACGCGCAGCAGCACGGGGATCGCGAAGATGCCGAACCACACCGCCGAGGCGACGATCGCGACGCGGATGTTGAGCCCGTCGTCGGTCGGGATGTCGAGCACACCCGCCGCCCCGTCGGCGCCGAAGCTCTGGATGAACAGCACGAGCAGCAGCAGGAGCAGCACGATGCCGCCGACGTAGCCCATGCCCCATCCGAAGCCCGACACGCGGCCCATGTTCTTCGGCGTCGACACCTGCACGAGCATGGCGTTGTAGTTGACCCCGGCGAACTCGAAGAAGACGTTCCCGACCGCGAGCAGCGTGGCTCCGAGGATGAGGTAGCCGGGTGTGCCCTCGACGAAGAACATCGCGGCCATGGCGCCGACGACCACGAGCGTGTTCACGCCGAGCCAGAACTTGCGGCGACCGCTCCCGTCGGAGCGCTGGCCGAGAACGGGGGCGAGCACGGCGATGAGGATGCCGGCGATCATGAGGGCGACGCCGACCACGCTGGCGTTGTTCGCCAGGGCGGCCACGAGCGCCGGATCGTCGTCGTTGCCTCCGGCGGCGTCGACGATGGCAGGGTCGACGAACAGGCTGCTGGCGAGGTAGGTGCTGAAGACGAACGTGGTCACGACCGCGTTGAAGGCCGCCGACCCCCAGTCCCACAGGGCCCACGCGAGCACACCGCGCCGGCGCGTGTCCGGTGCGTCGTCGGCCTGCGTCGTGGGATGTCCAGATTCCGGGGAGGGGCGGTCGGGATGCGGCATGTCGGTCACAGTATGACCTTTCGGTGAACGGCCGGTGCTCGGCGGCGAGCGGGGATCGCCTCATGATGCGAGGATGTGGCCATGCCCGTCAATGTCGAGCGCACCGAACTGCCGGGGATCGGCATCCGTCACGATGTCGAGACCGCGGCAGGGCGTCGCGTGTCGATCGTCACCTTCCGCGACGGGGGCCGCGAGCTCGCCGTCGCGGATCCCCATGATCCGGACCGCGCCGAGCTGTCGCTGGAGATTACCGACGACGAGGCCACCGCGCTGTCGGAGGTGCTCGGCGGCTCGGTCATCATGACCCAGCTCGCGGGCCTCCGCGACCAGGTCGACGGCCTGTCGACCTCGCAGATCCCGGTGCGGGCCGACTCGCCCTACGCCGGACGCCCCCTGGGCGCCACCCGCGCCCGCACCCTCACCCGATGTTCGATCGTCGCCGTCGTGCGCGCCGGCGGCGTCGTGCCGGCGCCCGGACCGGACGACGTGCTGAGTGTCGGCGACTCGCTCGTGGCGATCGGCACGGCGCGGGGCCTGGAGATGCTGGCCCGGATCATCGAGGGAAGCTGAGCACCCCATGGATCACGGCGCGCTCGTGCTCATCGAGCTCGGCGCGCTCCTGCTGGGCATCGCCCTTCTCGGCCGACTCGCCGGCCGGCTCGGCATCTCGCCGATCCCGCTGATCCTGCTCGGCGGCCTCGCGTTCGGCGAGGGCGGCCTGCTCCCGTTCGCCGCCGGGGAGGAGTTCATCGAGATCGGCGCCGAGATCGGCGTGGTGCTCCTGCTGCTCATGCTCGGGCTCGAATACACCGCGGATGAGCTCGTCGGCAGCCTGCGCACCTCCCGCCGCGCGGGGGTGATCGACATGCTGCTGAATGCCCTCCCGGGTGCGGCGTTCGCGCTGCTCCTGGGCTGGGGGCCGATCGCGGCGGTCGCGCTCGGCGGGATCACCTGGATCTCGTCGTCGGGCGTCGTGGCGAAGCTCCTGCAGGACCTCGGACGCCTCACCAACCGCGAGACTCCGGTCGTGCTGTCGATCCTCGTGATCGAGGACCTCGCGATGGCGTTCTACCTGCCGCTGCTGACCGCGCTGCTGCTGGGGCTGAGTCTCGGAGCGAGCGTGCTCACCGTCGTCATCGCGATCGCGGTGGTCGCCGTCATCCTGTTCGTGGCCCTGCGGCACGGGCACGTCGTGTCGCGGCTCGTCTCTTCGCGCAGCGCCGAAGTGCTCCTGCTGACGGTGCTGGGGGTGACCCTCATCGTGGCGGGCCTCGCCGCGCAGGCGAGCGTGTCGTCGGCGGTCGGCGCGTTCCTCGTCGGCATCGCGATCTCCGGCCCGGTCGCCCGGCACGCCCAGCAGATGCTCACCCCGCTGCGCGACCTGTTCGCGTCGGTGTTCTTCCTCTTCTTCGGGCTGTCCACCGACCCCGCCGACCTGCTGCCGATGCTCCTGCCCGCGCTCGCCCTGGCCGCCGTCACGATGGCGACGAAGCTCCTCACCGGCTATCTCGCGGCCCGTCGCAGCCGGATCGGCGAGGCCGGACGCTGGCGCGCTGGGTTCGCCCTCATGCCGAGAGGCGAGTTCTCGATCGTGATCGCCGGCCTCGCGATCGCTGCGGGCGTGGACCGGTCCCTCGCCGCGCTGGCGACCGCGTACGTGCTGATCACGATCATCGCCGGCCCCCTGCTGGCGCGCATCCCGGACACGAGGGCGTTCACCGCGTGGACGGCACGTCGACAGGGCGCTGGCCGCCCCACCCGCGCGTGAGCGGCGTCAGCCGACGGCGGAGAGGGGCTCGATGGTGCGCACGCGGGCGGTCGCCGGAGCCAGGCGGTAGCCGAGCCCCCGCACCGTCGCGATGCACTCCGGCGAGCGGGCGTCGTCTCCGAGCTTGCGACGGATGTTCATGATGTGCACCTCGACCGCGTGACGGTCGTGCTCGGTGATGTGCTGGCCGGGCAGCCCGTTGGTCTCGCGCAGCATGAGCGCGAGCGACGACTTGCTGAAGACCTGCTCCTTGGCGCGCACGAGCATGTGCAGGATGTCGAACTCCGACCGCGTCAGCTCGCACGCGCGGCCGCGCATCTCGACGCGACGCGAGTGCGGATGCATCCGCAGCGGTCCGTGCGTGAGCCACGCGCCCTCGTCCTGGCGCGGAGCTCCGGTGCTCGTCAGGCTGCGCGAGCGACGCAGCAGCGCATCGATGCGTGCGCGGAGCGCGTGGGGGCGGACCGGGCCGGCGAGGTAGTCGTCGGCGCCGGCGCGGAAGCCCTCGACCGTCGCGGACTCGGAATCGTCGTCGGACAGCATGATCACGAAGGCGTCGCTGAAGTCCCGGATGCGACGGACGGCTTCGAAGCCGTCGAGGCCCGCCAGGTCGGTCTGCACGATCACGAGGTCGGGGCGATGCTGCGCGGCCGCGTCGATTCCACTGAAGGCCGTCGCAGCGGAACGCACCCGGAAGCCCTGCTGCGACAGGCGGTCGGCCACCGCCTTGGCTCGATCGGCGCGACTGTCGATGACGAGGGCGGTCCGCGCGAACGGATCCGACAGGGGGTGAGTGGCGATGGGGCGCATGGGGGCCTTCGGCGTATGTGGGGGCGAACGTCGATACAGCTGGCGAGGCGTACGTGCAAGAAATTCTGTCTTTCATGAGTAACTTCTCATAAAACTCAGCTTTCACACAGTCCCCATCCGCCCCATAACTTCAGTTTTTCCTCAGGTCGACCGGCTTTGGCTCAGGAAAGGTCGCGGAAGTCGTGCCACGAGACGGCCGAGATCTAGCCTGGGTCGCCGGAGGAGAACGGGGGGAGAACCGTGCGGGGAATCGCGCAGACGCTCGTCCTCCTGGGATCCACGCGCGCCTCGACGCTCAGCGAGCTGCTCGCCGAACACGGTGAGGGCGACCGCTTCCTGCACGAGGTCGTCGCGCGCGAGATCGTCACCCCGTCACAGCTCGCCGAGGCGATCGCGCGCCAGACGGGCCACCGCTTCGTCGACATCACCGGACTGCAGCTCGAACCCGAGGTCGTCACGCTCGTGCCCGGCGGCCTCTGCCGGAAGTACGACGTGCTCCCCATCGGTCGCACGGCCGACCGGGTCGTGCTCGCCATGGCCAATCCCACCGACATCATCGCGCTCGACGACGTGTCCACCGTCACCGACCTGCAGGTGGAGCCGGTCGTCGTCGCGGCCGACGCGCTCCAGCTGGCGTTCCAGCGCTACGTGCGATCCGACGAGGAGCTCTCCGATCTGTCCGCCGAGCTGGAGGAGAGCGCGGCCACACACCTGTCGGCGACCGAGGTCGTCGACGATCAGGACAGCGATGCGCCGATCGTGCGGTTCGTGAACCTCCTCGTCACGCAGGCGATCGACGATCGCGCGAGCGACATCCACGTGGAGCCGGGCGAGTCCCACCTGACCGTGCGCTATCGCATCGACGGGGTGCTGCACGAGATGCAGCGGGCCGACCGCAACATCCAGGACGGCATCATCTCGCGGCTGAAGATCATGGCCTCCATCGACATCGCCGAGCGGCGCCGGCCGCAGGACGGCCGGCTGTCGGTCTCGCACGGCGGCCGCAAGGTCGATCTCCGCGTCGCGACGCTCCCCACGGTGTGGGGCGAGAAGATCGTGATGCGCATCCTCGACAACACCGCCGTCAGCCTCTCCCTCGCCGATCTGCGGATGGGCCGCGGCAATCTGACGCGCTTCCGCGGCGCCATCGAGCGGCCGCACGGCATGGTGCTCGTGACCGGGCCGACCGGATCGGGCAAGTCCACGACGCTCTACACGGCGCTGCGGGAGGTGTCGAACCCGCGCGTGAACGTCATCACGGTCGAGGATCCCGTCGAGTACCGCATGGCGGGGGTCAACCAGGTGCAGGTCAACGCCAAGGCCGGCCTGACGTTCCAGTCGGTGCTGCGCAGCATCCTGCGCTCCGACCCCGACATCGTGCTCGTGGGCGAGATCCGCGACAGTGAGACGGCCGTCATCTCCATCGAGGCAGCGCTCACCGGCCACCTCGTGCTCTCGACGCTGCACACGAACGACGCTCCGGGCGCCGTCGCGCGTCTCACCGAGATCGGCGCCGAGCCCTACCTCGTCGCCACCGCGTTGTCGGCGGTGGTCGCGCAGCGCCTCGCGCGGCGGCTGTGCTCGACCTGCCGGCAGCCCTATCGCGAGGACTCGGCGGTGCTCTCGCGCCTGGGTGTTCCGCACGATCCGACCGACGTGCCCGTGCTCTACGGCGCGCAGGGGTGCCCGGCGTGCTCCGGGACGGGCTATCGCGGACGCGTCGGCCTGCACGAGGTGATGGCGATGACCCCCGACCTGGAGGCGGCGGTGGTGCGCAGCGCATCCGGCGCCGACCTGCGGGAGCTCGCGCTCGCGCAGGGCATGACGAGCCTGCGGGCCGACGGGTGGTCGAAGGTGCTCGAAGGTCTCACCACGATCGAGGAGGTGCTGCGTGTCACGGTCTGAACTGCGGATGCGGTCAGGGGGCGGTGTCGCCGAAGACGCGCCCGAGCGGGTGCTGGAGGGGGTGCTCCGCACGGCCGCGACGATGGGGTCATCCGACATCCACTTCTCCGCCGACGCGCCGGCGCTCCACCGGCACGACGGACACCTCGTGCCGGTGCCGGGCTACGAGCACCCCATCCCGGGACCGGTGCTGCTCGACGCACTCGTGGGGATCATGTCCGCCGCGCACCGCGAGGGGTTCCACGCCACCGGCGATGTCGACCTCTCCCACACGGTGCCCGGGACCGGGCGGTTCCGCGTGAACGTGTTCCGCCAGCTCGGGCAGGTCGCGGCGGCCTTCCGTCTCATCGCGAGCCGCGCCTTCACCCTCGACGAGCTGGGCGCGCCGGCCATCGCCGGAGACCTCGCGCTGCGTCCGCGCGGGCTCGTGCTCGTGACCGGGCCGACCGGATCGGGCAAGTCGACGACCCTGACGGCCATGATCGACCTCATCAACCGCACCAAGCAGGATCACGTGGTGACGGTGGAGGATCCGATCGAGTTCGTGCACACGTCGCAGCGCTCGCTCATCCACCAGCGCGAGGTCGGCGCCGACACGACCTCCTTCGCCGAAGCGCTCCGCCGCGTGCTCCGGCAGGATCCCGACGTCATCCTCATCGGCGAGCTGCGCGACCCGGAGTCGATCTCGACCGCGCTCACCGCTGCCGAGACGGGCCACCTCGTGCTCTCCACCCTGCACACGCAGGGGGCGGCGAAGAGCATCAACCGCATCGTCGACGCGTTCCCCGCGCACCAGCAGAACCAGGTGCGCAGCCAGCTCGGCGACACGCTGCAGGGGGTCATCAGCCAGACGCTCCTGCCCAAGGCGCAGGGGGGAGGCCGCGTGATCGCGACCGAGGTGCTCGTGTCGACGCCGGCGGTGGCGAACCTCGTGCGCGAGAACCAGATCGCCCAGCTGTACAACGCGATGCAGGCCGGGGAGGGTCACGGCATGCACACGCTGGATCAGTCGCTGAAGACCCTCGTCGAATCGGGCGACGTCGCCGCCTCGCTCGCGCGTCACTACCTCACCGACCCGCATGCCCTCGACGGCGTGCGAGTGCGCCCGCGCGACTACGACGCCGAGGCGTGGCTCGGCGGAAACGCCGACCCCGCGCCGCCGTCGGACGACTGGATCCTGTGACATGCCGCTGGAGGAATATCGCTGGCGCGCGGCCACCGCCACCGGGGCGGAGGCGAAGGGGGTGCTCGAAGCGGCGAGCGAGAGCGCCGTCGTGGCGAAGCTCCGGGCGCAGGGGCTCGCTCCGCTCAGCGTCGTGGCGCAGTCCAAGACGGGGCTCAACCGCGACGTGACGATCCCCGGGTTCGAGCGCGGCGTCGCCACGAAGGACCTCGCGGTGTTCGCGCAGCAGTTCGCCGGACTCATCCAGGCGGGGCTCCCCCTCATGCGGGCGCTCGCCCTGCTCGCCGAGCAGACCCCCAACCGGCGGCTGGCGTCGGCGCTGACGGCGGTGCAGGTCGACATCGAGTCGGGGTCGTCGTTCTCCACCGCGCTCGCGGCGCATCCGAACGTCTTCCCGCCGCTGATGGTGAGCCTCGTGAGCGTCGGCGAGACCGGCGGCTTCCTCGCCGACTCGCTCGAGGCGATCTCGCGCAGCTACCAGGCCGACGTGAAGCTGCAGCAGAAGATCCGCTCCGCCATGACCTACCCGATCATCGTGCTCGTCATCGCGGTCGTCGGCGTCATCGCGATGATCACGTTCGTGGTGCCGGTGTTCGAGAACATGTTCGCGAGCATGGGCGGCGAGCTCCCGCTCCCGACGCAGATGCTCGTGACCCTGTCGCACAACATGGTGTGGATCCTGCCGCTGCTGGTCGTGCTCGCCGTGGCGGGGTGGATCTGGTACCAGCGCGTGAAGCACACCGACCGCTTCCGGGGCGTCGTCGATCCCTTCCGCCTGCGGATGCCGGTGTTCGGCTCCCTGGTGACGAAGATCGCCGTGGCGCGATTCGCCCGCAACCTGTCGATGATGCTCGGGGCCGGGGTGCCCCTCATGCAGGCCCTCGACCTCGTCGGCAGGGCGGCGAACAACAAGGCCATCGAAGACGCCCTGCGCAGCGTGCGCGAATCGGTGCGCCTCGGCCGGTCGTTCTCGGCGCCGCTCGCGCGCGCCGCCGTCTTTCCGCCGATGGTCAGCCAGATGGTGTCGGTCGGCGAGGAGTCGGGGTCGCTTCCGGACATGCTCGAGAACATCGCGGCGATGTACGAGGCCGAGGTCGACGCGGCATCCGAGCAGCTGACGAGCATGATCGAGCCGATCATGATGACGGTGCTCGGACTCCTCATCGGCGGCATGGTCGTCGCGCTCTACATGCCGATGTTCACGATGTACCAGCAGCTCGGTCAGTGACCGGGGCCGACCGCGGCGCGGCGGCGCGGATCAGGGTCGCGTGAAGACGAGGAGCGTCGCGCTGAGGCTCGCCCCGCCCTCGGCGCCCTCGGTGACGGAGGCCTGCGTCACCGCGACCAGGCGGGGGCCGGCGCGCAGCTCGTCGAGGATGCGCGTGGCGGCCTCGACCGTGGGCGCGGCCACCACGACGGTCACCGACGTCTGCTGAGGGCCGTCGCTCGCCGCGACGGGCGCCGGGGTGCTCGACTCGAGGGTGGTGCTCGGCCCGACGGCGGCGGAGGCGTCGTCGGTCTCGGCTGCCTCGTCTGCGGGCTGCGGTGCCGGAGTGGCGGCCTCGTCCGTGCGCACGGCGAAGGCCTCGCTGCTCGCGGGCGTCACCGAGGTGACCGAGCCGCCCTGCGCGGCGGCCGCGTCGATCGCAAGCAGGAGCACGTCGTCGACGCGCGCCTCGGCGGGGATCTCCGCGCGGAGGGTCGCGACCTGCGCCTCGAGGGCCGTCATGTCGGCGGACTGGGCGACCAGCGCATCCAGCACCCCCTGCTGCGAGCGGTTCTGCGCGGCGACCGCGCCGGCCTCGCCCGCCGTGCGGGTCGCCTGCGTGAACAGGGGGAGCGCGAACACGAGCACGGCGAGCACGAGGATCGCGAGGGTCGTGGCCGCGCCGATGAGGTTGACGAGCTGCTTGGTCATCTCACTCCTCGGCCGTGAAGGCGCCGGTGTACACGGACTGGTCGAGCGCGATGCGCAGGGTGTAGGTGAACACGCCGTCGGCGGCGGTCAGCGACTCGAGGTCGGCCGCGATCACCGCGGGGGCCTCCCGCAGGTCGCGGGTCGCCGCGACGAGGTCGATCGCGGCCGGCGTCTGAACGGTCACGGTGCCCGACATCCCGGTCGCAGACGTCGGGTCGGACCCCGCCACGGGCGCGGCGCCGGCATCGAGCGAGAAGCCGGTGATCGTCACCCCGGCCGGCAGGTGCGAGGCGATGAGCGCGACCGCGGGCGTCCACTCCAGGTCGCCGGCCATCGCATCGGCGCGCAGCGCCTGCAGGTCTCCGCGGGTCGCGAGCGCTTCGCTCACCTCCGACAGCTCCGCGATGCCGGTGAGGATCTGCTGGGTGCGGGCCTGCTCGAGGCCGAGCCGCACCGACGAGGCGACGTGATAGGCGGCGGCTCCGCCCACGAGCAGCGCCGAGACGGCGACGGCGGCGATGCCGACGACCATCCACGCGCGGGCGCGCGCCAGCATGTCGCGCCGTCGCATCTCGGACGGGGGCAGCAGGTCGACGCGGGGGAGGGAGCCGATGGGAAGCACAGGCTGCCGGGTGCGGCGCACGTTCACGAGACGCCGCCCTGCAGCAGCGCGGCCGTGCCGGTCAGGCGCGCGGCCGTTCCGACGGGCAGCGCGAGACCGGGAGCGGCCGGCACGAGATCGGAGACCGAGACCGGGGTGACCGGGGCGCCGGCGGCCGTCGCGATCGCCTCGACGAGTCGCGGATGCGCGGCGTGCGTCCCGGTCACGAAGGCGATGTCGATCGGCGCGGCGTTCGCACGGTCGCGGTAGAAGGCGACGGTGCTCCGCAGGCGCCCGACGAGGTCGATGAGCGCCGTCTGCACCGCGGGCGAGAGCGCGTCGCGCGCATCCGACTCGACCGTCGCGGCGCGGCGACGGCGAAGCGGCTCGGATGCGGGTGCCGGTTCGTCGGGGGGTGCCGCGTCGACGATGTCGAGCGGAACGACGCGCACGAATCTCGGCACCCCGTCGGTGGCGATGACGATGTGCGTGGTGTGCTCGCCGATGCCCACGAGGAGGCCGGTGCGGCCCGGCTCGACGAGGGTCGCGAGGGCGCGGGCGTAGCCGAAGGCGACGAGGTCGATCGACAGGGGGCGAAGGCGTGCCTTGTCGAGGGCGCCGACGAGCTCCTCCATGTGCTCGGCGACGGCGGCGACGAGCAGGCCGTGCACGCCACGGTCGTCCTGCGCGGTCGGCACGAAGTCGAGAACGGCCTGATCCACCGGCACGGGCAGGCGGTCCTGCACTTCGAACGGCAGCGCCTGGCGGATCTGCGCGGGGTTGGTGAGCTGGGTCGAGTGCTCCCGCACGAGGATGCGGCGGTTGCCGACGCCGAGCACGACGTTGCGCTGCGAGATGCGCGCCTCGGCCCACAGCCGTTGCAGGGCGACGGCGACCGCATCGCGATCGAGCACCTCGGAGTCCTTCGCCGCCCCCGGCGGCACCGGCACCTCGCCGGCCGCCACGACGGTCGGGGTGCGTCCGAGGCTCACCTCGATCGCGCGCACGCTCTCCTCGGTGATCTCCACCGCCACCTGCGTCTTCGGCATGATCGTCCTCACAGCTCCGGGTACAGGCCGGTGTAGGCGCGCGCGATCGCGTCGCCGGCGAGCACGCCGATCCAGGCGCCGACGATGATCCACGGGCCGAACGGGATGGCCGTGCGCCGACCGCCGCGGCGGCGCAGCAGCATCCCGACCCCGAACGCGCCGCCGGTCACGAACGCCGCGAACGCGCCGACGAGCAGCGGGCCCCATCCGAGCCACCCCAGCATCAGGCCCACGACGGCCGCGAGACGCACGTCGCCACCGCCCATGCCGTCGGGACGCACGAATCGGATCGCGGCGTAGAACGCCCACAGGGCCGCGGCGCCGACGAGCGCGCGCAGCAGGGATGCGCTGTCGGCGCCCAGCAGCACGGCGAGACCGAGGAGGGCCGCGCACACGATCAGGGCGGATCCGGTGATCGCGTGGGGGAGGCGGCGGGTATCGAGGTCGATGAGGGTGAGCACGATCCCCGAGGCCGCGAACCACAAATAGGCCGCGATGACGACGAGCGTGGCCGCGGGCGGACCGGGGAGGGCGAGAACGCCCCACGCGACGACGACGGCGAACACGATCGCGGTGAGCGCCTCGACGAGCGGGTAGCGCACCGGGATCGCCGCACGGCATCGCGCGCAGCGGCCGCGGAGGGCCAGCCATCCCAGCACCGGAACGTTCCGCCACCACCGCACCGGCTCGTCACACGTGGGACAGCGGCTCTCGCGCAGCAGCGAGATGCCGGCGGGCACGCGATAGGCGACGACGTTGAGGAACGAGCCGATGACGGCGCCGAAGACGCCGGCGCCGACGGAGACGAGGGTGAGGGCGAGCGGGGTCACGGGGATGCCACCTCCCGGCGCCACAGCACGTCGCCGAGCGCGTGCTCGCCGGTCTCGATGATCGTGGGCGTGCCGCCGTATCCGCCGTCGGGGGCGGGCTGACCGGGCAGGCTCATGAGCTCGCCCTTGATCGTGATCTGACCGCCGGAGTTGAACCCGTTCGTGTAGAGGGATCCGAGCAGCACGCCGCCGCCGGACACGGACAGGCGGCACGGGGTGTAGATGAGCGAGCGCACGCCGTCGAGGTTGGCGCCGTTGGTGTTGACGTTCGTGGCCGTCGCGCCGAGGGCGCACGAGGGCCTGCCGTCGGGCACGGTGTCTTCGGTGATGAAGTACACGCGGGGCGTCGCGCCCGTGGCGGCGGTCATGGTGAGGCCGGTCGTGTCGAACTTCTTCGCCAGGAGCACGACGTTCGAGGCCTTCAGCGCCGGTGCCGGATTGCCGCCCGCGTTGGAGGTGAGCTGGTCGCACGCGCGGCCGTCGATCACGACCGTGCCGGTGTAGTTCGCGAGGTCCTTCCATCCGCGGTTCCCGCCGCCGACCCACGTGCCGTCGACGCTCCACCCGGTGTGCTTGTTGTAGTAATCGCACGTGTCGGTCGCGTTGGTGCTGACGTTGCGCAGCGTCACGACGGTCGCACCCGGCCAGTCGGCGGCGCGGTACGTGTAGTCGAACCAGGCGGGGAGGCTCGGCGCGGGCACGGTCGGCACGTCGTCGGTCTGGATGGTCTCACCCTCGATGCGGCCGCCGTTGACCGACGGGGAGCTGCCGGTCGGCAGGGTCACGTCGCCCTCGATGACCCGGCTGTTGACGGTGACGGAGCCGTTCGCGATCACGTTCGTGTGCGCGCGGGCGCCGCTCCACAGCAGGTCGAGTGCCCCGTTGACGTGCACGGTCGAAAGCGGATCGTCGGCGTTCGCGCTGCCGATGCTGCTGTTGATCTTCGAGGTGCCGGTGCCTGCGGCGAGGATGTCGCCGAGCACCG
The DNA here is from genome assembly GCF_015277875.1 of Microbacterium luteum. Classification (NCBI taxonomy): domain Bacteria; kingdom Bacillati; phylum Actinomycetota; class Actinomycetes; order Micrococcales; family Microbacteriaceae; genus Microbacterium; species Microbacterium luteum. Next base: position 3,247,100 of record NZ_CP063814.1, on the reverse strand, counting down.
TCGTCGCGCCGCCGTTGAACGTGACCGTTCCACCGGCGTAGATGTCGCCGCTGACGTTGCAGCCGTCGCTCGAGGTGACGTTGCCGCCCACCAGCAGGTTGCCGGGGATGCCGAGCCGGCAGCCGAACGTTCCCGTGACCGCGACCACCTGCGGCTCGTTGCCGCCGTGCGCGAGCAGGGTCACCTGGCCCATCGTCGAGGCGTCGTAGAGCACGAGGCCGACGGGGGTGAGCGACGGATCGACGGCCTCGATGGTCTCGGCGACGAGGGCGTAGACCGCCTGCACGGTCGCCGACGTGCCGTCGGCCGTGCCGGTGGCGGTGAGGGTCACCGTGCTGCCGTCGTCGGCGCACGCGAGGGATGCGGTATAGGCGGCGCCGGTGTCGAGCGCGCCGTCGGGCACGGTCGCGTCGCAAAGGTCGCCGCCCTTCGCGGCGGCGACCGCTTCGGCCATGCCGGCGTCGGCGGCGGCGCGCGCCTCGAGCGTGGCGCGGACGCCGCTCGTGGTGAGCGTCGTGTTCACGACGGCGCTGGAGAGCCCGACGGCGATGACGCCGAGCACGAGCGAGACGATCAGCACCGAGATGAGGGCCGCGCCCCGGTCGTCGTCGACGGCGCGGTCGCGGGTGCGGTCGCGGACGCGGTTCGGTCGGGTCACCAGCATCGGGCACCGCTTCCGTCGTCGCGGGCGCCGGCGACGGCCGACCCCGAGAGCGAGGTCGTGCTGCGCGCGTTCAGCTGCGGCTGCTCCGACGTGACGACCGTCAGGTTCCACGACAGATGGCGGTCGTCGAGGGTGAAGGGCGGCAGCGCCGTGCCGGCGGCATCCGTCGTGGGTTCGACGACGTCGACGAGGGCGCCCCACGTCGTCGCGGGGGCGGGCGCGGTCTGCGTGCCGGTGAGCGGGGCGGAGGTGTGGGTGCGGGCCTCGAGGTCGCCGTCGGCGCCGGGGCGGGTTCCGTCGGCGTCGGTCGTGGTGAGGTCGACGAGCGCCCACGCACGGCACTGCCAGCCGGTGTCGCCGGTGGCGACGCGGGCCCGCACGAGCGTGCCGCCGCCCGGGATGTTTTCCACGACGATCTCCGCGGCATTGCGGATGTCGGTCTGCAGCGACGTGCTGAGGGCCTGGGCGCGACCCGTGGCGAGGTCGAGGTCGCGGGTGGCGGCGGTGGCCTGCATCGTCGAGACGAACAGCGAGGCGATGAGGGTCAGCAGCATGCCGCCGACGAAGAGGGCGACGAGCAGCTCGACGAGACTGAGGCCCGCGTCGTCGGCGACCATCTCTCGCGTGGACGTGTCGGCGCTCATGGGGCCGTCACCACGATCTTGGTCGCCATCTCGACGACCGGGGAGCCGGGGTCGGCGTCAGCGTCCCGCACGGCGACGGTGACGGTCACGGCGGCCGGGTAGGAGGTCGGGCACGTGTCGATGGCGATGTCGGCGACGAATCCGGTGTCGGCGGCATCGGGAACGCCCGTCGCCGCGGCGTCGGCCAGTGCCGTGCACGAGTTGGCTGCGTCGTCGGGATGCGCCGCCCGCACATCCGCGAGCTGCCCCGCCGCGAACGACTGCGCCGACGCGCGGTCGCGGTTGCCGGCGCTCAGCACCGACGCCTGCAGGGCCAGGGGGAGGATCGCGACGGCGATGACGGCGAACAGCAGCATCGACACCACGACCTCGACGAGGCCGAAGCCCTCGTCGGAGCGGGTGTCGCGGGTGCCGGCCATGCCGGATCCTTTCCGGGAGATGCGGGATGGCCGGGCCGACGCCACGCGTCGACCCGGCCGAGGTGGAGTGGCTGGGTCAGCCCGCGGTGGGCGCAGCCACCGCGGGCGTCACGCTTCCGTCGAATGCTGGACCGGCATAGCCCGTTGCGGCACCCGTGTTGGCGCCGACGAAGAAGCTGCCGATCTCGATGGTCCCGGTCGCAGCCGTGCCGTCGGCGTTATAGATCACGACGTTCGTCCCGGTGAAGTTCCCAAAGTCCTGGTCTGCGACAGTGTCATCGCCTTCAGCGATTGCGGCCGCCACTTGCGAGGCGGCGTTCGCCGCGATCGAGTCGGCGGAACTCTGCTCGGCCTGTCCCTGGAGCCCCAGGAAGACCGGGACGGCAATGGCGGCGAGGACGCCGAGGATCACGACGACGACGATCAGTTCGATGAGCGAGAAGCCGGCGTCGCCGTTCTCCTTGCGACGCCGCAGGGCGGCGATGTAAGTGGTCATGCGAGTCTCCCTTAGCGGTGTCGAGGGTGCGGGAGGTCCCCGCGGCATCCACTGTCCCCAGCGCACCTCAGGTCTCCAATGCCCGGGCGTCAGGCGTTCCTCAGGTTTCCTTCAGCACCCAAACTTGAGCCAATGCATATCAACTTCATTTGACACCGCGAACCTCGCGGTCTACGCTTGAGTCGTCTCGGCTCAGGTCCCTGAGTCGACCCGTGACTTTCGGCAACAACCCGGGCCGCGCATCCGCTTCGGCCCCACCCAGAAGGAGAAGACATGCCCCGTGCTGTTGGAATCGACCTCGGTACGACGAACTCCGTCGTCAGCGTGCTGGAGGGCGGCGAGCCCAAGGTGATCGCGAACGCCGAGGGCTTCCGCACCACCCCCTCGGTGGTCGCCTACACCAAGGACGGCGAGGTGCTCGTCGGCGAGACCGCCAAGCGCCAGGCCGTCACCAACGTCGACCGCACCGTCTCCAGCGTCAAGCGCCACATGGGCACCGACTGGGGCTTCGACGTCGACGGCAAGAAGTGGACGCCGCAGGAGATCTCCGCGCGCATCCTCATGAAGCTCAAGCGCGACGCCGAGGAGTACCTCGGTGACACGGTGACCGACGCGGTCATCACCGTTCCCGCCTACTTCAACGACGCCGAGCGCCAGGCCACGAAGGAGGCCGGCGAGATCGCGGGCCTGAACGTGCTCCGCATCATCAACGAGCCGACCGCGGCCGCCCTCGCCTACGGCCTCGACAAGGGCCAGGAGGACGAGCTCATCCTCGTCTTCGACCTCGGTGGCGGAACGTTCGACGTCTCGCTGCTCGAGGTGGGCAAGGACGACGACTTCTCGACCATCCAGGTGCGCGCCACCTCGGGTGACAACCGCCTCGGCGGCGACGACTGGGACCAGCGCGTCGTGGACTACCTGATCAAGCAGTTCAAGGAGACCACCGGCGTCGACGTCTCGGGCGACAAGATCGCGCTGCAGCGCCTCAAGGAGGCCGCGGAGCAGGCGAAGAAGGAGCTCTCCAGCTCGTCGTCGACCTCGATCAACCTGCCCTACCTGTCGCTGACGGAGTCGGGCCCGGTGTCGCTGTCGGAGACGCTGTCGCGCGCCAAGTTCGAAGACCTCACCAAGGACCTCCTCGACCGCACCAAGAAGCCGTTCGAAGACGTCATCCGCGAGGCCGGCATCAAGGTCGCCGACATCGCCCACGTCGTGCTCGTCGGTGGCTCGACCCGCATGCCCGCGGTCGCCGAGCTGGTGAAGAAGGAGACCGGCAAGGACGCCAACAAGGGCGTCAACCCGGATGAGGTCGTCGCCGTCGGCGCCGCCCTGCAGGCCGGTGTCCTCAAGGGTGAGCGCAAGGACGTGCTGCTCATCGACGTCACCCCGCTGAGCCTCGGCATCGAGACCAAGGGCGGCATCATGACCAAGCTCATCGAGCGCAACACGGCTATCCCCACCAAGCGGAGCGAGACCTTCACGACCGCCGACGACAACCAGCCGTCGGTCGCGATCCAGGTCTTCCAGGGCGAGCGCGAGTTCACCCGCGACAACAAGCCGCTGGGCACCTTCGAGCTCACCGGCATCGCGCCGGCCCCGCGCGGCATCCCGCAGGTCGAGGTCACCTTCGACATCGACGCCAACGGCATCGTGCACGTGTCCGCGAAGGACAAGGGCACCGGCACCGAGCAGTCCATGACCATCACGGGCGGCTCGTCGCTGCCCAAGGAGGACATCGACCGCATGGTGCGCGAGGCCGAGGAGCACGCCGCCGAGGACAAGAAGCGCCGCGAGGCCGCCGAGGTGCGCAACCAGGCCGAGACCGCGTCGTACTCGGTCGAGAAGCTCATCTCCGACAACGCCGACAAGCTGCCCGAAGAGGTCAAGACCGAGGTGCAGGCCGACGTCGACGCCCTCAAGTCCGCGCTCGCCGGCGACGACGACGAGGCCGTGAAGACGGCTTTCGACAAGCTGAACCAGAGCCAGCAGAAGCTCGGCGAGGCGATCTACCAGTCGTCGCAGAACGAGCAGGCCGCCCCCGGCGCCGGCGCGTCGGAGGAGCAGGCATCGACGGAGTCCGATGAGGATGTCGTCGACGCCGAGGTCGTCGACGAGGACGAGGACAGCTCGGAGGAGAAGAAGTAACCATGCCCAAGGACTTCGAACCGGGACCCGACGAGGTCCCCGAGAACGAGGTCCCCGGCGACGAGGGGTCGGAGGCTCAGGCCTCCGACCCTCAGCCGGAGGATCCGGCCCTGACCGTCGACGACATCCTCGGTGCGGAGCAATCCGAAGACGCCGCCGGTGCCGACGCCGAGGACCAGGTGCTCGCCGACCTCGAGTCGCAGCTGCTGGGAGACCTCAAGCGCCTGCAGGCCGAGTACGCCAACTACCGCCGTCGCACCGAAGAGCAGCGCGAGGTCGAGATCGAGCGCGCCAAGGGCTCGGTCGCCAAGGGACTGCTGCCGGTGATCGACGACCTCGACCGCGCGGAGAAGCACGGCGACCTCAACGAGGGCACGCCCTTCGCCGCGATCGCCGAGAAGCTGCGCGGCGTCGTCGAGCGCATGGGCATCGAGCCCTACGGCGCCGCCGGCGAGGCGTTCGACCCCCAGCACCACGAGGCGATCTTCCAGGCACCCACCCCGGGCACCGAGACCCCGACGATCCTCGAGGTCGTCGAAGTCGGGTACCGCCTGGGCTCTGTCGAGCTGCGTCCGGCCAAGGTCGTCGTCGCCGTTCCGGCGGAGTAGGAGGACACGTGGCGAGTCAGGACTGGTTCGACAAGGACTTCTACAAGGTCCTCGGTGTCTCCAAGGAGGTCAGCGCCGCCGACCTCAAGAAGACCTACCGAAAGCTCGCGCGCACCTACCACCCCGATTCCAACCCGGGGGATGCCAAGGCCGAAGCGAAATTCAAGGAGATCAGCGAGGCGTACGCCGTGCTGAGCGATCCCGAGCAGCGCGAGGAGTACGACCAGATCCGGGCCATGGGCTCGGGCGCGCGCTTCACGGCTGGCGGATCCGGACAGGGTGGGGGCTTCGAGGACGTCTTCTCGAGATTCGGGCAGGGCCGTGGGGGCGGCGGCTACAGCAGCGCCGACTTCGACGACATCTTCTCGATGTTCAACCAGCAGCAGGGCGGTCGCGGTACCGGCTTCGGCTCCGGTCGATTCGGGCAGCCCTCCGGCGGGTTCCAGGGATTCGGCGGTCCGTCGCGCGGTGCGGATGTCACCGCGCGCACGACCATCGACTTCATCACCGCCACCAAGGGCGAGACCATCACCCTGCAGGGTGAGGACGGCAAGCCGTTCAAGGTGAAGATCCCCGCCGGTGTGCGCGACGGGCAGAAGATCCGCCTGCGCGGCCGCGGTCGCCCCTCGCCGGACGGCGGGGAATCGGGCGACATCGTCGTGCAGGTGACCGTGCGGCCGCATCCGGTGTTCACTCGAGACGGGCTGAACCTGCGCGTGACCGTGCCGGTGACCTTCACCGAGGCCACCCTCGGCGCCACGATCGAGGTGCCGACCCTCGGCGGAGACCCGGTGCGACTGCGGGTCGCGGCGGGCACCCCGTCGGGGCGCGTGCTGCGGGTCAAGGGTCGTGGCGTGCAGACGCAGAAGGGCACCGGCGACCTCCTGGCGGAGGTGCAGGTGGCGGTGCCGTCGCACCTGGATGACGCGGCCCGTGAGGCGCTCGCGGCGTATCAGGCGCTGGAGCCGAAGGAGAACCCGCGCGCGGACCTCATGGCGAAGGCGCGCACGTAGCGTTTCGTCTCGCTCCGCTCGCTCAACGACCGGTGGGGGTGACCGGTGGCCGCGGAGTACCTTGGGATCAACCTTTTCCGGTCGTTGAGCGACGAGCGGAGCGAGGAGACGAAACGGAACGAGGTGAGCACATGGTGGACCCCGACGAGATCGACGAGGACGCACCGATCCTCGCCATCGCCGGCGCCGCGGAGCTGGCGGGGATGCATCCGCAGACCCTGCGCCAGTACGACCGTCTCGGCCTCGTCGTGCCCGCCCGCACCCAGGGCGGGTCGCGCCGCTACTCGCTGCGGCACGTCGCGCAGCTGCGAGAGGTCGCGCGCATGTCGGCGGAGGGCATGAGTCTGCCGGCCATCGCGCGCATCCTCGAACTGGAGAACCGGGTGCGCGAGCTGCACCTGCGCGTGCGCGACCTCGAAGACCGCATGAAGAGCGAGCTCGAGCGACGCCCCGGTGCGCGCGTGTTCGCGGCCGGCGCGACCGGCTCGGTCATCTCGCTGCGCCACGGCACCCGCGTGCGTCGCGCCACCGAGGTCGTGCTGTGGCGTCCGCACCGCGCCCTGCCTCCCGCCGACGACACCGACTCGTGAGAGCCTGGGCGGCGAGGCTGCCGGTCAACGCCGGGCGGCGCTTCTAGGCTCGAACGCATGACGTTGGACCGGTGGCAGCAGATCACGAACTGGCCGCTGATCATCGCCTCGCTCGCCTTCATCGTCGCGTACTCGTGGCAGGTGATCGCCGACCTCGAGGGTGGCGAGTTCTCCCTCGCCCGGGCGATCATGTTCGCCACCTGGGTCGTGTTCGCGATCGACTACATCGTGCAGCTCTCCCTCGCCAAGCCGAAGGGCCGCTGGTTCCGCTCCCACCTGTTCGACCTGTGCGTCGTGGTGATCCCCGCCCTCCGCCCGCTGCGCCTGCTCAAGGCGCTCACCGTCATCCACGTGCTGCAGCGCACCGCCGGTGCGGCCCTCCGCGCACGCATCGCCGTCTACGGCGCGGGTGCCGCCCTCACCCTCATCTGGGTCGCCGCCCTCACGGTGCTCGAAGCCGAGCGCGACGCCCCGAACGCGAACATCACCTCGTTCGGCGACGCCCTGTGGTGGGCGTTCGTCACGATCACCACCGTCGGCTACGGCGACTACACGCCGGTCACCGCGTGGGGTCGGGTCATCGCGGTGCTGCTCATGACCGGCGGCATCGCCGTCGTCGGTGTCGTCTCGGCCACCTTCGCCTCGTGGGTGCTCGAGCGGGCCGCCGCCGGTGCGGATGACGCGGGCGAAGCCGCCACGCGCGGGCAGGTGCGCGCCCTCGCCGCCCAGATCGACGACCTCGGAACCCGCCTCGGCCGGCCGGGCGACGGCGCCGCATCCACCGACCGCCCGCCGAGCGCCTAGCCTGGCATCGTGAAGCGTCCCGCCCCCGCACCCGCCGCACCCGCGCCACCGGCGCTGTCGCCGTCGCTGCGGATCGTGATCGGACTCGCCGCGTCGGTGATCGTGCTCGTGGGGCTCTCGATCGGCCGCGATGTCGTCGGGCCGCTCGTGCTCGGCGCGGTCATCGTGATCATCTGCCAGCCGCTCGGCACGGCGCTGCGCCGCAGGGGATGGCCGCGATGGGCGGCCACCACCGCCGTGATCGTGCTCGGCTACCTCATCCTCGCCGTGCTCGCCGTCATGCTCGCCTTCGCCGGCGTGCAGTTCGGGCGGCTCGTGCAGGACTTCGCCGAAGATCTGCAGCGGACCGCCCTGGCCGTCGTGGAGTGGCTCCGCGGCCTCGGCCTCGACGACCAGATCGCCGCCGCGACGGCCTCGCTGCTCTCGCCGTCGACCCTGCTGACGATCGCGTCGTCGGTCGGGGGCAGCGTGCTCGGCGTGCTCACGGCGTTCTTCTTCGTGCTGGCCTACGTCATCTTCATGGCCGCCGACGCGTCGCGGTACTCGCGCGCCGAGACGGCGTTCGGCACCGGCATCCGACCGACCCTCGGGCGCTTCGCGGCCTACAACCGCAGCGTGCGCCGCTACTACGTCGTCAACGCCGCGTTCGGTCTCATCGTCGCCGTGATCGACGGGCTCGCGCTGTGGGCGCTCGGCATCCCGGCGCCGATGGTGTGGGCGATCCTCGCCTTCGTGACGAACTTCGTGCCGAACATCGGGTTCGTGCTCGGTCTCGTGCCCCCGGCGGTCCTCGCCCTCGTCGTCGGCGGCTGGCCGACGATGCTCGTCGTGATCGCGATCTACTGCGTCGTGAACGTCACCCTGCAGGTGCTCGTGCAGCCGAAGTTCGTCAGCGACGCGGTGAACCTGTCGTTGACGCTGAGCTTCTTCTCGGTCATCTTCTGGACCTTCATCATCGGGCCGCTGGGCGCCATCCTCTCCATTCCGCTCACCCTGCTGGTGCGCGCGCTCGTGCTCGAGGGCGACCCGAGCACGCGGTGGCTGCGCTGGCTGTCGGGGGATGTGGATGCGGCGATCCCCGCCGGTGAGGCACCGACGGGGATCGCGACGAAGAAGAAGCGGTGAGGCTCAGCCGAGGAGCTTGGCCTTCGCGGCGGCGAACTCGGCGTCGGAGAGCACACCGGCGTCTTTGAGCGCGGCGAGCTTCTGCAGCTCGGCGACGATGTCGACGCCGCCCGCCGCGGGGGCGGGGGCTGCGGGGGCGGCCGGCGCCGCCGCCTGCTGCTGGGCGACGGCCTGCTGGGCCGCCTGCTGCATCGCGGCCTGCTGCTGGGCGGCCTGATACTGCTGCTGCTCATACTCCGACTGCTGCTTGCGCTGGCGGTTGTTCGACATGGCGCCGCTGACGGCGCTGGCGGTGCCGGCGACGACGGCGGTGCGCGCGGCGAGACCGATCAGACCGGGACGGCCGACTCTGCGAATGGGCATGATGACTCCTTCTGCTTCTCAGGCCTCGTCGGCCAGATCCATGACGGCGTTGACGACGGGGGCCGGGATGCGCTCGGCGCTCAGCACGACGGCGCCGGCGCTGTCGAGGCGCTCGGCGAGCTCGCGCGCATAGCTGAGCTCGAGCGCGACCAGCAGCGCCGATCCTCCCGGCGGCACGAGCTCGGCGAGCTCGGCGATGTCCTCCTCGCCGGCGATGCCGACTTCGTGCAGCTCGAGCGCGAACTCGTCGGCCTCGACCTCGGTGACCGTGATGTCGCCGTCGTCGGACTTGGAGATCAGCACGAGATCGAGCAGACGCATCAGTCCGCTCTCGAGCAGGTCGGACAGGGCGGCCATCGTGCCGGCGTCGGGGCGCTCGCCCTCGAAGCCGACGAGGTAGAGCTCGACGGGGCCGTAACGGAACGCGGGCATGGTGCGCCTTTCTGACGAGGAAGGATCCTCGCTGAGGCTAGCGCGCCGACTCGGTCGAGGGTAGACCGACCGTGGCCGGAGCTACCCGCGGATGCGCCCGATGGCGCCCTCGAACTCCTCGGCCGAGCGGTCGCTGATGTCGTCGGTGAGCAGATCGAGGATCACCTGCGGCGCCGCGGTGAAGTGGGACACTCCCGCTCGGCGCAGCCCCACGATGTCGTCGGGAGACCGCAGGCTCGCCGCGAGCACATCCGTGTCGGCCCCGGCGCAGGCCGCCTGCATGTCGCCGATGAGGGCGTCGCCGTCGAGGCCGGCATCCCGCAGGCGTCCGAGGTAGGGCGCGAGGTAGCGCGCGCCGTAGGCCGCACCGGCCAGGGCCTGCGCGACGGAGTAGACCGCGGTGATGAGCACCGTCGTGTCCTCCTGCACGAGAGAGGTGACCGCGGCGAACCCCGCCCGGGTGGCGGGCACCTTCACGGCGACCCGGTCGCCGAAGCCCTTGATCCAGGCCGCGTTGGTGAGCATCTCCTCGGTCGTCGCCCCCCACGTCTGGAAGAAGACCTGGGAGGCGCCTTCGTCGACCCACCGCTGGTACAGATCGGGGAGGGCGTCGAGGGCATGCCCGCCGCGCTCGAGGATGGTCGGGTTGGTCGTCACGCCCGTGACGAGGCCGTCGCGCAGCAGCTCGCCGACGAGGGCGAGGTCGGCGCTGTCGACGTAGAGGACCGGAGCGGTGGTCATGTTTCTCCCTCGAACCTGTCGTTACAGGTGGAATCCCCGATAATGTAGCGGAGTGCTGACGGCGCAGTCAAAGAAACGCAGGTGGTGCCATGACCGATGACCAGCAGGCTCTCCCCGGGGTCGTCGTCGTGGGATCCGTCACGGCCGACCTCACCACGTTCTCGACGCGATTGCCCGTGCCCGGCGAGACGATCCTGGGCGACGACTTCACCCTCGTGCTCGGCGGCAAGGGCGCGAATCAGGTCGTCGCCGCGGGCCGCGCGGGCGCTGCAGCCAGCTTCGTCGCGTGCGTCGGCAGCGACCTCTTCCACGACATGATCATGGATGGTCTCGTCGACGCGGGCGTCGACGTGACGCACGTGCGCACCGTTCCCGGTCCGACCGGCATCGCGCACATCCGCGTCGATGCCTCGGCGCAGAACGACATCGTCATGGTGCCCCTCGCCAACGCCGCGCTCAGCGCCGGTCAGATCGACGCCGGGCTGGACGCGCTCGCCGGCAGGGCATCCGTGCTCCTCACGCAGCTGGAGATCCCCGCACCGCTTGCGATGCACGCCATTCGGGCCGGCAGTGAGCGCGGGCTCACCGTCGTGCTCGATCCGGCGCCGGCGTCGGCTCTTCCCGACGACATCTGGCGCCACGTCGATGTCGTGACGCCCAACGAGACCGAGGCGACGGTGATGACGGGCGTCGAGGTGACCGATGTCGCGAGTGCCGAGCGGGCGGGGCGCTGGTTCCTGGAACGCGGCGTCGGCGCCGCGGTCGTGACCCTCGCCGGAGCCGGTGCCCTGCTGGTCAGCTCCGACGGAGCGCGCCTGGTCCCACCGTTCCCCGTCGAGGCCGTCGACACCACCGCCGCCGGTGACGCGTTCTCCGGATACCTCGGCGCGGCGCTCGCGGAGGGCGCCACCCTCGACGAGGCCGTCGTGCGTGCCGCCGCGGCGGGCGCGCTGGCCGTCACGGTGCGAGGAGCCTCGCCGAGTCTGCCGACCCGGGAGCGCGTCGACGCGTTCCTCGCCGAACGCCCCGCGCCCGAGATCGTCGACGGGAGCCGCGCATGAGAAAGATTCCCTCCACCATCAACCCGGCCCTCTCGCGCGTCATCAGCGAGACCGGGCACACCGATCTCATCGTCGTGACCGACGCGGGACTGCCGATCCCGGTCGGCAGCGAGCGGATCGACCTCGCCTACCGTCCGGGGGAGCCGGCCTTCCTCGACGTTCTCGACACGGTGCTCGGCGAGATGGTGATCGAGGGCGCGACCGCGCCGGCGGAGATCGCCGAGCAGAGCCCCGCCATGCTCGCGGCGCTGCGCGAACGCCTCGAGCCGCTCGGCGTCGAGCTCGAACTCGTGCCGCACGTCGAGTTCAAGGCACGCACGCGGAGCGCCCGCGCCTTCGTGCGATCCGGAGAGTTCACGGCCTACGCCAACGTCATCCTCCACGCCGGGGTCGCGTACTGACATGACGACCGAACCGCCGCACGGCGACGCGATAGACCGCCGGTCCTCGTCTCCGATGTACGACCAGCTGTGCCGGCTGCTGCTCGCGCGCATCTCGCAGGGCAAGCTCAAGCCCGGCGATCTGCTTCCCGGCGAGATGCGGCTGTGCGAGCACTACGGCATCTCCCGCACCGTCGTGCGGCAGGCGCTGGCGCAGCTCGAACACGAGGGGGTCGTCGAGCGGGTCAAGGGGAAGGGCACGTTCGTGGCCCGCCCCAAGACGAGCGAGAGCCTCGTGCACACCCTGATGGGGCTCTACGAAGACGTCGAGCGCCGCGGCGGACACGTGCACAGCGATGTCATCCGGCACGAGCGCGAGGATGCCGCGGCCGATGTCGCCGAGGCGCTGGAGATCCCCGTCGGCGACTCCGTGATCGCCCTGGAGCGGCTGCGCTTCGTCGACGGCCAGCCGTGGTCGCTGTCGACGACATGGATGCCGGAGGCGGTGGGTGCCGTGACGCTCGGCGTCGACCTCGCCGACGCGTCGCTGTATCGCGTGCTCGCCGACAGCGGGATCGTCGCGGCCGAGGGCGTGCGTTCGGCCGAGGCGACGGTCGCCTCGCACGAGCAGGCGCGCCTGCTCGACCTCACCACCGGCGCCGCCCTGCTCCGCCTGCGCAGCGTCAGCCGCGACGCATCGGGGCGCCCGATCGAATTCTTCATCGCTCACCACCGTGGGGATCGGAGCCGGTTCGAGTTCGAACTCGCCTCCGACATCTCGCACGCCTCGCTCGTCCATGTCCACGCGGAGTAGGGCGCGCGCCGCGCGCGGCGCGGACGGCGGCGGTGCGGAGTCGGCGTTGTCGACGGCCACGATCTACGACGTCGCCAAGCGCGCGGGCGTCTCGCCCGCCACCGTGTCGCGCGTGTACAACGGCGTCGGGGTGTCACCGGCGAGGACCGAGGCCGTGCAGCGCGCCGCCCGCGAGCTGAAGTTCGTGCCCAACAGCACCGCGCGGAACCTCCGGACCGGCAGCGCGAACGCGATCGCGCTCGTGATCCCCGACATCGAGAACCCGTACTTCACCGAGACGGCGCGGGGCATCGAAGACGTCGCGTCGGCGGCGGGCTACTCGGTGATGCTCTGCAACTCCGACGGCGACATCGCCAAGGAGAGCACCTACCTCGGCATCGCCGCCTCCGCTCACATGGCCGGCGTCATCCTCGCGGCCGCCGGAGACGACACCGACGTGAGTGCGCTGCGTGCTGCCGGCCGGCCGATCATCGCCGTCGACCGTTCCGCGGGCGGCGGCGTCGACTCGGTGCTCATGGCCAACCGCGCGGCGGGGTACGCCGCGACGATCGATCTGCTGGATGCCGGCTATCGCTGGGTCGCCTGCATGGTCGGGGGGATGGCGATCGAGACGTCGCGGGAGCGCGCGCAGGGATGGCGAGACGCGATGGAGGAGCGCCTGGGCTCCGCCGATCCGGCGCTGCTGTACCCGACGACCTTCCATCTCGAGGGCGGCCGGGTCTCCATCGATGCGCTGCTGGCGGCGGAGAATCCTCCCGACGGCTTCGTCGCGGGGAACAACCTCATCGGCATGGGGGCGATCCAGCGCCTCGCGGAGCTCGGCACCCCGCCGCCGGCCTACGGCATGGCGGTCATCGGATCCCTTCCCTACACGATCATCTCGCCGTCGTCGGTGTCGATCGTGCGGCTGCCGGCGCGGGAGATGGGAATGACGGCGGCGCGGATGCTGCTGGACCGCCTCGCCGGCGACGACGCCCCGCCCCGCACCGTCGTGCTGGGCGGCGAGCTGCTCCCGCGCCTCGACTCGTGACCTCCGGGGCGGACGCAGGGCCAGGTCGCAAGACCCGCGTCGCCGCTTCGGACCGCCGTCACATGGCGACCAGCTGCGCGTTCCGCGACGCGATCGCCTCGGCGGTGGCGGGGAAGATCATCGGCACCCCGAACGCCTCCGTCTCGGTCTGGATCTTCTCCGCCGTCGGGCGGAAGCTGCGCTCGTACTCCGCGAAAGACCGATCGATGTCACCCCCGGCCACGACGAACGCGTCGTGCAGTGCGGTCGCGCCGAGGATCGCGACCGACCCGCCCATGCCCGCCGCCGGTGACGGGCAGTAGGCGGCGTCGCCGACCAGGGCCACGCGACCGGACGTCCACCGGGGAAGACGGATCTGGCTGAGCTTGTCGAAGGAGAAGTTGTCGGCGGTCAGTGCTGGCTCCAGCACCGTGGCGAACGGCTCGCCGGCGTCGGCGAAGTGCTCGCGGATGATCCTCTTCTGCTCCGCCATGTCGTGGTGGTCGTACGGGATCTCATCTTCGGAGCGGAACGCCAGCACGACGTCGGTCGTGTCGGCGTAGGAGTTCACCAGCAGCGTGCGGCCGGGGGTGTTCTGGATGCGCGTCGTCCACGACGGAATGAACGTGCCGTCGACCACGGTGACCGACATGTAGTTGTGCAGGAAGGTGCTGTACTCGCTCTCCGGCCCGAACCACAGTCGGCGCACGGTGGAGTGACTCCCGTCGCATCCCAGGACCATCGCGAAGTCTTCCTCGGGGCCGTTGCGGAAGGCGGCCCGCACGCCGTCCGCCGTCTCGGTCAGCGAGATGATCGAGTCGTCGAAGCGCACCTGCACGCCGTCGTCCAGCGCGCCGAAGAGGATCGCGAGCAGGTCGTCGCGGTGGATCTCCACATCGTCGTGCCGGTGGATCTCGTAGTCGTCGATCACGATGTTCTCGGCCGCGCTGTCCGGCTCGCGACGTGCGATGGGGGCGCCGTCGATGTCGGCGAACTCGGTCATGCGAGTGGGCAGCGCCTTCGCGCGGACGGCGTCGATCAGTCCCAGCCGGTCGGCGATCGCCATGGTGTCGCGGCGGAGGTCGATCGGCGTCCCGCCCTTCCGCACGTTCTCGACGATGGTGACGCGGATCGCCGCGGCGATCACCTCGACCGACCCGGACCTTCCGCCCCTCGTCGCCCGCGCGCACGCGAGCGTCCTCGTCACCGTCATCCAGGCCGTCACCGACAGGGTCGGAGCGGCCGTGCTCTCCGGCACGGATCTCGCCTCCCTCACCGAGCAGCTGCACATCGATGCGGATGTCGCGCTCGTCGACGCCGCCGAGAACTTCCGGGCGACCAAGCGCAGGATGTCGACGCAGACCCGCTGACGCGTCCGGCTGCGGGCCAGGCGGCGGCGCATGAGCTCGAAAATTCGGGGTCGCGATGAAATCGATTTCATCGTAGACTCTCTCCAGATCCCGCGACGAAGAGGAGGTCCGATGAACCGCGTGGGCAGCTCTCACTCGCGTGGCGCCGGAACCGGCGCCGTCGCGCACGCGCCGGCGGAACGCCCGCTCGCCACCGAAAGGACATCATGACCTCGTACGCCCTGCCCGTCGTGTCCACGCCGCCGGAAGCTCCGGCGCGAACGGCCTACCTCATCGCCAGCGGTGACCTGCGCGAGTCGGCGAACGCGGCCGGCTGGCCGACCCAGGCGGCGATGGAGGCGGATGTCACGGCGGCGCTGGAGAAGCTCGGGTGGAGCGTGGTCCGCGCCAACGACATCGACCCGGCGACCGGGCACGGCTTCATCTCCAGTCAGCGCATGGGGATGGAGGTCTTCCGCTCGATTCCGCGCGAGGCGCCGCTCATCGTCGCCGAGGCCGTCTGGCAGTACAGCCATCACGTGCTCGCCGGCCTGCGCACCCACCGAGGTCCGATCCTCACGGTCGCCAACTTCGCCGGAGACTGGCCGGGCCTGGTCGGCCTCCTCGGCCTCAACGCGGGCCTGACCAAGATGGGCACGCCCTATTCGACGCTCTGGTCGGTCGACTTCGCCGACGAGTGGTTCCTCGCGGGTCTCGAGGAGTGGACGCGCACCGGCACCGTCACCCACGACGCCTCCCACGTGCGAGCGCTCCCCGAGCTGCCCGCAACGCCCGAGGTCGAGCTCGGACGCGCGCTCGGCGATCAGCTGCTGGCCGAGAAGGCGATCATCGGCGTCTTCGACGAGGGCTGCATGGGCATGTACAACGCGATCTTCGACGACGAGCTGCTGAACGCGACCGGCATCTACAAGGAGCGCCTGTCGCAGTCGGCGCTGTACGCGGAGATGCTCCAGGTGACCGAAGCCGAGGCGGACGCGGCGTTCGACTGGCTCGTCGAGCGCGGCATGACCTTCCGCTTCGGCGACGACGCGGCCACCGAGCTCACCCGCGAGCAGGTGCAGTGGCAGATGAAGATGTACATCGCGGCGCTGCGGATCGCCGACGACTTCGGGCTGGATGCGGTCGGCATCCAGTACCAGCAGGGCCTGAAGGACCTGGTGCCGGCCTCGGACCTCGCCGAGGGCATCCTGAACTCCACCGAGCGCCCGCCGGTGCTCTCCCGCGACGGGTCCCGCGAACTGTTCGCCGGCCGCGCCTTCCCCCACTTCAACGAGGCCGACGAGGGCGTCGCCGTCGATGCGCTCGTGACCGACCGCGTGTGGACGGCGATGGGGCTCGTTCCCGACAACACCCTCCACGACGTGCGCTGGGGCGAGGAGTACGACGGCGAGTTCGTGTGGGTCTACGAGATCTCCGGCTCCGTGCCCGCGTCACACCTCGGCGGCTGGGACAAGGCGGAGGGCTGGCGGCAGGGGGATGTCTTCTTCCCCGCCGGCGGCGCCACGATCAACGGCGTCTCCAAGCCGGGCGAGATCGTGGTCTCGCGCGTCTTCATCGCCGACGGGATCCTGCAGGCAGACATCTTCCGCGCGAGCGTCGTGGAGCTTCCGGAGGAGGAGACGCAGCGTCGCAAGAACGCCACGAACCCGGAGTGGCCGATCGCGCACGTCGTGCTGCACGACGTCACGCGCGACCAGTTCATGGCCCGACACAAGGCGAACCACGCGCAGGTGGTCTACGCCCCCGACGCCGAGACGGCCGACCGCGCCCTCGCTGCGAAGGCCGCGATGTTCGACCGCATCGGCATCCGGGTGAACCTCGTCGGTCGTGTGGATCTGTGAGGCGTCAATGCATCTCGATCGTCTGAACGGCGCGCTGAGCGTCCCTGATGAAGCGGTTGGCGTGCGCCGCGAGGTCGTCGCTGTCCTCCCACAGGTTGCGCCAGATGCCGAGCGTGTTGCTCAGCTGGGCGCTCACGACGGCCGAGGAGAACGACTCGAACACGACGGGGCCGTCGTAGCCGATGCGATCCAGCGCCCGGAAGAAGTCGCCGAAGGCGACCGATCCGGTGCCGAGGTAGCCGCGGTGGCTCTCGCCGATGTGCACGTAGCCGAGGCGCGGGCCGGCGTCCAGCACGGGCTGGAAGAGGTCGGACTCCTCGATGTTCATGTGGTACGTGTCCAGGTGCACGCTCACGCGGTCGTCGCCGACGCCGTCGAGGTAGGCGAGCGCCCCGCGAGACGTGTTGAAGACGTTCGACTCGTAGCGGTTGACGACCTCGAGCGAAAGGCGGATGCCGCGCTCGGCGGCGGATGCCGCCAGTCGCGCGATCGCCGCCTGGCTCGCCGCCACGCCCTTCGTCGTCGGCGGAGTGAGGTACTTCTGCATCGCGGAGTAGATCACGCCGCACAGCACATCGCCGCCCATCGCGGCGACATGGTCGAGGCACTGCTCCAGCACCCGCTCTCCGGCCGCGACGACCGCCGCATCCTCGCTGGTCAGGTCGGTGGCCGCGGTGAGGCCGAGCGAGGCGGAGACGGCCAGGCCGGCATCGGCGATCATCCGGCCGGCGAGGGCGGAGTCGAAGCCGTCGGGATCCATCAGCGGGATCTCGATGAGATCGAAACCGGCGCGGGCCGTGCCCTCGACCGCGCGGCGCAGGCCGGCCTCGTCGAACTCTCCGGTGAAAACGAGACCATGGGCACCGATCTGCATGTCGTCCTCTCCCCCGAGGACGGCCGTCGTCCGCAGGTTGTGACGAAGATGTTATTACAGGTCTTCCCCCCGCGTCGGCGAGTAGATACATTTAGGTACAACTTGCGCTGCACGGCAGCGCGATGGAATATTGATCGGATGTTTACCGCCAGCGTGCGGAAGCACTCGATCGATCGGCCTTCGAAGAAGCAGGTGACACAGTGAGCGAGCCCATCCTCAGAGTCGAGGGGATCAGCAAGGGATTCCCCGGCGTCCAGGCCCTCAAGGACGTGCATCTGGAGGTGTACGCCGGCGAGGTTCTCGTGCTCGTCGGGGAGAACGGCGCGGGCAAGTCCACGCTGATGAAGATCCTCTCCGGGATCTACCAGCGCGACGAGGGCACGATCACCTTCGACGGCAAGGACGTCGAGCTGACCAGCCCGCTGCAGGCGCAGCAGCTCGGCATCACGATCATCCACCAGGAGATGAACCTGATGCCGGACCTCACCGTCGCGCAGAACATCTACATCGGGCGCGAGCCGCGCACGGGCCCGTTCGTCTCGGACACCAAGCTCAACGCCAAGGCGAAGGAGCTGCTGGAGCGGCTGAACATCCGGGTGGACCCCAAGCAGCCGGTCGGCGAGCTCACCGTGGCGAAGCAGCAGATGGTCGAGATCGCCAAGGCCCTCTCGTTCGACGCCAAGGTGCTCATCATGGATGAGCCGACGTCGGCGCTCACCGACAGTGAGACCGAGACGCTGTTCACCCTCATCGAAGACCTGAAGGCCCGCGGCACGGGGATCGTCTACATCTCGCACCGCATGGATGAGCTCAAGCGACTCGCCGACCGCGTCAGCGTGCTTCGCGACGGCACATACATCGGATCTCTGACGAAGTCGGAGATCGCGGTTCCGACCATCATCGAGATGATGGTCGGCCGCCAGATCGACGAGGGCGCGCGCCCGGAGGCGCGCGAGCACCTCGGCGATCCGGTCATCCTCGACGTGCAGAACCTCAGCACGAAGTCGCTCCTGAAAGACGTCTCCTTCCAGCTGCACAAGGGCGAGATCCTCGGTTTCGCCGGCCTCATGGGCGCCGGCCGCACCGAGACGGCGCGAGCGATCATCGGCGCCGACCCGCGCGACGGGGGAACCATCACCGTCGCCGGCAAGAAGGCGCGCATCCATCAGCCCGCTGACGCGGTCAAGCTCGGGGTCGGCTACCTCAGCGAGGACCGCAAGCTCCTGGGGCTCATGCTCGAGCAGGACGTCACCTTCAACACCGTGCTCGCCTCGCTCGGGTCGTACGCCAACGCCATCGGGTGGATGTCGGACGGCAAGGCCAAGCAGCAGACGAAGGACTACGTCAAGACGCTCCGCACCAAGACGCCGTCGGTCAACCAGGTCGTCAAGCTCCTCTCCGGAGGAAACCAGCAGAAGGTCGTCATCGCCCGGTGGCTGCTTCGCGACTGCGACGTGCTCATCTTCGACGAGCCGACCCGCGGCATCGACGTCGGAGCCAAGGAGGAGATCTAC
Source organism: Microbacterium luteum (assembly GCF_015277875.1). Lineage (NCBI taxonomy): Bacteria > Bacillati > Actinomycetota > Actinomycetes > Micrococcales > Microbacteriaceae > Microbacterium > Microbacterium luteum. The sequence continues at coordinate 3,228,193 of NZ_CP063814.1, read as the reverse complement.
CGCGTGATGCAGGATCTCGCGGCATCCGGCAAGTCCATCATCGTCATCTCGTCGGAGCTCCCCGAGATCCTCCGCGTCGCCAACCGCATCGTCGTGATGGCGGGCGGCCGGATCACGGGCACCCTCCGCAACGAGGAAGCAAGTCAGGAAAAGATCATGCAGTTCGCCGCGCACGCGCAGGAGGAAGAATGAGCACCGACCAGAACCCGGGCCCGTCGACGACGACGGTGATCCAGAACGCGATCGACGAGAAGAGCTCGTCGGGCGGTTTCGTGGGCCTCATGAAGAGGCAGCTCCAGCAGTCGCTGGCGTTCGGAACCCTGATCATCCTGGTGATCTTCTTCTCGATCTTCGGGAACAACTTCTTCACCTGGAGCAACATCTCGGGCATCCTCCTGGCCACCTCGGTGATCGGGATCCTCGCCCTCGGAACGACGTTCGTCATCATCACCGGCGGCATCGACCTGTCGATCGGCACCGGCATGACCCTCGCCGCGGTGATGACGGGCGTGTTCATCACGAACATGGGTCTGCCCGTCTGGCTCGGCGTGCTCGGCGGCATCGGCACCGGCGTGCTGATGGGGCTGGTGAACGGCCTGAACATCACCTTCCTCGGGCTGCCGCCGTTCATCGCGACCCTCGCGATGATGATGATCGCGCAGGGGCTCGCGCTGGTGATCTCGGGCGTGCGCCCGATCTACTTCTCCGGCTCGGCGCCGGACTTCAACCAGATCGCGCTCGGCACCCTCGTCCCCGGCCTGCCCAACGCCGTGCTCATCACGCTCCTGCTCGCCGTGGTCGGCTACCTCGTGCTGAACCGCACCATCCTCGGCCGCTACACCTTCGCGATCGGGTCGAACGAGGAGGCGACGCGCCTGTCCGGCGTCAACACGCGCCGCTGGAAGATCCTCATCTACATGTTCGCCGGCGCCTTCACCGGCATCGCGGGCGTCGTGCTCGCGGCGCGACTGGACTCCGCTCAGCCGCAGCTGGGCGTGGGCTACGAGCTGCAGGCGATCGCGGCCGTGATCATCGGCGGCACCTCGCTGCTCGGCGGCCGCGGCTCGATCCTCGGCACCGTCATCGGTGCGCTCATCATGAGCGTGCTCATCAACGGTCTGCGCATCATGTCGATCCAGACGGAGTGGCAGAACGTCGTCGTGGGCATCGTGATCCTCATCGCGGTCTTCTTCGACTCCCTCCGCAACCGCACCTCCACCTGACCTCGCCGGCGGCGACCGTGCCCGTCGCCGGCTCAGCCGGACATCCGGCAGGAAACAACCCGAGGCACACAGCAACACTGTCCGCACCGACCGGGCGACCGGTCTCACACAACAATGGAGTTTCAATGAAGTACGGAAAGAAGGTCGCCTTCGCGGCCACCGTCGCGGCAGCGGCTCTCGCCTTCGCCGGATGCTCGAGCTCGGACGGCTCGTCCGGGGGCGAGGCCGGCGGCGACGGCGACTCGATGTACATCGCCATGATCTCGAAGGGCTTCCAGCACCAGTTCTGGCAGGCCGTCAAGCAGGGTGCCGAGGAGCGCGCCGCCGAACTCGGCGTCGAGATCACCTTCGAGGGCCCGGCCGCCGAGACCGAGGTCGACGCGCAGCTGCAGATGCTGCAGACGGCGATCGACAAGGACCCCGACGCGATCGCGTACGCCGCGCTCGACCCCGAGGCGTGCATCCCGCTGTACGAGAGCGCCGAAGCTGCCGGCATCCCGGTCGTCGAGTTCGACGCGCCCTGCGACAGCGACTACTCGCTGAGCCTGGCCGCGACCGACAGCATCGTGGCCGGCGGCATCGCGGCCGAGCACATGGCCGAGCTCATCGGCGGTGAGGGACAGGTCGCGATCGTCGGCCACAGCCAGATCAACTCGACCGGTGTCGAGCGCCGCGACGGCTTCGTGCAGGAGATCGAGGAGAACTACCCCGACATCGAGATCGTCGACATCCAGTACGGTGACGGCGACCACCTGAAGTCGGCCGACATCGCCAAGGCGATGATCGCCGCGTACCCCGACCTCAAGGGCATCTACGGCACCAACGAGGGTTCCGCGATCGGCGTCGTGAACGCCGTGAACGAGCTCGGTCTCGACCCCGGTGAGATCACGATCGTCGGCTTCGACTCCGGCGCCGCGCAGATCAACGCGATCAAGGACGGCACGATGGCCGGTGCCATCACGCAGGACCCGATCGGCATCGGCGCGACCGTCGTGCAGGCCGCCTACGACGCCGCGATGGGTGAGACGGTCGAGGGCTTCTACGACACCGGCTCGTACTGGTACGACGCCGACAACATCGACGACGAGGACATCGCCGCGGTCCTCTACGAGTAAGCCGCACCATCGAGAAGGGCTCCCGCCGCGGCGGGAGCCCTTCTTCGTGCGCCCGCGGTGGGGGAGGGGAATCGCGAATCGGCGCCGGCCGGTGTCGCGCTCAGGAGGACAGGGACAGCAGGCGCGCGGGGTTGTCGCGCAGCATCGTGTCGACAGCGTCCGCGCCGACACGCTCCCGCAGTCGCGGCACGTACCGCTCACCGAGGTAGCCGAGGCCGGGCATGCCGCCGTAGGCCAGATAGCGGGTGCGGCGCGCCACGTCGCCGCCGAGCACGATGCGCTCGCCCGCGCCCGCGTGGACCACCGCTTCGGTGAGGGTCAGGAGCTCGGCGTCGCTGCGGGTGCGGGGGCGGGCGAACCCGTCGTAGCCGAGGTAGGCGCCGCGTGCGGCCAGCGCCGCGTGGAGACCGGGATCGGGATCGCGGTCCGCGTGGGCGAGCACGACCCGGTCGGCGGCGACGCCCTGCTCGGCGAGCAGATCGAGCACCTCATGCGCGGCGGTGCAGAACTCCAGGTGCACCATGACCGGAGCACCCGTCTCGCGGTGCGCGGCGGCGACCGCGTCGAGCGTCGCGCGCTCGAAGGCCGTGATCCGCCAGTATCCGACCCCGCCCTTCAGCAGGCCCGCTCGCACGGATGTTCCGCCCGGACCCCGTGCGAGATCGTCGCCGTCGCACATGCCGGCGACGATCTCGCCGACGAAGCGGGCCGTCAGGCGATCGACGTCCCATGCGTGCAGCGGATGCTCGCCGGGATAGTGCGCTTCGCGGTGGCGTCCGGTGGTCGCGACGATGTGCAGGCCCGTCGCGGCGCTGATGCGGGCGATGCCCGCCGCGTCGCGTCCGAGGCCGAGCGGGGTCGCATCCACCATCGCCGCGAAGCCGCTGTCGCGCAGGGTCTCGGCCTCGCGGCCCGACCGCTCCTCGTCGTCCAGTTCGTCGCCGGGGAGGAGCGGCGAGATCTGGAACAGGTGCTCGTGGTAATTCGTGGGGCCGAGCTCGGCCGCCTCGATGTCGCCGAGCACCGTGCGGATCATCTCGTGGTCTCCGCGGCGGCGGCCAGCCGATCGACGATCTCGGGGGTGAGGGTCACGTCGAACACGTCGGCGACGACCTGGGACCAGCCGTGGATGAAGTACCGCCAGCCCTCGACGACGACGAGCTCCCGCGCATCCTGCTGAGCGAGGGCCTGGTGCCAGAACTCCCGGCTGCCCCGGTAGTTGAACTCCCATACGAAGGCGTTGCGGGGGAAGACCACGTCGTCGGGAAGCGGGGAGCCGGGGCGGTCCTTGCCGAGGCCGGTGGCGTTGGCGATGACCGACGCCGGCGGGAGCGCGGCGACGAGGGCGGCCGAATCCGCATCGTCGTCGACGCGGCGGTAGTCGATCAGGTCCGGGGGCGTTCCGCGCCTCTCGTGCACGGACCGCAGCTCGTCGAGGCTGCGGTCGTCGCGAGCGGTGACGATGATGCGGGCCGGGCGCTCGAACGCGGGCCGCTCGGCCAGTGCCCACGACAGGGCGGTTCCGGAACCGCCCGCGCCGAGGATGAGCACGTGGCCGCCGGTGGTGGCGAAGTGGTCGCGCGGAAGGAAGTCATCGAGCGCGAGCGCGACGGTCAGCGGATCCTTCGCCTGGCCGATCAGCCGGTCGCCCCGCTTGGAGATCGAGGAGATCTCGCTGCACGACACCGCGAAGGGGTCGAGGTCGTCGAACATGTCGGATGCCGCCGCGAAGACGTTCATCTTGTGCGTTGTCACCAGCGCGCCGCGATGGTGCTCGTCGTCGCGGATGCGGGCGACGAGGTCGCGGTACTGCTCGCGCGTGGCGTCCAGCGGAAGGTCGTGCCCGATGAGCCGATCGGTGGGGAGCCCGAGGATCTGCGCCCACAGCGGGAACACCTCGTTGATCGAGGACGAGCCGGTGCTCACCCCGACGAATCCCATGTAGTCGCCGGTCATGCCGCCTCACCCTCCTCGCGCACCCGCTGCAGCGCCGCGGCGAACAGCCGCGCGCGGCGCTCGATCTCCTCCATGTCTCCCGCCGCCAGCGCCGACCCGGGAACGAGGTCTCCGCCGGCTCCCACGGCGACCGCGCCGCCGGCGAACCACTCCGCGAGGTTGTCGGGGGTGACGCCGCCGGTCGGCATGAGGGGGATGCCGGGCAGCGGTGCGCGGAGCGCCCCGAGGTACGACGGGCCGAAGACCGATGCCGGGAAGATCTTCACCACGTCGGCGCCGTAGCCGCGCGCGAGCATGACCTCGCTGGGGGTCAGTGCGCCGGTCATCGTGACGAGCCCCGTGGCGGTCATCGCCGCCGAGAGCTCCGCGACCGAACCGGGACTGACGAGGAACTGAGCGCCCGCCTCCGCCGCTTCGTTGGCCTGTTCCGCGGTGGTGACCGTTCCCGCGCCGACGAGAGCGTCGTCGCCGTATCGTGCGCGCACCTGCGCGATCACCTCGGGGGCATCGGGCGTGCTGAAGGTCACCTCGATGCCGGTCACGCCGCCGCGCACGAGAGCATCGACCGCGTCGAGCGCTGTCGAAGCCGAGGGGGCGCGCAGCACGGCCAGCACGCCGGCTTCGCTCGTGGGGACCAGGGGATCGGTGGTCATGCGTCCTCGTTTCAGGTGCTCGTCACGGCGTAGGGCGCCGGTTCGCCGGCGAGCACGGCCAGAGCGTTCTCGAGGGCCATCGCCCCCATGTTGTCGACGGCCTGCGTTGTCTGCGCGGCCAGATGCGGTGTGATGACGACCCGGTCGGCCAGTGCGGCATCGAGCAGCGGGCTGTCGTGCCCGGCCGTGTCTCCGGTGAGCACGTCGGCGGCGTAGGCTCCGACGCGGCCGTCCGCGAGCGCCGCGGCGAGTGCCGGCTCGTCGACGAGATCGGGCCGAGCGCAGTTGACGATCACGGCGCCGCGGCGAAGGCGCGCGATGCGCTCCTCGTCGACGATCACCTGTCCGCCGGGCGCGTGCAGGGTGATCACATCCGCCTTCGCGAAGATCTCGTCGAGTGTCGCCGGCTCCGCGCCGGCACGTCGCACATCCTCTGCGGGCACGAACGGGTCGGTGGCGAGAACGTCGGACCCGAAGCCCTGCAGGCGTCGTGCGACGCCGCGTCCGATGCGCCCGAAGCCGACGATGCCGACCGTCGACGCGCCGAGTTCGCGGCCCCGTCGCACGGTCCAGTCGCCGGAGCGCACGCGGCGATCGCCGTCCACCGTCGACCGGAGTGCGGCCAGGGCCAGGCCGACGGTGTGGTCGGCGACGGCCTCGGCGTTGGCGCCCGGCGTGTTCGAGACCACGATGCCGCGCTCGGTGGCCGCGGCGACGTCGACGGCCTCGACCCCCACGCCGTAGCGGGCGATCACCACCAGCCGGGGTGCGAGGTCGAGGTGCTCGGTCGTGACGGGTCCGGTGCCGGCGATCCACGCATCGACGGTGGGGAGCACCTCGGCGAGGTCGTCGAGGGGATGGTGCGCCGGACCGCGCACGATCGTGTGCCCCGCCTCGGCTGCTCGGGCGTGCACGTCGAGGTCGCCGTCGCCGAACGATCGGCTGGTGACGAGGATGACGGCCATCAGGCTCCTTCGGTGAACCACGGCTCGAGCGCGTCGTACGCCGCGGAGAACCGTGCGTGCCGTTGCGCGTATGCGCTGTGGCGATGCGGATCGGGTGTGAATTCGGCGGTGACCTCGCTGAGCGAGCGCGCCGCCGAGAAGTCGGTGAGTCCGAGCCCCACGGCGCCGGTGACGGCCGCGCCCAGACTGTTCGCCTCGCTCACGATCGTCCGGCGCCGCACCGGCACGCCCCAGATGTCGGCGAGGATGCTGAGCCAGGCGTCGCTCTGGGCGCCGCCGCCCACGGCATCGATGCGATCGAGCGTCGCCCCGGCCGCGCGGAACGCCTGGATGCACGTGAGCAGGTTGAATCCGACCCCCTCGAGCACCGCACGCATCAGGTGGGCCCGAGTGTGATGGCGTGCGATGCCGACGAAGGCGCCGCGCGCATCCGGATTCCAGTACGGGGAGCGCTCACCCAGGAGGTAGGGGAGGAAGTACAGGCCGTCGGTGTCGACATCGCCGCCGGCGTCGGCCGTGAGGGCGGCGGTGTCGGGGCGCGTCGGGTCGGAGGACAGGGCCTCGGAGATCCATTGCACCGATGCGCCGCCGGCCTGCATCGTCGCGGTCGGCACGAAGCTCCCGGGCACGACATTGTCGAAGGTGAAGGTGCGGCGGTGCGGATCGTGGAGCGGCGCGTCGGTGGCGAACGAGATCCACGACGACGTGCCCAGGCACACGTAGGCGCCGTCTTCGGGGGCGACGATGCCGGAGCCGACGGCCGCCATCGGGCCGTCGCCCCCGCCCATCACGACGCGAACCTCGGCCGGCAGGCCCAGGGCATCGGCGGCATGCGGGGTGAGTGTGCCCATGACCGTCACGGAGTCGACGATCTCGGGGAAGAGCGAGGCATCGAGGCGTGCTGCGTCGAGCACGGCGCTCGACCAGGTTCCGGCGAGCTGGTCGTAGGCGTTCGTGCCGCTCGCGTCGGACCGATCGGTGGCCAGGCGCCCGGTGAGACGGAGGACGATGTAGTCCTTCGCGACGCAGAAACGGCGCACCCGCCGCCATACGTCGGGTTCGATGTCGCGCACCCACATGACTTTCTCGACCGAGTAGGTGGGGTTCAGCCGGTGGCCGAGCAGCCGGTAGGCCGGCTCGTCGCCGAGGGCGTCGCTCAGTTCGCGTTCCTGTGCCGCCGCGCGCGTGTCGGCCCAGATGATCGCCGGGCGCACGGGTCGCCCGTCGCCGTCGAGGAGCACGGCGCCCATCATCTGGCCGCTGACGACGAGGCCCGTCACCTCGGACGGCTGCACCTCGGCGCGCTCGACGAGCGATCGCGTCGCCGACACGACGGCGTCCCACCAGTGGCCGGGGTCCTGCTCGGCGATGCCGCCGGCGGCGAAGTGGGCGGGGTAGGAGACGGTGACGGATGCGAGCAGGCGGCCGGTGTCGTCGTGGAGAGACGCCTTGTTGCCGGTCGTTCCGAGATCGTGGGCGATGAGCACGGGAGAGTCACTCCCCGTACGGGCGCAGCTCGAATCCGCCCTCGGCGCGGAACGCACGCCGGCCCATGCCGTGCTCGAGGACCCAGCCGTAGTCGTGCCCCGCGCCGCCGGGATAGACGGCGAGGAACGCGTAGGCGTCATCGCCGGTGTTGACCGAGCGGTGGGCCCAGCCCGGCGGGATGTATCCGATCGTCCCCGGGGTCATGTCGAGCCAGGCGTGCTCGTCGCCGTCGAACATCAGCAGGCCGCCGGTGCCCTGCAGGGCGTAGTAGATCTCGCCCTGGTGGTCCGGATGCTGGTGGCCCTTGGTCATCCAGAGCTCGCCGCCGGTGGTGCCGGGCAGGATCGTCGTGATCGACTGCGGCAGCTCCCGCTCGATCTCGGGGACGGGGCTGCTGGAGACCGTGTAGACCACGGGGTCATCACCCTCGGCGGCGGTGCGCCAGGCGTCGTGGTCGCGGAAGAGACCTTCGAGGTCGCTCATGCGCCGCGTGAGCGTCGGTCCCTCGGGGGAGAGGGTCAGCCGGTCGGGGTCGAAATCGATCGCGAACGGCCGCAGCGGCGGGGTGCGGAAGGCAGGCATGAGTCCTCCTCGACGGTCCTGTAACTACAGGTGAGTGTAGCTGTCATTACAGGTGCCGTCCAGTCACTCGCCCCCGTGCGCTCCCGCCCGCCGGAGCCAGCGCTCGACGCCCGCCACGTGTGCGGTCGCCACGGCGGTCGCGAGAGCCACGTCGCCCTCGGCGATCGCGTCGACGATCGCGCGGTGCTCGGCCAGGGTGCGCGCGACGGCGCCGTCATCGGTCAGGCCGCGCCACACGCGAGCACGGACCGTCTGGCTGGTGAGGGAGTCGACGAGGCTCGCGAGGTACCGATTGCCCCCGATCACGACGATCATGCGGTGGAAGCGCAGGTCGTGGTCGACGAGCGTCTCGATGTCCTGCACGTCGGAGACCTTGTCGACCTCGGCCGTCAGGGCTTCGACGTCGGCGGGAGTCGCGCGCCGGGCGGCGAGTCCGGTCGCGTGCGACTCGAGGATGCGGCGCACCTGGAAGATCTCCAGCAGCGAGGTGTCGTCGTGGAGGTCGGCGAGGAAGGACACCGCGTCGAGGAGGAGTCCTGGCTCGAGGCTGGTGACGTACGTGCCGTCGCCGCGCCGCACGGCGAGCACGCCCATGACCTCGAGCGCCTTCACCGCCTCCCGCAGCGAGTTGCGGGAGAGCCCGAGGCGCTCGGACAGCTCCTTTTCGGGCGGGAGGCGGTCGCCCGGGGCGATCTCGCCGTCGACGATCATCGCCTTGATGCGCTCGATCGCGTCGTCGGTCAGGGCCATGTCGACATCGTAGGGCGAGACATCCTCCACGACGCCGACCGCGGTCCGCGCCACAATGGACGATGTGCGCCTCCTCGACAGTCATCTCCACCTCTGGGATCCGGATCACCTGCACTACGCGTGGCTGGAGGGCCCCCTGGCCGCGCGGCACGACGTCGCCGAACTGACCGCCGCGCTGCAGGATGCGCCCGCCGTATCCGAGCGCGCCTTCGTCTTCGTGCAGGCCGACTGCGCGCCGGAGCAGGCCGTCGACGAGGTCGACTGGGTCGTCGAGCGGGCGGGCGTCGCCGACATCCGCGGTGTCGTCGCCTTCGCGCCGGTCGAGCGCCCCTCCGACCTGGACGACGTGCTCGCGCGTCTCTGCAAGCGACCGCTCGTGCGAGGCATCCGACGTCTGCTGCAGGGCGAAGACCGCGGGTTCGCGCTCTCGCCGGAGTTCCTCGCCGGGGCGCACGCGATCGCGCGGGCCGGGCTCACCTTCGACGCGTGCGTGCGACACGATCAGCTGGCCGATGTCGTCGCGCTGGCCGACGCCGTGCCGGAGCTGACGATCGTGCTCGACCACCTCGGCAAACCCGATCTCTCCTCCGCCCCGGCCGCGCGGTGGATGGGGGACATCGCGGCGCTCGCCGCGCGGGAGAACACCGTCGCGAAGATCTCCGGTCTGCCGGCCGAAGCACGCGGGCCGTGGACGTCCGAGGGACTGCGGCCCTATCTCGACGTGGCGCTGGAGGCCTTCGGGCCCGAGCGGCTGATGTTCGGCGGGGACTGGCCGGTGTCGACGCCGTACGGACGGTGGGCGAGATTCGTCACGGAATGGTCGTCCCGACTCGATCCCGGCGATCGGGACGCCATCCTCTGGTCGACCGCCGAGCGCACCTACCGGCTTTCGGCGGCGGCCTGAGAGCGGCGGGGCGCATCCCGTGCGGGTCGCGCCCCGCCGCCCGCGGTCACGACGTCGGACGCAGCCGCAGCGGGCCCATCCCCCCGTCGACCTCGATCGCGGTGCCGGTGGTCGATCCGGCGCCCGGACTGACGAGGTAGTGCACGGCCTCGGCGACCTCGGCGGCGGAGACGAGACGCCCGTGGGGCTGGCGCGCCTCCAGCGCGGCGCGCTCGGCCTCGGGATCCGGCGCGCTCGCGAGCAGGCGTCCCACCCACGGGGTGTCGGCCGTGCCGGGGTTCACCGCGTTGACGCGGATGCCCTCACGCAGGTGGTCGGCGGCCATGGCGCGGGTGAGTGCGGCCACCGCCCCCTTCGACGCGCTGTACAGGGCGCGCTGCGGCAGGCCCGCGGTCGCCGCGATGGACGCCGTGTTGCAGATGGCCGCCGCGGGCGAGCGGCGCAGCCAGGGGAGGGCGGCGGCGCTGACGCGCGCGATGCCGGTGACGTTGATCGACAGCACGCGCGCCCATTCATCGTCGTCGTTCGCGGCGACATCGCCCTGTGCTCCGATGCCGGCGTTGTTGACGACGATGTCGATGCGGCCGAAGCGCTCGCCGACGGCCGCGATCGCGGCATCCACACTCGCTCGGTCCGACACGTCGGCGGTGAAGGCGGCGAAGCGCTCGTCGGCCCCCGTCGGATCGAGGTCGAGCACGGCCACGTGCGCGCCCGAGGCGTGCAGGCGCTCGGCGATCGCGGCGCCGATCCCCGACGCGCCGCCGGTGACGACCGCGACGAGGCCGTCGAGCACGCCGGTCACGACGCGGGCTCCCATGCCGTGAAGACCTGTCGCTGCCGGCCGAGTCCGTCGATCTCGATCTCGACGACGTCACCGGGGGCCAGGTACGGGAAGCGCCCCGACAGCGCCACGCCCTCCGGGGTCCCGGTGAGGATGAGGTCGCCCGGCTCGAGGGTCATGTACTGCGACAGCTGGTAGACGATCTCGTCGACCGGGAAGATCATGTCGGCGGTGTTCGAGTCCTGGCGCGGTTCCCCGTTGACGAAGCTGCGCAGGCTCAGGGCGTCGGGATCGACCTCGTCGGCGGTGACCAGCCACGGCCCGGTGGGGCTGAACCCGAAGGAGCACTTGCCCTTCGACCACTGGCCTCCCGAGACCTCGAGCTGGAACGTTCGCTCGGACACGTCGTTCGCGACGACGTAGCCGGCGATGTGCGCGCGGGCCTGGTCCCGGCTGTCGAGGTAGGCGGTGCGCGTGCCGATCACGACGCCGAGCTCGACCTCCCAGTCGGTCTTGACGCTGTCGCGCGGGATCATGACCTCGTCGTCCGGACCGACGACGGTGTTGGGGGTCTTGAGGAAGATGATCGGGATCTCCGGCGGCGCGGAACCCGACTCCGCCGCGTGGGCGGCGTAGTTCATCCCGACGCAGATGACGGCCGAGGGGCGGGCGATCGGTGCGCCGATGCGCAGACCGTCGACGTCGAGCTCGGGGAGCCGTCCGGCCTCGATGGCCGCGGACACACGCGATACGGGATCGGCGGCGAGGAAGTCCCCCGTGACATCGGATGTGAGGGGTCGCAGGTCGAGATGGCGATCTCCGTCGACGACGGTGGGGATCTCGTGGCCGACCGGCCCGAGGCGTGCGAATTTCATGAATCTCCCGTACGACAGTGTGCGGCCGCGCACGCGTCAGCGCCTGCGACCCTGGTGGCAATTGACAGTATAGACATCCGATGTTTACACTTCCAAGGTTCCCGCGGAAGCCGCGGCTCGAGGAGGAGTACCTGTGACCCGCATCGTCTCACTGGACACGACAGACATCCGCTTTCCCACGTCGCTCAGTCTCGACGGCTCCGACGCGATGAACCTCGACCCCGACTACTCCGCCGCCTACGTGCAGGTCGTCACCGACGCGGGCGAGGCCGGTCACGCGTTCGTCTTCACGATCGGCCGCGGCAACGACGTGCAGGTCGCCGCGATCGACGCGCTCGCCGGCCACCTCGTCGGGCAGGAGCTCGAACCCCTCCTCGAAGACATGGGCGCCACGTGGCGCGGGCTCATCGGCGACTCGCAGCTGCGCTGGCTCGGGCCCGAGAAGGGCGTCATGCACATGGCGATCGGCGCCGTCGTCAACGCCCTGTGGGACCTCAAGGCCAAGCGTGCGGGAATGCCGCTGTGGCGGCTCCTGTCGCGGATGACCCCCGAGGAGATCGTCGGGCTGGTCGACTTCCGCTACCTCACCAACGCCCTGACCCCCGACGAGGCGCTGGAGATCCTCCGCGGTGCCGAGGCGGGTCGCTCCGAGCGTGAGGCGGCCCTACTGGCCGACGGCTATCCCGCCTACACGACGAGCCCGGGCTGGCTCGGCTACTCCGACGAGAAGCTCACGCGCCTGTGCCGCGAGGCGATCGCCGAAGGATTCCCCCAGATCAAGCTCAAGGTCGGCGCCGATCTCGACGACGACGTGCGCCGCCTGCGCATCGCGCGCGAGGTCTGCGGGCCCGATTTCCCGATCGCCATCGACGCGAACCAGCGCTGGGAGGTCTCCGAGGCGATCGAGTGGGTGCGGGCGCTGGCGGAGTTCGACCTCGCGTGGATCGAGGAGCCGACGAGCCCCGACGACATCCTCGGTCACGCCGAGATCGCCCGCGGTGTCGCGCCGGTGCGCGTGGCCACGGGAGAGCACGCGCAGAACCGCATGATCTTCAAGCAGCTGCTCCAGGCCGAGGCGATCTCGGTCATGCAGATCGATGCGGTGCGCGTCGCGGGCGTCAACGAGAACGTCGCCAACCTCCTGCTGGCGGCGAAGTTCGGGGTTCCGGTCTGCCCGCACGCGGGCGGCGTGGGGCTCTGCGAAGCGGTGCAGCACCTGTCGATGTTCGACTTCGTCGCCGTCAGCGGCAGCCGGGACGGGCGGATGATCGAGTACGTGGATCATCTGCACGAGCACTTCATCACGCCCACCGACATCCGCCACGGCGCGTACATGCCGCCGCTCGCGCCGGGCGCCGGCATGGAGATGAAGGCCGAGAGCATCGCCACCTACACGTGGACGGGCGCGCATGTCGTCGCCTGAGCCGCGCACGCCGACGCTGACCCCGCTCGGCTACGGCGCCGCCAACGTCGGCAACCTCTTCCGCGCGATGAGCGACGATGACGCGTTCGCCATCCTCGAGGCGGCGTGGGAGAGCGGCATCCGCTACTTCGACACCGCGCCGCATTACGGGCTCGGGCTGTCCGAGCGCCGGCTGGGCGCGTTCCTTTCGACCAAGCCGCGCGACGAGTACGTGGTCTCCACGAAGGTCGGGCGCCTGCTGCGCCCGAACCCCGACGACGACGGCGGTCTCGACCTCGACCACGACTTCCACGTTCCGACGACGCTGCGCCGCGAGTGGGATGTCAGCGCCGACGGCATCCGCACGAGCATCTCCGAGTCGCTTCAGCGGATGGGGCTCGATCGCATCGACATGGTCTATCTGCACGACCCCGAGCGCCACGACCTCGACCTCGCCGTGGCCGAGGCGCTCCCCGCGCTCGAGCAGCTCCGCGCCGAGGGTGTCGTGCGGGCCGTCGGCATCGGCACGATGGTCGCCGACACCGTCGTGCGCGGCGTCGGCGCCGCCGACCTCGACGTCGTCATGATCGCCGGCCGCTACACGCTCCTGGAGCAGCCCGCCGCCGCCGAAGCGCTCCCCGCGTGTCATCGCAGCCGCACGGATGTGGTGGCGGCATCCGTGTTCAACTCCGGCCTGCTCGCGACCGCGAAGCCCTCGCGCGAGGGCCGCTACGAGTACGGCGGCGTGCCCGACGACGTGTGGGAGCGCCTGCAGCGCATCACGGCGATCGCCGCCGACTGGGAGGTGCCGCTGCCGGCGGCGGCCGTGCAGTTCCCGCTCCGAGACACTGCGGTGCGCTCCGTCGTGGTCGGGGGGAGTCGCCCGGCGCACCTGGTGCAGAATGCCGAGTACATGCGCCTGCCGGTGCCGGACGGGTTCTGGGCCGAGCTCGCCGACGCGGCGCTCATCCCCGCCTGAGCTGGAAGGAACGACATGCTCGAAGGAATCCACCCGCTGCTGTCGGGTGAACTGCTGCACCATCTGGACGACATGGGCCACTCCGACGCCGTCGTCATCGCCGACGCGCACTTTCCCGCCGCGGCCGTCGCGACGAGGCTCGTGAACCTCCCGGGTGCGACGACGCCCGACGTGCTGCGCGCGATCCGCACCGTCGTTCCGCTCGACGATGCCCCGTCGCTCGACCTCATGACCTCCGCCGACGGCACCGTGCTCGAGGTGCAGCGCGAGCTGATGGATGCCGCCGGCACGACGCCGGAGACGACGGCCTTCATCGATCGCTTCGCCTACTACGACGTCGCGCGCGCGGCGTTCCTCGTCATCCGCACCGGGGAGACGCGCACCTACGGCAACGCCGTGCTGCGCAAGGGGGTCGTCGGGCACCCTCGGCCGTAGCGGGCACGTGCCGCGACCCGTTCAGGCGGGGTCGATGCGCAGCACGCCGGCGGATTCGCCGACCGTCAGATCATCCGCCACCCGCACGGTGCGCGCGAGGTCGTCCATGGAGCCCATGACGGTGCCGAACCGCTCTCGGTCTCCGCAGACGCACGTGACGGTGACGAAGTGAGAGCCCGTGTCCCACGTGTAGGTGGCGAAGGGCGGCGTGCGCGGGTCGGGCGGCAGGGGCATCGCGAGCTTCTCGCCCATCCCGAGGAAGGGGCTGCGGAACGACTCGGTGTCGTCGTACTCCATGGGCATCATCGCGCGCGCGGCCCGCGCCTGAGCGGTCGCCTCCTGCACCTGCGCCATCGCCACGAGCAGGTCGGGGTCGCTCTTCCACACCCACACCAGCACGCGCCCGTTCGCGCGCTTCATCAGCAGCGGCGCCGCCTGGCTCATCGCCCATGCGAGGAAGCCGCTGCCGGGCCGGTCGACCGCGCCCGCCGCGCGGTTCGCCTGCGTCAGCAGCATGCGGATCGCGGCCTTGCGGTGCCGGCGCCCGCGGAATCCCAGTGACCCCGTCACGGGAACCCAGAGGTGCTCGTCGGCGTCAGCGTGCAGTCGCGGCATGCGCCCAGCGTACGGCGCGCGCCTGACAGGGCACTCGAGAGCGTGGCGACAAGGCGGGGCGCCGCTCCCGGATCGGACCGGGGTTCTTCGGTACAGTTGACGCGCGCGCGAACCGGTGCGATCCACCCGCGCCATCCTCCGCAGACAGCCGCTGCGCTCCGCCGCCGCACAGATAGGCAGCCCGCATCCCGTGACCGACCCCGCCACGCCCGATCCCCGCCGCCCCCTCACCGTCGTCATCGGCTGCGACACCTTCGCACCGGACATCAACGGGGCTGCCCGCTTCGCGGAGCGCCTGGCCGCCGGACTCGTCGGTCGCGGCCACGAGGTGCACGTCGTGGCCCCGAACCAGCGCTACCGACGTGCGGCGCCGGGCATCGAGACCGTCGAGGGCGTCCAGATGTGCGTGCACCGACTCCCCTCGGTGCGCTGGCCCCCGCACGACTGGCTGCGGTTCGTGTGGCCGTGGCGGTCGAAGCACTACGCCCGCCGTGTGCTCGACGAGGTCAAGCCCGACGTCGTGCACATCCAGTCCCACATCATCATCGGGCGCGGTCTCGCCTACGAGGCGAACCGCCGAGGGATCCCCGTCGTCGCGACCAATCACGTGATGGCCGAGAACATCCTCGACTTCACGGTGCTGCCGCAGCGGATCACCGACGCCGTCATCCGCTGGGCGTGGGGCGACGCGGAGCGCACCCTCTCCTCGACGCGCGCCGTGACGACGCCCACGCGCAAGGCGGCGGACTTCCTCGAGGCCACGATCGACGTGTCGGATGTCATCCCCGTCAGCTGCGGCATCGACAAGGGCAACTACACCCCCGACCTGAAGCCGCGCGCCGAGAACCGGGTGCTGTTCGTCGGACGCCTCACCAGCGAGAAGCAGATCGACGTCGTGCTGCGGGCGCTCGCCGCCCTCGACCCGGCGCTCCAGGCGGGCTTCGACATCGTCGGGGGCGGGGACCAGCGCAAGAGCCTCGAGAACCTCGTGCACGAGCTCGGGCTCGAGGATCGGGTCGTGTTCCACGGACACGTCTCCGACGAGGAGCTGCGGCGCCTGTACTCCCGGGCCAGCGTCTTCGCGATCGCCTCGATCGCCGAGCTGCAGTCGATCGCCACGATGGAGGCGATGGCCTCGGCGCTTCCCGTGGTCGCCGCCGACGCCGTGGCGCTGCCGCACCTCGTGCACCACGGCGAGAACGGCTACCTGTTCACCCCCGGCGACGTCGACGAACTCGCCGCTCGGCTGACCGACGTGCTCACCGCCGACGCCGATGAACGCCGACGGATGCAGCAGGCATCTCTCGACGGGGTGGCCGTGCACGACATCAACCGCACCCTCGACACCTTCGAAGCCCTCTACCGCGGCGAACCGCTCCCGGAGTGACGCCGTGCACGTGGTGATGTTCGGCGATCAGCACGTCGAATCGCTCGGTGGCGCGCAGGTCTCGATGCGCCTGCAGCGCGAGTTCCTCGAGCGAGCCGGGCACACCGTCACGATCGTCGCCCCCGCCCTCCACGGACGCCGGGCGGCGGCGGTCGCCCCCGACGACGCCTACGTCGACGTGCCGTCGATCCCGATAACGTTCGATCGCGAGTACTCGCTGTCCTGGCCCGGCGGTCGCACCGACCGCTGGGTGGATGACGCGCTGGCCGCGCGCCCGCCCGTCGACGTCGTGCACGTGCAGGCCGATTTCTGGGGAGCCTTCCTCGGACACCGCTACGCCGCCCGCCACGATCGTCCCGTCGTGCACACCATGCACAACCGCGTGGATGTCGGCATCGCCGCGACCACCCCCGCGCCGCGCGCCGTGCTGCGGCTCCTCGGCGGTTGGCAGCGGCGCGCGATCGGCTCGCGCACGCGCGGCGCCGACGGCTGGGCCTACCTCCGCCGATTCGCCGAGCGCGCGTCGGCCGTGACGGCGCCCTCGACGCACTTCGCGCGCCGCCTCGAGGCACACGGCGTCTCGCCGGCACGCGGCGAGGGCGTCGACGTCGTGTGGAACGGCATCCACGACGACCTCCTCGATGCCGTGCGCGCCGAGGCGCCGCCGGCTCCCGGCGGGCGACCGCGACTGGTGTGGCTCGGCCGGATGAGCCCCGAGAAGCGCCTGATGCCCTTCCTCGAGGCTCTGGCCTTCGCCCGGCCCGCCGCCGACGTCGAGATCATCGGCGGCGGTGGCCAGCTGCGCGCGGCGCAGCGGTTCGTCACGGCACACGGCCTGCACGCGCCGACCGGGACGAACGTCGGCTTCGCCGGACGACTGCCCTATGCCGAGACGCTGCGGCGCATCCATCGCGCCGATGCCGTCGTGCAGACCTCGATCGGGTTCGAGACCCAGGGGATGACGGTCTTCGAGGCGGCCAGCCTCGGCATACCCGCGATCGTGAGCGACCCCGACATCGGCGCGGAGCTCGGCGCCGGAAGGTGGGATGTCGCCGGTGCGTCGGTCGAAGCCCTCGGCGAGGCGCTCCGGCGGGCGGCGTCCGACATCGCCGCCGGCTCCGCCCCGGTCCCCGAGGAGCGGGTCGCGGCGGCCTTCCGCCAGTCCTCGCGCACCGCGGCGATGCTCGAGGTCTACGCCGGCGTGCTCTGACGCCCGCCGGCGAGACCGGGCCGCGCGACCGAGACCCGGCTGCGCGCACCGGTGTCTCGGACATTCGCCCGGGTCTCGTCGGCCGTGCTCTCGCGTTGCGGGATGCGTGGGGGGTCGGTCGGGATGCGGTGACGCGCGTCGGTGACGAGGGCGACGAGAGTCCCGGCGAGGCCGAGGGCGGCCAGGGCGGCGAAAGCGATGAGGATGACCATGGCAGAAAAGCTACGCCGAGCGGGAAAAAGACAGAAGTGGCAGAATGGACACACATCGGTGTAAAACTGCCATGACGTCCCCAATCCCGGAGGTCGAAGTGAGAACGGTCGCCTGTATCGTCCAGGACGGCTTCGCGCCGTTCGAATTCGGCGTCGCGTGCGAGGCCTTCGGGCTCGATCGCAGTCGCGACGGCATCCAGAACTTCGACTTCCGCGTGCTGGCACCCGACCCGGGAGTCGTGCAGTCCGGGATGGGCTTCTCGATCAACGTCGAGCACGATCTGTCGTTCGCCGCCGAGGCCGATCTGGTGATCGTCGCGCCGCTCCCGCGCGAGAAATGGGGCCGCACCGATGCGCGCGTGCTTGACGCGGTGCGTCAGGCCGACGCGCGGGGCGCGTGGCTGCTGAGCCTGTGCAGCGGCGCGTTCATCCTCGCCGAATCCGGCGTTCTCGACGGGCGCCGAGCCACCACGCACTGGATGTACACCGACACGATGAT
Source organism: Microbacterium luteum (assembly GCF_015277875.1). Taxonomy (NCBI): domain Bacteria; kingdom Bacillati; phylum Actinomycetota; class Actinomycetes; order Micrococcales; family Microbacteriaceae; genus Microbacterium; species Microbacterium luteum. Next base: position 3,210,162 of record NZ_CP063814.1, on the reverse strand, counting down.
CGAGATGTACCCGCGCATCGACGTCGACCCCGACGTTCTCTACGTGCAGGATGGACGGATCATCACGAGCGCGGGCACGGCCGCGGGTCTCGACGCGAGCCTGCACCTGCTGCGACAGGAGCTCGGCGCCGAGGCCGCGAACACGATCGCGCGGCGCATGGTCGTGCCGCCGCAGCGCGACGGCGGCCAGGCCCAGTTCATCGACCATCCTCTCCCCGAAGTCGCCTCGCTGTCGCTGTCGGCGGTCACCGACTGGATGCTGGAGAACCTCGCGCTCGACTTGACCGTCGACCAACTCGCCGCCCGGGCTCACATGTCGCCGCGCACCTTCGCGCGGCGCTTCAAGGCCGATCACGGCACGACGCCCGCCGCATGGCTCGCGCGGCAGCGCGTCATCCACGCCCAGCGTCTGCTCGAGCGCACCGATCAGGGCCTGGACCGCATTGCCGAGGCGTGCGGATTCGGCTCCGCCGCGGTGCTGCGGCAGAACTTCTCCCGCATGCTCGGCGTGACCCCCACGGCCTACCGGGCGCGCTTCGCCTGCGTCGACGAGGCGGTCGCGGCGGTGGCGCCGTCGGTGCCGGCAGCCTGACGCGAGGGTCTTGGCGGACCGCCGCCTCCGCGTATCGTGACAGATGTGACTGACGAGCCGTTCCGCGTGATCGTCGTGGAGGACGATGAGGACGTCGCCCTCTATGTCCAGACGATCCTGCACCGTCGCCTGCCCTGTGAGGTGAAGGTGCTCGCCAGTGCGGACGGCTACGAAGCGCTCGAGTCGGAGTTCGATCCCGACGTCGTCATCACCGACCTGGAACTGCCGGGGCGCGGGGGCTTCGAGCTTCTCGGCGACATCCGTGCGCGGCGATCGGATCTCGCCGTGGTGATCATGACCGCTCACGCCGGCGGCGAGTACGCCGAGCGCGCACGACGCGAAGGCGCGAACGACTACCTCGCCAAGCCGCTGTCGTCGAAGGACTTGGTCGCGATCGTCGAACGTCTCGCGCGCGGCCGTCGCGAGCGTCCCGCTGTGGAATGATCCTGGGATGAGCGCTTCACCCGACGTGCTGGTGATCGACGATGTCGACGATCAGCGAGAGCTGCTTCGGACCCTCTTCACGCGCGCCGGATGCGACGTGCGCACGGCGGCCGGTACCGACGCCGCGGAGCCGCTCCTCGTGGAGAAGGCTCCCGACATCGCGGTCGTCGATCTGCTGCTCCGCGGACGAGACGATGGTTGGCGGGCGATGGACCGCGTTCGGGCCCTCGCCCCGGGAGCGAGGATCGTCATCTGCTCCGTGCTCGATCCGGCACAGTTCCCGACCGCAGACGCGCACCTGCCCAAGCCGTTCACCGCCGCGCAGGTGCGACGGGTCCTTGATCAGCTGAAGCCCTCCCGATGACGCCGACGGCGACCGCGCGCACGCCTGGCAGTGGTGCCGGCAGGCGCTCGCATCCGGGGCTGCTCCTGCTGCCCACCCTTCTGCTGGTCGTGCTCGCACTTCCGGCGGTGTGGCTGTTCGGAGCCGGTCAGATCACCGACCCGGTCGCGATGTGGTCGTCCGTGGTATGGCTCGCGCTCCTGGAAGTCGCGGCCGTCCTGGTCCCCTGGCACCGAGTGCGTCGCGACGGGGTGGCCGTCGTGCCGATCCTGGCCATTCTCGCGATCGGGCTCTTCCGCGTCGGAACCGGTGGCTCGGCGTCGATGTTCTCGGTCATCATCCTCCTCCCGATCGTCTGGGTCGCCACGCTCCCCGGCCGCCGCATGGTGGCCTTCGGGATCGGCGCGCTCGTCGTGGCTTTCCTCGGGCCCTACTTCTCCGGGCTGGAGGCCTGGGGCAACGGGCAACTCGTGCGCGTCGTCTTCGTCGCCGTGGTGATCGCGGCCGTCGCGATCGTCGTGAACGAGACCACGCGCTCGGCGAGGGCGCGATTGACAGAAGTGGCCGAACTCTCGGGCGAGCGTGCCCGGCTGCTCGAGGAGGCGGAGCGCGGCAGGACCGAGCTCGCCGCCGCTGCCGAGGGGCTTCGCGAATCCGAGGCATTCGCGAAGAGCATCTGGGAGGCGATGGACAACGAGGCCGTCATCGTCACCGACGAGCGGGGCCGCATCGTGGGGTGGGGGCCGGGGGCTGAGCTGCTCCTCGGCTACGACGTGGCCGACATCCTCGGCGGTGACGGAGCGCACAGCGGCGAGGAGGCCGTCGGCGACCTGTTCGTTCCCCGCACGGTGGGACTTCCTGCTGCCGACGACAGTGTCGCAGACGAAGCCGAGATCCTGCCGCGACTGGTCGAGATCGGTCGCTCTGCCGGTCAGGGCGAGGGTGACCTGCTCGTGCGCTCGGTCGACGGGGTGGAGATCCCGGTCTACCTCACATGCGCCGAGCGGCGCGTCGGCGACGAGAGGGTCGGCTACACCTTCGTTCTGCGCGACGCCCGTCACGCCAAGGAGATCACGCGCCTGAAGGACGAGTTCGTCGGCACGATCTCGCACGAGCTGCGCACGCCCCTCAGCTCCATCCTCGGCTATCTCGAGCTCGTGATCGAGGAGGAGGAGACCCTCTCCGAGGATCAGAAGCGGTTCATCGGGGTAGCGCAGCGCAATGCCAATCGCCTCCTCCAGCTGGTCGGCGACCTCCTGTTCATCGCGCAGGTGGAGGCGGGGAAGATTCCCCTGCGCCGCGAGAGCGTCGACATCGCGGCCATCGCGTCTGCTGCGGGCGAGTCGATCCTCCCCGTCGCCGAGCGTGCCGGCGTTGCCGTAGCCGTGCACGTGCCCGACGCGCCGCTGCATCTGCACGCGGACGGCCGCCGCATCGGCCAGTCCATCGACAATCTCGTCTCCAACGCCGTCAAGTTCACCCCGTCGGGCGGTTCGGTCACCATCGTCGTCGGTCGGGAGGACGGGCACGCCGTCGTCACCGTCACCGACACCGGGATGGGCATCGAGCCCGACGATCTCGAGCAGCTCAGCGAGCGGTTCTTCCGATCGAAGATGGCTACACGTCAGGCGATCAAGGGCGTCGGACTCGGCCTGTCGATCACGAAGGCGATCGTCACCGCTCACGACGGCACGATGTCCGCCACGAGCGCCGTCGGCGAGGGGACGCAGTTCCGCATCGCCCTCCCCGCGCGTCCGAACTGAGGGCGGCGGAACGAACCGTACCGGCCGGAGATCCGGTCGTTGCTCGCGTGCATCCACTTCCGGTGCTAAAGTTGAGCCAAGCAAACTCAACTTTGGAATCGACGTCAGGAGACGTGACACATGAACGCCACCCAGATGCCCGGGCAGGAGGAGCAGCAGAGCGCCCTCGAACAGTTCGGGATCAACCTCACCGACCGCGCGCGGCAGGGAAAGCTCGACCCGGTCATCGGCCGCGACTCCGAGATCCGTCGCGTCAGCCAGGTGCTCACGCGACGCACGAAGAACAACCCGGTGCTCATCGGGGAGCCCGGCGTCGGCAAGACCGCCGTCGTCGAGGGCCTCGCCCAGCGGATCGTCGCGGGCGACGTCGCCGAGTCGCTCAAGGACAAGGAGCTCATCACGCTCGACATCTCCGCGCTCGTGGCCGGGGCGATGTACCGCGGCCAGTTCGAGGAGCGGCTCAAGAGCGTCCTGAAGGAGATCACCGAGTCCGAGGGGCGCGTCATCACGTTCATCGACGAGCTCCACGTGCTCATGGGGGCCGGTGGCGGGGAGGGATCGGTCGCCGCGGCGAACATGCTCAAGCCCATGCTCGCCCGCGGCGAGCTGCGCCTGATCGGCGCGACCACGCTCAACGAGTACCGCGAGTTCATCGAAAAGGATGCCGCCCTCGAGCGCCGCTTCCAGCAGGTCTACGTCGGCGAGCCGTCGGTCGAGGACACCGTCGCCATCCTGCGCGGACTCAAGGAGCGCTACGAGGCGCACCACAAGGTCGCCATCGCCGACGGCGCGCTCGTGGCCGCCGCATCCCTGTCGCACCGCTACATCCCGAGCCGTCAGCTTCCCGACAAGGCCATCGACCTGATCGACGAGGCCGCGTCGCGGCTGCGGATGGAGATCGACTCCGCGCCGCTCGAGATCGACGAGCTGCGCCGCCACGTCGACCGCCTCAAGCTCGAGGAGCTCGCGCTGAAGAAGGAGAAGGACGACGCCGCCAAGGAGCGGCTCGCGGCCCTGCGCGCCGACCTCGCGGCCGAGGAGGCGAAGCTCGGCGAGCTGCAGTCGCGATGGGAGCGCGAGCGCGCCTCGCTCAACCGCGTCGGCGACCTCAAGACCCGCCTCGACGCCGCCCGCATGGAGGCCGAGCGCGCTCAGCGCGAGGGCAACCTCGAGCGCGCCTCGCGCCTGCTCTACGCCGAGATCCCGGCGCTCGAACGCGGCCTGCTCGAGGCCGAGCGCGAAGAGCCCGCCGGCGAGCGGATGGTCGGCGACCAGGTCACCGAGAACGACATCGCCGGCGTCATCGCGTCGTGGACCGGCATTCCCGTCGGACGCCTCATGCAGGGCGAGACCGAGAAGCTGCTGCACCTGGAGAAGGAGCTCGGCAAGCGGCTCATCGGGCAGAAGGATGCGGTCAAGGCCGTCTCGGATGCGGTGCGCCGCTCGCGCGCGGGCATCAGCGACCCGGACCGCCCGACCGGATCGTTCCTCTTCCTCGGCCCCACGGGCGTCGGAAAGACCGAGCTGGCCAAGGCCCTCGCCGAGTTCCTCTTCGACGACGAGCACGCCATGGTGCGCATCGACATGTCGGAGTACGGCGAGAAGCACTCGGTGTCGCGACTGGTCGGCGCCCCTCCCGGATACGTCGGCTACGAGCAGGGCGGGCAGCTCACCGAGGCCGTGCGCCGTCGGCCCTACTCCGTGGTCCTCCTGGATGAGGTCGAGAAGGCGCATCCCGAGGTCTTCGACGTGCTGCTGCAGGTGATGGACGACGGCCGCCTCACCGATGGGCAGGGTCGCACCGTCGACTTCAAGAACGTCATCCTGATCCTCACGTCCAACCTCGGCTCGCCCATCCTCATCGACCCGACCATCCCGCTCGAGCAGAAGCGCGAGCAGGTGCAGGGCCTCGTGCGCCAGGCGTTCAAGCCGGAGTTCGTGAACCGCCTCGATGACATCGTGATCTTCCAGGCGCTCACCGAAGACGACCTCGCGCAGATCGTGGAGCTCGCGGTCGACGCGCTGCAGCGCCGCCTGCGGGATCGTCGGCTGACGCTCGCGGTGACCCCCGACGCACGTGCGTGGCTCGCCGAGCGCGGGTACGACCCGATCTTCGGCGCGCGGCCGCTGCGGCGGCTCATCCAGTCCGAGGTGCAGGACCGTCTCGCGATGGCCCTGCTGTCGGGCCATGTGCGCGACGGCGACGTGGTGCGGGTCGACATGGCCGCCGACGGCTCGACCCTCGTGCTCACCAGCGACGGCCCCGCGACGGCCCCGGCCGCCGCCGAGCCCGACGAGGACGAGGTGATCGAGGCGGAGCTCCTCGACGACTGACGCCCGTGCCGCCGCGCCCCGGGCGGGTGCCGCGGTGAACAACGCAGGTGATTTCGCCGGAATCCGCGCCGCAGCCCCCTCTTGTCGGTCATGCGGCGCGGATCTCCTGTGTTGTCGACGCCGCGCGGGCGAGGCCGTGCGGCCGACGGGCGGTGCCGGGCCGGTAGCGTGCAGGCATGGGGGAGCGGCATCGACGGAGCGTGGCGGGAGTCGTCCGCGCGCTGTGGGGCTCCTCCCACCCCGGCCCGACGCTCGTCGTCACCGCCCTGGCGCTCGCCCTCGGTGCCGCGGCGGGCGTGCCGCCGGCGCACCTGGCCCTGCTGACGGCGGCGGTGTTCTTCGGGCAGCTCTCCGTCGGCATCTCCAACGACGTCATCGACCTTCCCCGCGACCGCGTCGTCGGGCGCACCGACAAGCCGCTCGCGCGCGGCGACGCGACGGCCGCCCAGGCCTGGACGGCCGCCTACGCGTGCCTCGCCCTCGCCGTCGGACTGTCCCTCGCGATCGGGTTCGGGATGCTCGCCGCCCACGCCCTCTTCCTCGCGGCGGCCTGGGCGTACAACGCCGGGCTCAAGGCGACGCCGGTCTCGATCGTTCCGTTCCTCGTCGGTTTCGGGGCCTTTCCCTCCCTCGCGCCGCTGTCCGCCCAGCCCCCGGCCCCCGCCGCACCGTGGGCGTGGATCGCCGGCGCGGCGCTCGGCGCCGCCATCCATCTGGTGAACGTGCTGCCCGACCTCGACGACGACGCCCGCACCGGGGTGCGGGGTCTGCCGCACATCCTCGGCGCCCGCGTCTCGACTCTGCTCGCCATCGGCGGGCTCTTCGTCGGTGCCGTCGCGACGCTGCTGGGTCCGGTCGGGGCGGATGCCGCCGCCATCCCGCCGCTGGGCTGGATCTTCTTCGGGGCTGCCCTCGCCCTCACCGCGGCGACGGTGGTCGTCGCGCTCTCACGCCCCCGCGCGCGTTTGCTGTTCTCGCTCGTCATGGCCGCCGCCCTGCTGCTCGCCGTGCAGCTGGTCGCGACCGGCGGGGCGCTCGCCGCCTGACTCCCCCCCCCGCATGGTCGCGCTGCCCGCGCTGCCTGCGCTGCCTGCGCTGCCGGCCGGGCCGGGGTCGCCTCAGGCGTCGGCGTCGAAGCCCATCGCGTAGGCGTGGGCGAGAACGAGGGATGCGGGTGTGGCCAGCAGGGCGCGCAGCGCGCCCGTGCGCAGGCGGTCGATGCGGCGCGAGGCGGGGCGCCCGAGCGCGGTGTTGCCGGCCGCGATCGCCGCGGACACGCGTGCCGATCGAACGCGCCGGCGCTCCCACGCGTCGAGGGTCGTCGGCGCGGTGCCCGTGCGCATCCACTTCGCCAGCAGCGGCGCGAGGGTCATCGCGTCGAGCAGACCCAGGTTCATGCCCTGCCCGCCGATCGGGCTCACCTCATGGGCGGTGTCGCCGACGGTGAGGATGCGGTCGCGGCGCATGCGCGGCGCGACCATCCTCCGCACGCCGAACGAGGTCGCCGCAGCCACGCCCTCGCCCGCCTGCGCCTCGCCGCGAACGGCCATCGCCTCGCGCAGGCGCGCGCCTCGCGTCGCGGCGGTGTCGGATGCGTGCGGGGCGGCGTCCCACGCGACGAACCGCCGCCGGCCGCCCGGCAGCGGAAACGACTCCAGCACGCCGGCGGCGTCGAGGTGCACAGCCGCGACCGAGGTGTCCGCGTCGATCGCGGCGGTCGCATCCGTCATCAGGTAGCGGTCCGGATACAAGCGCCGTGCGAGCGCGTCGGTGCGATAGACGACGTCGCGTCCGCCGGAGCCGGTCGCGACGACCACGACGCGTGCGTCGCGCTCGGTGATCCCCCCGGAGACGGCGGCGCGCACGCGCACGTGGTCCGGCGCCGGCAGCACCGCCGTGACGGTCGCCGAGCGCACCGGCTCAGGTGCGGCCTCTGCGAGCACGGCCTCGGTCGCCGCCTGCGGCAGTGTCGCGACGAATGGGAACCGGCGCGAGAGCCGGTCGAACCGCACCACGCCGAGCACGTCGCCTCGGGACCGCGCCTCGCCGCGCGTGACGCGTGCGGCGGAGGCGAGCACCCGCTCCGTGAGGCCCGACGGCTCGAGGGTGGCGAGCACCGGGGAGTGCACGCCGATCGCGCGTGTGCCGCCCCCGGCCGACGGGCGACGCTCGAGAAGCTCCACGTCGACACCGAGGCGCGACAGCTCGCCGGCCAGCAGCATCCCGACCGGCCCCGCGCCGACGACGATCACCTCACGCACGGCCCGACCCCTCGGCCAGCACCCGGAACGGCGCCGGTGTCGAGACCGTCCAGCGCCCCGGAACCGCGGCGAGGGTGGCGCGAAGCTCGGCCGGCGTGAAGCTGCGACGAATGGAGCGAAGTCCGTCGGTGCGCAGGAAGGTACCGGGCGCGAGCGGCGTGATGCCCACCGCATAGAGCCCGTAGGCGAGACGCCCGCGGGCGATGTCGCCGTGCAGCACGGGACCTCGGGCGAGCGACGCGGATGCCGCCACGACGGCGGGCAGAGCGTCGTCGAGGTGATGGAGCACGTGGTTGGAGACCACCGCGTCGAAGCGCTCTCCGCGCGCGACGAGCGCGGCCGCGTCGGCGCACACGAACGCCGCGTTCGGCGGCGCAGGCGTAGAGGTCGCCACCCGATGCGCCCGGGGGTCGGGATCGGCGCCGACGACGGTGACCGCGAGGCCGTCGCGCGCGGTGGCGGCGGCGAGCCGCCGCACCAGGTCGCCTCCGCCGCAGCCCAGGTCGAGCACGCGCGCGGGGCGCTCCAGGCCGCGGAGATACGACCGCAGGCGGGAGCGGTAGACGGTGCCCCAGCCGGACACGAGGCGGTTGACGAGGTCGAAGCGCCGCAGGGTCGCATCCAGTCGCACCGGATCGCAGGCGGGGTCGTCCATCAGCTCGCGCAGCGCCGTGTCGCGCGCGGCGAGCGTCATCGGGGGGTCCGCTTGGTCAGGCGGGCCGACTCGACCGTGAGGCCCGGCCCGAAGGCGAGCGCCCCGACCGTGCGACCGTCGGCGACGGCGTCGTCGGCGAGCTGGTCGCGCAGGATGAACAGCAGCGTCGCGCTGGACATGTTGCCGTAGGTCCGAAGCACATGCCGGGAGGCCTCGAGCGCCTGCGGGTCGAGATCCAGCCCGCTCTCGACGCGGTCGAGCACGCTGCGCCCGCCGGGATGCACCGCCCACGCGTCGACGCCGTCGAGCACCGGTCCCACGGCGTCGCGGATCTCGCGCCCGATGATGCGCGGCACCTCGGCGGACAGGATCATCTCGAACCCGTGGTCGCCGATCGTCCACGTCATGTCGGTCTCGCCCTCCGAGGTGAGGGTCGTCGCGAAATCCGCCAGCTCGAGGCCGCCCGCCCGACCGATCCCGGGCGCGCCGGTGACGATCGCCGCCCCCGCCCCGTCGCCGAAGACGGACGCCGCCACGATCTGCTGCGGATCATCGGAGACCCGGATGTGCAGCGAGCACAGCTCCGCGCACACGACGAGGACGACCGCGCCGGGGTCGGACCGGGCGAGCCGCTCGGCGACGCGCAGGGCGGGAAGGGCCGCGGCGCATCCGATGAACCCCAGGTGGTAGCGCTCGACATCGGGGCGCAGGTCGAGGTGGCGCACGAGACGGTAGTCGGGGCCGGGGGCGAAGAATCCGGTGCACGAGACGGTCACGACGTGCGTGATCTCGGATGCGGCCACCTGCGCGTCGGTCAGTGCGGCCCGTGCCGCCCGTGCGTAGAGTCCGGGCGCGTGCCGCACGTAGAGGTCGTTACGCTCGCCGGTCGTCGGCGCGTGCAGGGTGCCGGCGGCATCCCGGAACAGCGCCTCCGTCGGGTCGGCGGCCTGCCCGGATGCGAGTTGGGACAGCACGCTGTGGCGCGTCTCGATGTCGGCGGCGTCGAACGCGGCGTGGATGAGGCGCTGTGTGAGTCGGCTGGTTCCCGGCTGCGCGGCGAACATGTCGCGCACCTCGTCCTGCGTCAGACGCGCGGTCGGTACGGCGGTTCCGATCGCGACGATCCGGGGGGCGGCCATGTGGCCACTCTAGGCACGCCGCGCACCGCGTCGGGTCGCTTCGCCGGCGGGACTACCCGCGGGACGACCCGGCGGTGGGGGCATCGGGCAGGCGGCGGAGGCTCCAGAACGGACCGAACAGCACGAAGCCGGCGGCCAGAAGCTGCCCGATCGCGCCGATCCACATGGTCGGGATGACGCCGAGCCACGTGCCGAGCCCACCGGCGAGCAGTGCCGCCAGCGGCATGACGCCCCATACGATGAACCGCACCGAGGCATTCATGCGTCCGAGCAGGCGCGGCGGCGTGATCCGCTGCCGGAAGGTCACCTGGGTGATGTTGTACAGCAGCACCAGGAAGCTCAGCACGAACGACTGCACGACCAGCAGGGGGAAGGCGAAGGCCGGGGTGATCGCGGCGACCGGGAGCACGAGGGCGGCGAGGCTGCACCCGATGGCGCTGAGAGGGATGGCGCGGGCTTCGCCCACGCGCGCGACGATGTGCGGTGTCGCGATGGCGCCGAGGAGTCCGCCGACCGCGCCGAGGGAGAACACCACGCCCATCGCGGCGGGGGTGAAGCCCAGCTCGCGCAGCAGGAACAGGGGGAGGAGCGTCGTGGAGATGACGGCGAAGAAGTTCGACGTGGCGGTCGTGCCGACGATCCGCCGCAGGAGTCGCTCGCCGAAGACGAACTGCAGCCCCTCCCGGATCTCGTGCAGGATCGGCGCGCGGTCATCGGCGGCGCGCGGCTCCTCGCGGTCGCGCGTGAGCAGCAGCGCGACGACCGACACGGCGTACGTGCCTGCGGTCGCGAGCATCGCGACCGGGGCGGTGAGCACGCCGACGAGCCAGCCGCCGATGCCGGGGCCGGCGATGTTCGCGAGCTCGTAGGTGGCCTGCAGCTTGCCGTTCGCCTCGGCGATCTGCCGGGGTCGCACGAGCGACGGGACGATGCTCTGATACGACACGTCGAAGAAGACCGTCGCGACCCCGACCACGAACGCGATGGCGACCAGCTGCCAGATCTCCAGAATCCCGAGCATCCACAGCGCCGGCACCGCCGCGAGCGCGAGGGCGCGCACGACGTCGGCCGCGATCATGACGTGGCGCTTGCGCAGGCGGTCGATCCAGGCGCCGGCGGGCAGGCCCACCAGCAGGAAGGCGGCGACGTTGGCGGCGTTGAGCACGCCGATCTCGAACTCGGATGCGCCGAGCAGCAGCACGGCGAGCACCGGAACGGCCAGTTCGGTGATCTGCGCGCCGAACTGCGCGAGGGACTGACCGCTCCACAGGGTGAGGAAGTTCGCGTCGCGCCACAGCGAGGTCTTGGTGGCGGGGACGTCATCCACCCCGTCTGATTGGGACATGCCAATCAGTCTGAGGGGATAGATTGAGTTCTGTCAATCACTGCGGCGTGTCACGTACGGTGGAGGCGTGGAACGAGACGAGCAGCAGCAGGCCGAGTTCGCCGCGCGCGCCCTGAGTTCGCCGCTTCGCCTGCGCATCCTGCGTCTGTGCGGGTTCGACGCACGCACGAACAAGGAGCTCGCCGAGCTGCTGGATGTGAACCCCGGCACGATGCTGCACCACGTGCGCACGCTCGTGGAGGCGGGGATGCTCGCGCCCGAGCCGGAGCGTGCCGGGCGGCGCGGCGCGCGCGAGGTGCCGTACAAGGCGACGGGACTGTCGTGGCGCACATCGCTCGGCGCGAACCAGTCCGTCGTGCTGATCGAGACGATGCGGCAGCAGCTGGAGGGCGTCGATCCGGCGGACGTGCGCTTCACGTGGCTCGGACTGCGCCTGAACGCCGAGCACAAGGCGGAGCTGGACCGGCGCGTGTTCGAGCTGGCGATCGAGTTCAAGGAGCGCGGCCCCGATCCCGACGGCGACGCGTACTCGTTCGTCGCCGTGACACATCCCGACCTCAACCCCCGCCCGGACCAGCTGGCGCAGCGGATCGGCGTGACCGGCGATCAGGCCGGCCCCGCCCCGGCCCCCTGACCCAGCCGGGGCGGCCGGGGGTCACGGGAGGGTGACGCCAGCGGATGCGGGTCAGGCGTCGAGAAGGACCGAGGCGTCGAGGGCGCGACGCACGCGCGGGGCGTTCTCGCGCTGGCGGAGCTCCTCGGAGATGCCGGCGTGGGATCCGATGGTTCCGATGGCGATGATCGTGACCGGTTCGAGGTTCGCGCCGAGCTCGAAGGCCCGCGCGACGGCGTCGTGGTCGAAGCCGCCCATCTGGTGCGTGGCGAGTCCGGCCGCGTGCGCCTGCAGGCTGAAGTAGGCGGATGCCTGTCCGGTGTCGTACTCGGCCCACCGCTGCGGCGTGCCGTCATCGCGCGAGGTCTGGGCGACGAACACGACGAGGGCTGCGGCATCGCGCGCCCACGCCCTGTTGAAGCCGCCGAGGGTGTCGACGAGGGCGGCGTGCGGAGCGGATCCGCGGCGGGCCACGATGAAGCGCCACGGCTGGGAGTTGTTGGCCGACGGCGCCCAGCGGGCGGCCTCGAGGGCTCGGCGCAGCGCTGACTCGTCGAGCGGGGTGTCGGTGTCGAACACCCGCGTGCTCCATCGTTCGGCGATCACGTCGAGCACGGGGTGATCGGTGTCGGCGGTGCGGTCCTGCAGCAGGGTCATGGGAACTCCATTCTCGAAAGGATCCGGCGGGCCCCGTCGTCCGTCGCACTCCTGAAACAACATTCGCGCGAATTCATTCCCGCACGCCGGTAGCGTGGGCGCATGACCGCGACCGCCGATCTCTACGACGAGCGCGGAGACGCCCTCGCCTCCGTCTCCGTGCCGTTCCAGGACCTCGGCGGACGCCGCGCGTTCGAGGGCCCCATCCGCACGATCCGGTGCTTCCGCGACAACGGCCTGGTGAAGGATGTGCTGGCCACGCCGGGCGAGGGAGCCGTGCTCGTCGTCGACGGCGGCGGATCGCTGGAGTCGGCCCTCATGGGCGACATCATGGCCTCCTCGGCGGTCGAGAACGGATGGGCCGGCGTCATCGTCTACGGCGCGATCCGCGACCGCGACGTGCTCGCCACGCTCGACCTGGGCGTGAAAGCCCTCGGATCCAACCCGCGTAAGAGCGTCAAGGACGGCGTCGGCGAGGTCGACGTGCCCGTCGAGATCGGCGGGGTGGTCTTCACCCCCGGCAACCTCGTGTGGGCCGACGCCGACGGCATCCTCGTCTCCTGACGCACGCCGCCACTGGCGCTGAGGGCATCCGCGGGTGGATGCTTGCTTCGACGATTCGGAGGCCCCATGTTCCGCACCACAGACGCCTTCAGCGGGTTCGCCGTCGACGATCTCGACGCCGCGCGCACGTTCTACGGCGACACACTCCGCCTCACCGTGGAAGACAACGCGATGGGCTTCCTCACGCTTCGACTCGAATCCGGCGCGGCGATCTTCGTCTACGCCAAGGATGATCACGTGCCGGCGACCTTCACCATCCTGAACTTCCCCGTGCCCGACATCGACGCCGCGGTCGATGACCTCAACGCCCGCGGGGTCGACACCAGGATCTACCCCGACGTCGGCGACGAGAAGGGCATCGTGCGCGGCGGCGAGAACGGCCCGGACATCGCGTGGTTCCGGGACCCCGCGGGCAACGTGCTCGCGGTGCTCCACGCCTGAGTCGCGGCGGCTGCGCCCGCCTCAGTGCTTGAGCGGCGGGGTCGCGTGCGACGGCCAGCCGGTGGGGTTGGCCGCACCGGCCGGGTACTCGTCCAGCGGCACGTCGTCGGCGCGCCACGCGTCGATCACCGGCTGCACGATGCGCCAGCACTGCTCGGCCGCATCCCCGCGCACCGCGAGGGCGGCATCGCCGTCGAGGATGCTCGAGAGCACCTCGCCGTAGGCCCGGAGCGCGCCGGCGCCGAGGTCGGCGGTCAGGCCGATGCGCTCGAGTTCGAACGGGTCGTCGGCGCCGTTGACGTTGAGCTCGAGCGAGAGCACGTCGGGACCGAGGGAGAAGCGCATGACCGAGCCCGATGCATCCCCGGTGAGCCCCGTCGGCACGTGCCGCACCGGACGGAACTGCACGACGATCTCGCGCACCGGCTCGCCGATCGCCTTGCCCGATCGCAGCGTGAACGGTACGCCCGCCCAGCGCGCGGTGTCGACCGCGAAGGTCACCTCGGCGAGCGTCTCGGTGTGGCGCGACGGGTCCACGCCGGGCTCGTCGACGTAGGAGGGGAACGTCCGGTCCCCGATCGATCCGGCGGTGTAGCGCGCGCGCCGGGAGGCGGACGCGGGGTCGTCGTGCCACACGTGTGTCGCGCGCAGGGCCGCGCCGGTCGCATCCCGCAGATCGCGTTCGTCGAGGGATGCGGGTGCGGTCATCGCGAGGAAGGCCAGCACCTGCAGCAGGTGGCTCTGGATCATGTCGATCATCGCGCCGGCCTTGTCGTAGTAGCCCGCGCGTCCCTCGAGGCCGAGCGCCTCGTCGAAGCGCACGAGCACGCTCTCGACGTGCTCGGCGTTCCACACCGGCTCGATCACGCGGTTCGCGAAGCGCACGCCGAGCAGGTTCAGCAGCGTCGAGCGCCCCAGGAAGTGATCGACGCGGAAGATCTGATTCTCGGGGACGAGCTGCTCGAGCGTGCGGTTGAGCGCGTGCGCGCTGTCGGCATCCGTTCCGAAGGGCTTCTCGAGCGCCAGGATCGTGCCCTCGGGAAGGGTCACGTCGGCGAGGGCCTCGCACGCGCGGGCGGCGATCGCCGGCGGAACGGCGAAGTACAGCGCGAGGGGTCCGTCGACGCCGTGGACAAGGCGCTGCAGGTCATCCGCCTTGGTGATGTCGGCGCGCGTGTACGTGGTCTGATCGACCGCGGCGAAGGCGGCGTCGGCGTCACCGGCAGCGAACGAGGTCTTCACCACATCGCGCCAGTGCGTGTCGTCCCAGTCGTCCATACCGGCGCCGCGCAGGTGCACGTGGCGATCGGGTTCTCGGGTGAGGAGCTCGCCGAGGGCGGGCAGGAGCAGGCGGGAGGTGAGGTCTCCCGAGGCTCCGAGGATGAGCAGCGTCGTGGTCGCGGAGGTCACGGCGCCCACGATAGCGTCGAACCGCTGCCCACCACACTGCTCCCGGGAGGCTGCCGTGCCCGCACCCATCGAGGACTACGCTCTGCTCAGCGACTGCCGCACCGCGGCGCTCGTCTCGCGCGAGGGCAGCATCGACTGGTTCTGTCCGCCCCGCTACGACGCCGCCTCCGTCTTCGGTGCCCTTCTCGGTGACGAGGACCACGGCAGATGGATGCTTCGACCCGCCGACCCGCACGCGACGCCGACGCGCCGCTACGACGGTGACACCTTCACCCTCGTCACCCGATGGGAGAGCGTGGACGGTGTCGCCGAGGTGCACGAGTTCATGCCGATCGACGGCGACCGCACCGACATCGTGCGCCGCATCGTCGGCGTCTCGGGCGAGGTCGCCTTCGATCACGAGCTCGTGGTCCGGTTCGACTACGCGCGCTCCGTGCCGTGGGTGCGTCAGATCGGCGACGACGAAGCGCCCGCGCTGCTGGGGATCGCCGGACCCGACGCGGTCGTCGTGCGGGGTGCCCGCCTCCGCGCCGTCGACCACCGGCATCGCGGCACCGTGACGGTCGGGCCCGGCGACGAGGTCGATGTGACGCTGACGTGGTTCGCATCCCACCTGCCGACCCCGCCGCCGGTCGACGTCGACGCCGTCCGCGCGTCGACGCAGTCGTTCTGGGGCGACTTCGCCGAGACGATCGAGCACCACGGACCGCACCACGAGGAGGTCGTGCGGTCGCTGCTGGTGCTCCGGGCGCTCACCCACCTCGACACCGGCGGGATCGTCGCCGCGGCGACCACGTCGCTGCCCGAGGACTTCGGCGGGTCCCGCAACTGGGACTACCGCTATGTGTGGCTGCGCGACGCATCCCTCACCCTCGAGGCGCTGCTCGAGCACGGCTTCACGCGCATCGCGTTCCGCTGGCGGCGCTGGCTGCTGCGGGCGGTCGCCGGAGACCCCGCCGACGTGCAGATCATGTACGGCATCGCGGGGGAGCGGGAGCTGCCCGAGAGCGAGCTGACGAGCCTGCCCGGATACGAGGGGTCGGCGCCGGTGCGCCTCGGCAACGGTGCCTACACGCAGTTCCAGGCCGACGTGATCGGCGAGGTGATGGTCGCTCTCGAGGCGGCCCGCAACGCCGGCGTCGACGAGTCGGACTTCTCGTGGGCGCTGCAGAAGGCCCTGCTGGATCAGGTCGTGGAGTGGTTCGACCGACCCGACTGCGGCATCTGGGAGATCCGCGGCGAGGAGACGATGTTCACCCACTCGCGGGCGATGGTGTGGGCGGCGCTCGACCGTGGTGTGCGCGCCGTGAGGGAGACGGGGCTGCCGGGGGACGCATCCACGTGGGAGCTCCTGCGCGACCGGGTGCGCGAGGAGATCGACGCGAACGGCTTCGACGCGGAGCGAGGGCACTTCGTGCAGCATTACGGCTCGACGGAGGTCGACGCGTCGCTGCTGCTCCTGCCCCAGGTGGGCTTCTGCGACCACGACGACCCGCGCATGCTCGGCACCGTCGCCGAGATGGAGCGCACGCTCATGCGCGACGGCTTCCTGCTGCGCTACCGCACCGACAGCGGCGTCGACGGCCTCCCCGGCGACGAGCATCCCTTCCTCGCCTGCACGTTCTGGCTCGTCGAGCAGTACGCCAGCAGCGGCCGGCTCGACGACGCCGATGAGCTGATGAATCGGGCGTGCGCCGTCGCGAACGACGTCGGGCTGCTGTCGGAGGAGTACGACGTCGGGCGCGACCGCCACGCCGGGAACACCCCTCAGGCCCTGTCGCACCTCGCCCTCGTGCGCGCCGCGGATGCCCTCGTCGGCCACTCCGGTCGCGCCGCCTACCGCGTCTGACCCGCCCCCGCCTCGGCCGGACGCGCCGTCGCCCCGGGTCGGCGGACCCGTCGTCCTCCCGGACCCCCTTGTGCACCAATTCAGGCTGCGCGGTGACGAAGTAGCCGATTCCGGGCCCGGGGCCAGATTCGGCCGCGCCGAGCCTGAGTTGGTGCACACCGCGCGCGGGTCCGCTCCGCCCGGCCGCATCCCCGGCGCGGGGTCGGCGGGGACGGTGGGGACGGTGGGGTCAGCGGGGCGGGCAGGGCCGGTGGGGACGGCAGGGCTGGTGGGGACGGTGGGGCCGGCAGGGCCGGTGGGGAGGGCCGGGGGAGAACCTCCTGCGCGCCTCAGCCGCTCCGCCCGCCCCACCGCCCGTACACCCAGCCGCCGGCGCTGCCGCCTCCGCCGGCCCTGCCGCCTCCGCCCGCCCTGTCGGTCGCACACCACGTGCACCAATTCAGGCCCTGAGGGGACGAAGCGGCGCCGGGACCGGGATTCACCCGGGCCCGACGCCCGCCAGCCTGAGTACGTGCACGTGCACGTGCACGTGCGCCGCCGTCCGCCGCCCGCCGTCCGCCGCCGTCCGGCGTGCGCCGACCGCCCGCGCGTCAGCGGGAGAGGGCCTCGGAGAGCTTGACGCGGGCGCCCATGCGCAGCAGCGAGTTCTCGTAGATCTTCGCGGCGACGATGATCGCTCCGAGGCACGTGGCGATGAGGATCGCCAGCGACAGCAGCGGCTCCCACCACTGGGCCTCGCCGAGGAACATGCGCATGGGCATTCCCACCGGCGCCGAGAAGGGCACGTACGACATGATCCCGAGCACGACGGGGTTCTCGTAGAAGAAGATCACGAGGAAGTACGGCGCCATGATCAGCATCGTGAGCGGCGTGGTGGTCGAGCCGATGTCCTCCTGGCGCGAGACCATCGACGCGGCGGCGGCGAACAGCGTCGCCAGCAGCACGAAGCCGAAGAAGAAGAACACCGCGAACCAGGCGATCGGCGCCCCGAGGCCCTGCAGCAACTCGGACTGTCCCGTGACGGTCAGGCCCACCACGGCGATCGCCACGAGGATGAGGATCTCCCCCATCGCGAGGATCGTGTTCCCGATCACCTTTCCGGCCAGCAGCGAGCGCACCGGGATCGCCGAGATGAGCAGCTCGACCACGCGCGTCTGCTTCTCCTCGACCACCGATTGCGCGATGGTCCCGCCGAACAGGGATGCCGCCATGAGGAAGACCACGCCGAAACCGATGGCGGCGACGAACCCGAGCGCATCCGACCCGGCGTCGGGGTCGAGCAGCTCCACGGTGGGCAGCTGCGACAGGGAGAGCAGCAGATTGGTCGGCGGGCTGGATTCGGCGACGACCGTGAAGCCCGTCGGCGACGCGGAATCGCCCACGATGGCCGCGTCGACCTCGCCGGAGCTCACGAGCTCGCGCGCTTCGGCGTCGGATGCGGCGTCGGTCACGTCGACGCCGGGCACGTCCACGACGTACTGCTGTGCGTCGGACGTCACCGCGACGGGCGTGCCGGAGGTGTTCTGCGCGGTGAAGCCGCCCCACAGCACCAGCGCGAGCGCGCCCACGAAGAGGATCGCGAACGAGATGATGAAGGCCTTGCTGCGCAGCTTCGAGCCGATCTCCCGCTCGGCGACGAGCCAGACGCTCTGCGCCGTCGTGGGGCCGGCCGTCGTGGGGCCGGCGGTCGGGGTGGCGTTCACTGGATGACCTCCTTGAAGATCTGCGACAGGGTCGGATGCTGCGGGGCGAAGCTGGCGACGTCGCCCTGCGCGACGGCGCGGCGGAGCACCCGCTGGGCCGTCTCGTCGGAATCGGCGTCGAACACGGCGTAGCCGCCGTCGAAGTCGCGCACCTCGACGCCCTCTTCGTCGCGCAGCCACCCGGCGTCGCCGGTGGAGACGAGCTCGTAGCGGCGCTGCGCGTGGGCGGCCCGTAGCTCGTCGCGTGCGCCCTTGGCCCGGATGGTGCCGCCGGCGATGATGACGAGGTCGTCGCACAGCCGCTCGACGACGTCGAGCTGGTGCGAGCTGAACAGCACGGATGCGCCCGCGGCGGCCCGCTCCTGCAGGACGGCGGCGACCACTTCGACGGCGAGCGGGTCGAGACCCGAGAAGGGCTCGTCGAGGATGAGCACGTCGGGGTCGTGCACGAGGGCTGCGGCGATCTGTGCGCGCTGCTGGTTTCCGAGCGACAGCGTCTCGATGTTGTCGCCGAGGCGCTCGCCGAGACCGAGGTCTTCCAGCAGTGCACGCGCGCGCGATTCGGCGTCTGCCTTGCCGAAGCCGTGCAGGCGGGCGAGATAGACGATGTGCTCGAGCACCTTCATCTTCGGGTACAGGCCGCGCTCTTCGGGCATGTACCCGAACCGCCGTCGGTCGGCGGAGGTGACCGTCGCGCCGTCGAGCGTCACGGTTCCGGCGTCACCGCCGAGCACACCGAGCACGATGCGCATCGTGGTGGTCTTGCCGGCGCCGTTGCCGCCGACGAATCCGGTCAGGCGTCCGGCGGCGACGTCGAACGTGACGTCGTCGAGCACCCGGCGCTCGCCGTAGCTCTTGGTGAGGCCCTGCAGTCGCAGCATGTCGCGCTCCTTCCGGCGGAGATCTTCCACCGACACCGACGCTACAAACCCGGGCCGATGTGGACATCCCCCCGTGGGCGGGTCGTCGCCTCCGTCCCGGGGAGGAGGATCAGACCAGGCCGTGCCGGTGCGCGTAGACGACGGCCGCGACGCGGTCGCGGGCGCCGAGCTTCTGCAGCACGTTCGAGACGTGCGTCTTCACCGTCGCCTCGCCGATGTAGAGGCGCTGGGCGATCTCGGCATTGCTCAGCGCCTGCGCGACCAACCGCAGCACCTCGGCCTCGCGCTCGGTCAGCTCCGCCGCCGGCACGGCATCCGGCGTGCCCGCGACGCCGCCCGCACCGCCCGCGCCGGAGGAAGTGGATGCCGCCGACGCCGCCGCGGACGACGCTGCCGCGGGCGGTGCATCCGACGGCGTGGCGTCGGTGGCCGCATCCGTGCCCGCGAAGCGCGCGATCACGCGACGGGTCACCTCGGGGGCCAGCAGCGCGTCGCCCGAGGCGAGCACGCGCACGGCGTGCACGAGCTCCTCGGGGCCGGCGTTCTTGAGCACGAACCCGCTCGCTCCGGCCGACAGGGCGCGGAAGAGGTAGTCGTCGCGGTCGAAGGTGGTCACGATCACGATCGCCGGTCCGTCGGCGGCGCCCGCGACGATCCGTCGGGTGGCTTCGATGCCGTCCATGTCGGGCATCTGAACGTCCATGCAGATCACGTCGGGGTGCAGGGCGGATGCGGCGGCGATCGCCTCGGCGCCGGTGCCGGCCTCGCCGACGACGTCGATCTCTCCCGTCGCCTCGAGGATCATGCGGAACCCCGCGCGCATGACGGCGTGGTCGTCGACCAGCAGCACCCGGATCACGCGGCGACCTCCGCGGTGATGGGCACGTGCGCGCGCACGAGGAACCCGCCGCGCTCGCGGGGCGCGGCGGTGAGGGTGCCGCCGATCGCGGCCGCGCGCTCGCGCATCCCCACGATGCCGAGCCCGGAGCGCGGTGACAGGACGGTTCGTCCGGTGTTGGTGATCTCGAGCTCGACGCCGTCGTCGGTGTAGCGCAGCCGCACCTCGGCGGTGGCGCCGGGGCCGCCATGGCGGCGCGCGTTCGTGAGCGCCTCCTGGGCGATGCGATACAGGCTCACCTCGGTGACGGCGGTCAGCGGATGCGGTTCCCCGACCGTCGTGAGTGTCGTGGGCAGTCCGTGGTCGCGGGCGTGGGCGACGAGGTCGCCGAGGCCGGCGAGGGTGAGGGTGGAGCCGTCGACCGGCTCGGCGTCGTCGGTGCGGAGCGTCTCCAGCAGGTGCCGCAGTTCCGACAGGGCGCCGCGGGCGGAATCCTCCACTCCCGCGAGGGCGGCGCGGGCCGCGACGGGGTCGCGGTCGAGCACCGCGCGTGCGGCACCGGCCTGCACCCCCATCGCCGAGACGTGGTGGGCGACGACGTCGTGGAGTTCGCGGGCGATGCGCACCCGGTCGAGGGCGACCGCCTGCGCCGCCGTCACCTCGCGCTCGCGCTCGAGCTCACGTGTGCGCTGCTCGAGGGCGGTGCGCTGCTCGGCGGCGGTGAAGGCGCGCTCGCCCATGTAGTAGGCGCCGCCGAAGAAGGCGGCGTTGATGAGGAACTGCAGGATCATGAAGGCCGCGAAGGGCGAGAACAGTCCGGCTTGCGACAGCGCCTCGTCGGAGGGGTCGATCGCGGCGCGGAAGGTCGTGACGATCAGCCACACGAACATGCCGGCGATGATGCCCGTGCGCACGATCGTGGCTCGCCGGCGATCGACCAGCCACGCGCCGACGGTGTAGAAGCTCACGAAGATGGCGATGTTGCCGACGTAGACCTCGGGAATGCGGGCGGTCATGCCCACGAAGTACGTCACGGCGACGGCGATCGCGACCGTGGCGGGATAGCGCCGCCGCACCGCGAGCGGGGCGGTGAGGGCGAGCGCGTAGACGAGGCCCCACTCGGGGCCGGGGGCATCGCCGCCGAAGATCCCGGCGACGGAGTTCAGCGCGATGCTGAGCACGGCGGCGATGAACAGTCCCGCGGCGAGCCAGACATCTGACCGCAGCGATGCGCGGGTGGTCGCGCGCACACCGCGCGCGCTGTCGAGGGCGGACATTCCTCCACCGTACGGGCGGCATCGGCGGCGGACATCCCTCGGACGGCGGAGATCCCGCGGCGGGGCGGGATGTGCTGGTTGACTGTGCGGGGGAGGGGAGCCGGATGAACGACCGAACGCGTCGCCGCCGCGAGCATCGCGAGGCGTCGACGTCACGCCGTCAGGACGGCCGCGTCGGCGTCGCCATGGTCGGCATGGCGGTCGTCGTCTGGTGGCCCGCCTTCACCCTCGGCGCGTGGGGGGACCTGTTCTTCGACCAGCTGCTCGCCGTCTGGGCGGCCGCCACCGCGGCGTTCGTCTTCGTGCTCGTCGAGCGTCGCCCCGTCGGCGTGCGGCTGCTGCGCGCGTTCCTGCTGCTGCTTCCGAGCGTGTGGCTGGCGCTGATGTTCTTCATCAACGACGAGGAGGAGGACCTCTTCGTCTTCCTCATCGATCTCGGTGCGATCCTCGCTGTGCTGATCGGGCTGCCGTTCACCCTGTGGCTGCTCGTGCGGATCGTGTGGCCGGAGTTCGGCGACGCGACGCGCGTGAGCACGAAGTGGCTGATCGCGCTGGTCGTGGTCGGGGTGGCGGTGGCGTCGTTCCTGCTGGGCCTGAACCACAGGGCGTTCCTCACGTGCGAGGACTTCACCGAGAGCGGAAACTCCGCCCCGCTGGACTGCACGCCCGAACCGGAGGAGACGCCGGACCCCGCGCCGACGCCGACGACGTCGGCGGAATGAGCCCGGTCACGCGTGGCCGGATGAGGCGACGCGCAGCACGAGCGCGTCGGTGACCCCGAAGATCGCGATCGCCGCCCGATCCTTCTGCGCCATCGGCGTGGTCTCGATCGGCACCACCCGCGGATCGACGACCTCGATCTCCTCGCCGCGCGTGATCAGCGTCGCACCTCCCGCGGCGAGCACGTTCCGAAGCCACTGCGTGCCCGGGCCGTAGGGGATGGTGACGTAGAAGAGGTCGCCCTCCCGGTGCGTGCCGATGGGGGTCTCGTAGACCGTTCCCGACCTGCGGCCGCGGTGACGGATGATCGTCCACGGCGACTCCGTCGTGCCGGCGGTGCGCATCGCGCCGCGGTTCATCACGTCGCGCTGGATCACGCGGGCCGCCCGCAGCACGGACGGATTCTTGGTGCGGACGCCGACGACGAAGGCGGCCAGCACGGCGACGGCGCCCACGAGCGCAACGGTGAGGACGGAGAGCAGGACACGCGCGAGCGGCTTCATGCGACCAGCTTCCCGAGCCGTCCGCGGTGCCACAACCCCGGGAGCGTGTCAGAAGATCATCGGGCGGTCGTCGTCGTCCGCGCCGTCGAGGTCGAGATCGACGACGACCGGCACGTGATCGCTCGGCCCCTCGCCCTTGCGCTCGTCGCGATGGATGGATGCGCCGGTCACCGCGTCTGCGAAGGTCTCCGATCCGAGGATGAAGTCGATGCGCAGGCCCTCGTTGCGGGGGAAGCGGAGCCGCTTGTAGTCCCAGTACGTGTAGCCGGTGGGGATGAGCGGGCGCACCACGTCGACCACGCCCGCGGAGGTGAGGGACGCGAAGGCCTGCCGCTCCGGCGGCGACACGTGCGTGGAGAAGCCCGGCACGATCGTGGGGTCTCCGTTGTCGGCGTCGGTGGGCGCGATGTTGTAGTCGCCGACCAGCGCGAGGGGCAGGCCGGGGTCGGCCGCGAGCACGTCTCGCGTGTGCTTCTCGAGGGCGGCGAGCCAGTGCAGCTTGTAGTCGTAGTGCGGATCGCCGAGGCCCCGGCCGTTCGGCACGTACAGGCTCCAGACCCTGACGCCGCCCGTGGTCACGCCGATCGCGCGCGCCTCCTGCGGCGCATCCGGACCTTCGTGTCCTTTGGCGAACCCGGGCATGCCGTCGAACGCGGTCTCGACGTCGGTCATGGGTTCGCGGCTGGCCACGGCCACGCCGTTCCACTGCGAGAAGCCGTGTGCGCGCACCTCGAATCCGGCGGCTTCGAACGCCTCGTAGGGGAACTGCTCCTCCTTGCACTTGATCTCCTGCATCGCCAGCACGTCGATGTGCTCGCGGACGGCGAAGTCGACGATGCGGTCGACGCGGGCGCGGATCGAGTTGACGTTCCAGGTGGCCAGGCGCATGGATTCCAGCCTAGGCGCGCCCGCCGACTCTCCTAGACTCGACATCATGACCGCCGCCTCCACCGCAGACCTCGAGATCGACCGGCAGAACCTCATCGCGCTGATCAAGACCGAGGCCGTCTTCCACGGCGACTTCACCCTCTCCAGCGGCAAGAAGGCGTCGTACTACGTCGACATGCGAAAGCTCACGCTCGACCACCGCGCGGCGCCGGCGATCGGGCGCATCATGCTCGACCTCATCCGCGACATCGACGGCATCGTCGCGGTGGGTGGTCTGACGCTGGGGGCGGATCCGATCGCCAACGCCGTGATGCACGAGTCGGCCCGCACCGACGCGCCGCTCGACGCGTTCGTCGTGCGCAAGGAGCCGAAGGACCACGGGCGCGGCCGGCAGGTGGAGGGGGCGGACGTCGCGGGCAAGCGCGTCGTGGTCGTCGAAGACACCTCCACCACCGGTCAGTCGGCGCTCAAGGCGGTCGAGGCCCTGCGGCGAGAGGGCGCCGAGCCCGTCGCGGTCGCGGTCATCGTCGACCGCAAGACGGGTGCGCAGGCCGCGGTCGAGGCGGAAGGCCTGCAGTGGCTGGCCGCCGTCGATCTCGACGACCTGGGGCTCGCTCCGCAGTAGGTCCCGGCTCGGGAATACGGCACCGCGGTGGGGTCGTTGGCGGTCACCATGGATCTCTACTCTCCCGCGACCTTCGGATCGCTGCATCTGGCCAACCGCGTCGTGATGGCGCCGCTCACCCGCACCCGCGCCGGTGCCGACGGCGTGCCCACCGACGCGATGGTCGAGTACTACCGGCAGCGCGCCGGGCAGGGGCTCATCGTGAGCGAGGGAGTGTGGCCTGTCGCGGAGGGCATGTCCTACCCCGGCCAGCCGGGCATCGAGACGCCCGAGCAGATCGAGGGCTGGCGCCTGGTCGCCGACGCGGTGCATGCTGCCGGCGGCGTCATCGTCATGCAGCTGATGCACGGCGGTCGTGTCTCGCACACCGCGATCACCGGCACCGAGCGGATCGTCGCGCCGAGCGCCCTGCCGGCTCCAGGACAGACGCGAACGCCCGAGGGCAAGGTCGACATGCCCGTCCCGCACGCGCTGGAGACCGACGAGATCCCCGCCGTGATCGCGCAGTTCGCGCAGGCCGCACGCAACGCGGTCGCGGCCGGGTTCGACGGCGTCGAGGTGCACGGCGCGAACGGCTACCTCGTGCACGAATTCCTCTCGCCCGCCTCCAACGGGCGCGAAGACGCCTACGGGGGCTCGCCCAAGGCGCGTGCGCGTTTCGCCGTCGAGGTGACGGCAGCCGTCGCCGCCGCCATCGGCGCGGACCGTACCGGCATCCGCCTGTCGCCGCAGCACAACATCCAGGGCGTCCTCGAGACCGACGACGCCGACGCGCGCGCGACCTACGCCGCGCTCGCGGCGGGGCTCGCGCCCCTCGGGCTGGCGTTCGTCGACATCCTCCACGCCCACCCCCAGGGCGACCTCGTGCAGCGCATCCGCCGCAGCGTCGGTGCACCGGTGATCCTGAACTCCGGGTTCTCGTCTCCCACCACGCGGGAGGAGGCCGAGGCCCTCGTCGCCGAGGGCTGGGCCGACGCGGTCGGCGTGGGGCGCCCCGTCATCGCCAACCCCGACCTCGTGCACCGCTGGCAGCAGCGCGCCGACCTCAACGAACCGCGCCCCGAGCTCTTCTATGGCCGCACCGCCGAGGGGTACACCGACTACCCGGCGCTCGCCGCGGTCTCCTGACGCATCTCACTCGTCGCGGCGGCGGATCCAGACGACGATCCACGTGATGAGGGTGCCCAGCAGGATCACCGCGGAGCTTCCCAGCAGCAGAGTCTGTTCGAACTCGCTCATCAGGGGCGCCTTCCTTCCCGGGCGGCGGTGACGATGCTCGTGATGCGGGCCAGGCGCGTGGCAGGGCGCCGCGCCAGATCGACCTGAGCGATGCCGAACTTGCGCGCCGAGGGCGGGAATGCATCCCACGCGGCGCGAGCCGCCCCGTCGGCGTCGAGGGCGGCCGCGAGGTCGTCGGGCTCGCGGAGCGCCTCGGAGTTGTCCAGCACGCTCCACGATCCGTTCTCGCGCGCGACGGCGATTGCCCGCCGTCCGGCGTCGGTCATCTCGCCGGTGGCCTCGAGGTCGACCACGCGTGCCTTGTTCGTCGCCGCCCAGCCGCTGCGCGGCCGGCGCGGTGAGAACCACAGGCCCCCGAGGCGCTCGTCGAACGAGCGGGTGGGGCCGTCGATCCATCCGAAGCACAGCGCCTGCCGGATCGCGTCTTCATAGGCGACGACGGTGACGTCGGACCCAGGACGCGCGCGCACCAGCCACGCGCCGGTCGAGGTGGTGTGGTTCTCGACCAGCCACGCCCGCCACGCCACGGCGTCGGCCACGACCACGCGCTCCCCGTCGTCGAGTGCACCCATGCCGCTGACCCTACGCGCGCCCGCCGACGTCGCGTCCGAGTTCAGTCGCGTCGCCTGCGCCGCCCCATCCGCCGTTCATAACTCCGCAATATCGCTCGGTCACAGCCCCGACAACCCCCAGAGAGCGTCGCGACGCAGATTCTTGCGGAGTTGTGAACGACGAGGGGCGGGTGACGGCTCAGCGCACGGCGCCGGAGGTCAGCCCGCCGACGAGCCAGCGCTGGAAGAAGACGGCGGCAGCGAACACCGGCAGCACGCCGATGACGGATGCGGCGGCGATCTTGCCGAAATGGGGCGTGCGTTCGCCGTAGAACAGCGAGAGCACCACCGGGAGCGTCTGCGCGTCGGGGTTCTGCGTGAGGAAGGTCGCCAGCAGGAACTCGTTGTAGTTCAGCACCCCGACGATGATGCCGGTGGCCGCCAGCGCCGGAGCGACCAGCGGGGTCACGATCCACGTGAGCACCCGGAACGACCCGGCGCCGTCCAGCCGGGCGGCCTCCTCGATCTCGCTGGGGAGTTTCCGGAGGAACCCCTCGAGCAGCCAGATCGCGACCGGCACGTTCACCAGGGCGTACACGAGGGTGAGGCCCCACAGGGTGTTGTTGGCCCCGATCACGCGGAGCAGGGTGAACAGCGGCACGACCGCGACGATCGGCGGCAGCAGCCAGGGGCTCATCAGCGTGCCGGCGAGGGTGGTTCCACCGGTGCGGAACCGCACGATCGCCCAGGCTCCGGGCAGGGCGATCGCCAGGGTGAGGGTCGCGCCGCCGATAGCGGCCACGAGGGAGTTCCCGATGCCCTGCAGCAGGTCCGAGCCGGTCAGCACATCCACCCAGTTCGAGAACTGCGGGACGGCGGGCACGAGCACCCCCTGACCGGTCTCGTCCCGTCCCATGAGCGAGACCGACACGAGGTAGAGCAAGGGCGTCACGAAGAAGGCGAGGAGCACCGCGAGCACCACCGTGGCTGCTGCGCCGCGGGATCCGGTCGTGCGGCGTGGCCGGTCGAGGATGCGGTCACTCATGATTCACCTGCCATCGTCGAGCCACGAGAGCGACGGGGATGGTGACCGCCGTCACGAGCACGGCCAGAAGAAGCGTGATGACGGCCGCCTTGCCCACGTCGAACTCCCGCAGCGCCGCCTGGTAGATGAGATACGACGTGGTGGTCGTGGCCTGTCCGGGGCCGCCGGAGGTCATCATGAAGACCAGGTCGAACACCTTGAAGGCGAGCACCAGCCGGATGAAGAAGGCCGCCGCGACGACCCCGGAAACGGCGGGCAGGGTGATGTGGCGGAACGTGCCGAACCCGTGTGCGCCGTCAAGCGATGCGGCCTCGAGCGTCTGCGGGTCCTGGGCGAGGAGTGCCGTGAACACCAGCAGAGCCACGAGGGGCGTCCACTCCCAGACGTCGGCGACGGCGATCGCCGGGAGCGCCCACAGCGTCGACGACAGGGGCGCGATGGTCTCGGAGGGCAGCCCGATGAGTCCGAAGAGGGTCGCGAGGAGCCCGCCCCCGGGGTTGTAGATGAGCTTCCAGAGCGTGCCCACGATCACGGGAGGTGTGATGAGCGGGAGGAGGAGGAGCGTGCGCACGAGCGCCCCGCTCCGCACCGCGCCGTGGAGCGCGAGCGCCGCGACCACCCCGAGCACGACGCTCGCAGACGATACCGCCAGGGCGTATGCGAGGGTGCGCCACAGTGACGCGACGGCGTCGGCATCTGTGAGCACCTGCTCGAACGTGGCCGTGCCGACGAACTCCTGGAACGGCCTGCCGAGAGACGATTCCGTGAACGCGGCAGCCACGATGAACAGCAGCGGATACGCCCCGAGCACGAGCAGCGCGAGCACGCTCGGTGAGACGAACAGGCGGTGCGCCCACGCCGGCCCCCGAGGGAGGCGCCGTGGGCGCACCGTCGCGGATGCGTCAGCCAAGGAGCTCTTCCCACTCCGCCTGCGCGGCATCCAGTGCCTCCTGCGCGGTGACCTCACCCGCGACGAGCTTGGCGAGCTCGTCGGTGAGCACCTCGGCCGCCTGCGTGGCGTTCTTGCCGGTGGGCCAGGCGAGTGCGCCGTCGAGGGTGGCGCGGTTGACGCGCTGCAGGTCGGGATAGGCCTGTCCGTACGCCTCACTCTCGAGCGAGGAGATGCGGTTGGGGTCGATACCGGTCTGCGGGTCGGCGACGAGCAGTTCCTCGTTGATCTCGCTCGAGGCTGCCCACTGGATGAAGTCCCGCGCGAGCTCGGTCTTGTCGGTGTGGGCCGCGATCACCCAGGTGAACCCGGCCACGAGCGATGCGCGCGCCTGGGTGTTCTCCCCGCCGACGGGGAGCAGCGTGACGCCCCAGCCGTCGGCCACCGTGGAGTCGGGGTTGATCTGCGAGCCCACGCCGAGGTCGGTCCAGTTCTCGATGAACGCCGCGTTGCCCGCGTACCACGCGGAGTTGCCTTCGCCGAAGGCGGTCTCGGTGGGTGTGGGGTAGGCGGATTCCAGTGCGTCGGCCAGGGACTGCGCTGCCGCCACGGCCTCCGGGGAGTTGATCACGGGTGCGCCCGCGTCGTCGACGAACGCGCCACCGAACCCCGCAAGGCGGTTGGCGAAGCTCGCTCCCAGGATGAGCGGGGACTTCTGGCCGAAGATCACGTTGCCGTAGACGCCGTCGGCTCCCTCGTTCTCGGTGATCACGCGCGACTGCTCGACGTACTCGTCCCATGTCGCGGGCGGAGCGTCGAAGCCGTTCCGCTGCAGGATCTCGGTGTTGTAGAAGAGCACGTGGGTGTCGCCGTCGAACGGCAGCCCGTACCGGCGATCCTCCACCAGGGTGTACGGATCGTAGATCGAGGGGATGAAGTCGTCTTCGTCGGCGGCGGGGTCGCTCGCGATCCAGTCGGTGAGGTCCTGGATCGAGCCGGAGTCAGCCAGGTCTCCGATCGAGACGTACCAGGGCGCCGCAACGTCGATCGTGTTCGCGCCCGACTGCTGGTCGAGCGCCAGGGTGTTGCCGATCTCGTCGTAGGGGACGATCACCGGGTTGATGCGCACCCCCGTCTCGGCCTCGTAGCGCTCCGCGAGGAGGTCGGAGGCGCCCTCGTGCGATGAGATGAGCAGCACGGTCAGCTCCTGCTCGCCGGCAGCGTCCGATGCGTCGGCGTCGCCGCCGGCGCACGAGGCCAGCATGACCGCGGAGGCGGCGACGACGGTGGGGACGGCGAACCTGCGCAGCGTGCGTGCGCGGCGTGACGAATCGGACATGGCGAGCCTCTCGGATGGATGCGGTGCGCGGCGAGGGCCGCACGAGAGGACATTGTGGAGCGAGCGATACCGGCGCAGCATGCCCTCTCGTAAGACGGCGACATCGTGTGACGTCCTGTGTCGCAGCGTGTCGGCGTGTGTCGGGCTCGTCTCCCGTCGTGAGGGACCGTTGATAGCGTTCCCGCGGCGCGCCGCTTTCGGCGCAGGAAGGAAGGTGCCCGGTGACCAAGCCGATCATCCTCAACGCGTTCGAGATGAGCTGCGTGACCCACCAGGCGCCGGGCCTGTGGCGGCATCCCGACAACCGAGCGGACGAGTATCACCGCCTGGACTACTGGATCGACTTGGCGAAGCTGCTCGAACGAGGCGGTTTCGACGCGGTCTTCCTGGCTGACGTGCTCGGGGTGTACGACGTCTACCGCGACTCCGTCGCGCCCGCCCTGCGCGACGCCGCGCAGGTGCCCGTCGGGGATCCGCTGCTGCAGATCCCGGCGATGGCGGCGGTCACCGAGCGTCTCGGCTTCGGAGTGACGGTCGCGACGACGTACGCCCAGCCCTACGCGCTGGCGCGCACGCTCACGACGCTCGACCACTTCACCGGCGGCCGAATCGGCTGGAACGTCGTGACGTCCTACCTCGCCAGCGCCGCGCGCAACCTCGGACTCGGCGACCAGATCGCGCACGACGACCGCTATGGCATCGCCGACGAGTTCCTGGATGTCGTCTACAAGCTGTGGGAGGGATCGTGGGAAGACGGCGCCGTGCTCCGCGATCGTGACACCGGTGTCTTCACCGACCCCGAGAAGGTGCACCCGATCGACCATCGCGGTGAGCACTTCGACGTGCCCGGCATCCACCTCGGCGAGCCGTCGCCCCAGCGCACCCCCGTGATCTTCCAGGCGGGCGCGTCGCCCCGTGGGCAGGAGTTCGCCGCTCGCCACGGGGAGGCCATCTTCATCAACGGGCTTGCCCCCGAACTCACCCGCCGCACCACCGACGGCATCCGTGACAAGGCCCGCGCCGCCGGGCGCGATGGTGACGACGTGAAGATCCTCACCCTCGCCACCGTCATCGTCGCCGAGACGGACGAGCTCGCGAGAGCGAAGCGCGACGACTTTCGTCGGTACGTCTCGCTCGAGGGCTCTCTCGCTCTGTACGGCGGCTGGTCGGGGATCGACCTCGCCGCGCTCGACCCCGACGAGCCGCTCCGGTACGTCGATACGGATGCCGCCCGCTCCGCCCTGTCGATCTTCACCAAGGCCGACCCCACCCGCGAGTGGACACCGCGCGACATCGCCGAGTACGTCGGCATCGGCGGCATCGGCGCGGTCATCGTCGGAAGCCCGACCACCGTGGCCGACGAGCTGGAGAGATGGGTCGACGTCGGCGGGGTCGACGGATTCAACCTCGCCTACGTCATCACGCCCGGCACGTTCGAGGACATCGCCGAGCACCTCACGCCTGAGCTGCGTCGGCGGGGTCTTCTCGCCGCCGACGCCCGCCCCGGCGCCACGCTGCGCGAGCGGCTCTCCGGCAGCGCCGTGGTGCCCGAGTGGCACCCGGCGCACGCGTATCGGGGTGCGTTCGCCGGTTCGCGCACCGCCGCCGACGGCGGCGCATCCCTCGTTCCCACCACCGTCTGAGGAGAAACGCATGACCGCCACCACCAGCCTCGCCCCGCCCCGTACCCACTGGTCGGGCACCGCCACCGACGCGGAGCTCGCGCGATGGGATGCCGTGGCCGAGGCCGTCGCCGAGACGCTCGGCGCCGACGCCCTCGCCCGGGACCGCGCCAACGCGCAGCCGTTCGCCGAGGCTCGGCTGCTGCAGGATGCCGCTCTCACGACCCTGCTCGATCCCGTCGAGTTCGGCGGCGGCGGGGCCCAGTGGGAGACCGCCGCGAGGGTGGTGCGCATCATCGCCCGACGCGACGCCTCGATCGCGCAGCTGCTCGGATACCACTACATCAACGAGGCGAACATCGCGCTGGTCGCCGCGCCCGACGAGCGGGAGCGCTGGTTCCGCTCCTCGATCGACGGCCGCTGGATCTGGGGCGACTCGGTCAACCCGGTGGATCCGAACCTGACGCTCACGGTGGACGGCGACGGCTACCGCCTCGACGGCTTCAAGCGGTACTCCACCGGGTCGGGAGTCGGTGAGGCGCTGCTCATCAACGCTGTTGTCGAAGACGGCCCCGACGCGGGAGCGTTCGCCTACCTGGTGCTCCCCCATGGGCATCCCGGCGTCGAGCTCGTGGACGACTGGGACAACCTGGGCCAGCGGCTGTCGGCCAGCAACACCGTGACCTACCGAAACGTGCGCGTCGACCCGGAGCATGTTCTCGGGTTCGGCACCGACGAGCCGATCCAGAGCTTCGTGACACCCGGCATCCAGCTGATGTTCGGCAATCTCTACCTCGGAATCGCGGAGGGCGCGCTCGCGCAGGCGCGCGACCTGACCGTTGCGCGGCCGAACGCGTGGTTCCTGTCCGAGGCCTCCACCTACCGGGACGACCCGTTCGTCCGACGTCTCTATGGCGAGCTCGTGTCGAAGACGGCTGCGGTGTCGGCGCTCGCCGATCGGGTGAACCGCCGATTCGACGAGACCATCGCCCTCGGCGCCGACGTCTCCGCGAAGGACCGCGCACGACTTGCCGTCGAGGTCGCGCAGCTCAAGGTGGTCGCCAGCGACACCGCCACCGACGTCGCCCACCGCGTGTTCGAAGCGACCGGCACGAGTTCGACGGCGAGCCGCGTGGGTCTCGACCTGCACTGGCGCAACATCCGCACGCACTCCCTGCACGACCCGGTCGACTACAAGAAACTCGAAGTGGGAGCCCACTTTCTCACCGGTGCCGTCCAGCCGATCTCCCTGTACACGTGAACGGCCAGACGGTGGCGGCCCCTCTCCGCACGGATTTCACCGACCAGGTGTGGGCGGCGGTGCCGCGAGACCTCGAGGAACGGTTCCGCCCGACAGTGGAGCGCATCGCCGAGGAGGCGGCAGCTCGTGACCGCGGGCGAGATCTGCCGTTCGAGGCGGTGCGCGAGCTGCGCGACCTCGGCATCGGACGCGCGCGCGTCAGCGTCGAGGACGGCGGGCTCGGTACCGACTGGGCGAGCCTCACGCCGCTGCTGATCGCGATCGCGGCCGCCGACGCGAACGTGCCGCAGATCTTCCGCGGCCACTTCGCCCTCGTCGAGCAGGCGCTGACCACGACCGACCGCGGGTTCGGTGACCGGTGGATCCGGCGGGTGGTGGAGGGCGAGACCACCGGCAACGCGTGGAGCGAAGCATCCGGATCGACCACGTCACGCGCGGGCACCGAGCTGCGCGTCGACGTCGACGGCACCCTGCGGGTGCGTGGACGCAAGTTCTACACCACCGGTAGCATCTTCGCGGAATGGACCGACGCGGTCGCCCATCGTGTTGCGGACGGCGTCGATGTCGCGGTGCTCGTGCGGCTCGATCAGCCCGGGGTGAGCGTGAGCGACGACTGGGACGGATTCGGGCAGCGAGGCACGGGGACCGGCACCATCGTGTTCGATGACGCCGTTGTCGACGCCGCCGACGTGCTGCCGGTGGCCGAACGCTTCGGATACCAGACGGCGCTCTACCAGCTGGTGCTGCTGAGCGTGCTGGCGGGGATCGCGCATCGGGCGGTTTCCGATGCGGCGGATGCGGTGCGGTCGCGAGCGCGGGTGTACAGCCACGGAACGGCCGATCGCGCGCAGGACGACGTGCAGATCCAGGCTCTGATCGGTGAGCTCGCGGCCTCCGCCTACGCGGTCGAGTCGACGGTGCACGCCGTGGCAGGCGCCGTCGACGACGCCGTCGCCGCCGCGCGAGCGGTGCGCGACGACCCCGGTGACGAGGCGCTGCGAGAGCGCGCGCGGGCGGCCGACGCGATCGCGGAGATCCGGGCTGCACAGGCGCAGTCGTTCGCCACCGGTGCGGTGCAGACGATCGCATCGCGCCTGTTCGACGCGCTGGGTGCCTCATCCACGGCGCGCGGCGCGTCGCTCGACCGGCATTGGCGGAACGCCCGCACGGTCTCGAGCCACAATCCGGTGCTCTACAAGAACCGCTGGGTCGGCGCGTGGGTGCTCACCGGCGACCTGCCGCAGCCGCTCTGGGCGGTGGGGAGCCCGAGCGTCACAGCCCGTGGGTGACTTCGCCCTCGGGCATCTCGGCCTCGATCGGGTCGTCGGCGAGCAGTTCGGCGACGGAGTCCAGGATCTCGTCGGGGCGGAACGGATAGCGCTCGATCTCGGCGTCATCGGAGATGCCGGTGCGCACCAACACGGTGTGCAGGCCCGCTTCGATCCCCGCCACGACGTCGGTGTCCATCCGGTCGCCGATCATGCCGGTGTTCTCGGAGTGCGCGCCGATGCGGTTCAGGGCCGAGCGGAACATCATCGGGTTCGGCTTGCCGACGACATACGGCTCCTTGCCCGTCGCCTTGGAGATGAGGGCCGAGATCGCCCCGGTCGCCGGCAGCACGCCCTCGACCGAGGGGCCGGTCGCATCGGGGTTGGTGGCGATGAACCGGGCGCCACCGCGGATGAAGCGGATCGCCTTCGTGATCGCCTCGAAGGAGTAGTTGCGCGTCTCGCCGATCACCACGTAGTCCGGATCGGTCTCGGTCATGATGAACCCGGCCTCGTGGAGAGCGGTCGTCAGGCCCGCCTCGCCGATGACGAAGGCGCTGCCGCCCGGCATCTGCGAGCGCAGGAAGTCCGCGGTCGCGAGGGCGGAGGTCCAGATGGCCTCCTCGGGCACGACGAGACCGGATGCGCGCAGTCGCGCACTGAGGTCGCGCGGCGTGAAGATCGAATTGTTCGTGAGAACGAGAAACGGCACTCCGAGATCCCGCCACTGCTGGAGAAGCTCGGATGCGCCGGGGATGGGGGTGTTCTCATGGACGAGCACGCCGTCCATGTCGGTGAGCCAGCATTCGACCTCGTCACGGGTACGCATGGGCACAGCCTATGCGGCGCGGCCCGCGCTGTCCGACGAGAGGCCGACCGCGACGCGCCCGCGCGCCCCATTCCGCATCGGGCATGTGCGGCATAGGGTCGTCGTGTGAGTGGACCCGAGTGGCATCTCCCCGACCTCACCGGCCGGACGTACCTCGTCACGGGTTCCAACGCGGGTCTCGGCTACTTCTCGTGCGAGCACCTCGTGCGGGCCGGGGCGGACGTGATCATGTCGGCGCGCAATCCCGCTCGCCTCGCCGCGGCTCGCGCGGCCCTCTTCCGCCGGGTGCCCGAGGCTGCCGGACGCGATGCGGTCGAATCCCTCGTCATCGACACCAGCAACTCCGGCTCGCTGCGCGCCGCCGCCGCCACCCTCCGCAGCCGCGGTGCGCTCGACGGCGTGCTGCTGAATGCCGGCATCGTGCATCCGCCGAAACGGCGCACCCTCACGCGCGACGGCAACGAGCTCGTCTTCGCCACCAACGTGCTCGGCCATTTCGCGCTGGCCGGCGAGCTGCTTCCCGCGCTCGCCGCGGCAGGCGGACGCATGGTGTGGGTGGGGAGCATGTCGACCTCGATGTGGCGATACGACCCGGTCGACCCGCAGCTGTCCGAGGGCTACACGCCCTGGCGCGCCTACGTGCAGTCGAAGATCGCGACCAGCTCGCTCGGGTTCGAAGCCGACCGCCGCCTGCGCGGCGCCGACGTGGCGGTCGCGAGCGTCGTGGCGCATCCGGGCTACTCCACCAGCGGACGCACCGCCGGCATCCGCGGCGTGAACAATCCCTCCCGGCTGACGCGCTTCGCCGACAATATCCAGGCGCCCGTCACCCAGTCCAAGGAGGTCGGCGCGCAGCCCCTCGTGCACGCGCTGGCGGCATCCGATGTCGCCGGGGGCGAGTACTGGGGACCGCGCGCCCGGCTTCGGGGCGAGCCTCGACGCGGCACGTCGTCGCGCGTCACCCAGGACCGTGAGGTCGCCGCGCGCATCTGGGAGGTGTGCGAGCACGCGACCGGCGTCGCCTGGCCCTTCGCCAAAGCCGCCAAGACCAAGCGGCTCAGGCGCTGAGCCACACCGCCTGTCGCACGTCGTCGTCCAGCGCCGTCTCCGCGTCGCCGACCCGCACGCCGGCCGCCGTCACGGTGACCTCGGTGGCGACCGTCATCCCGGCCGCTTCGGCGACGCGCAGCACGTCGGCGTCGCGGTCGCTCACGCGCAGCACCCGGCCGGTGTGGCCGGCCGCCGCATCCGCGAGCAGCACGAACGGCTCGCGCACGACCGTTCCGTCGGCCCGCGGGATCGCGTCGCCGTGCGGGTCGAACAGCGGATGACCGAGGAGGTCGTCGATGCCGGCGAGAAGGCGGTCGCTGATCGCATGCTCGAGCACCTCGGCTTCGTCGTGCACCTCGTCCCACGCGTAGCCGAACTCGCGCACGAGCCACGTCTCGATGAGGCGGTGCCGGCGGATGATGGCGGCAGCGCGACGCTCGCCCGTCGCCGTCAACGAGACCGGACCGTACGGGCGGTGGGTCACCAGCCCGAGGCTCGCCAGCTTCTTCACCATCTCGGTCACGCTCGACGGGGCGAGGCCGAGCACGCCGGCCAGCTGGGACGGCGTCATGCGCTCGTCCTGCCACTCGGTGTGGTGGTAGATCGTCTTCAGGTAGTCGTCGACGGCGGGAGAGGCCACCGCTCCAGGCTACTCAGAGGATGTTTCCGGCGTCGTCACGCGCGGTGGCGTCGTCACGCGCGGTGGCGTCGTTACAGGCGGCGTCGTTACAGGTGGCGTTGTCACAGGAAGGGTCGCGTCTCGTAGACGCCACCGTGCTGTCCGGCGAGGGCCACGGCGCGCCCATCGACGGACTGGACGAATCGGTGGGCCGTGTCCGCACCGCCGGGAATCTGCGCGTCGACCTCGGGATACGTGCCGGCCGACTCGTTCGACAACCACACCACGCGTCGGCCCAGGCGCTCGCCGAGAGACAGCGCGAGGCTGGCGAAACGCGCACGCGAAGGTGTATCGAGGTAGAGGAGCACCGCGCTGTGGAACAGCACCAGCGTCGCGTCTGCGGGGGACTCGGCGGCGAGGGTCGTCACGCGCTCGAGCAGGTCGCCGGTGTCGACGCGCGGCGGATCCGCCGCGGCGATCGCGGCCGCTCCGCGCAGGCGGGCGACGCGCGCATCGTGATCGGGGCCCGGCCAGACGAGCGTGGCGAGCCACGCGACGGCGTCGGGGTCGGCGGGGTCGATCGGTGCCAGGTCCATGCCGGCGCGCCATTCGATGTGAGGCATGCGTGTGGGGGCATCCCGTGCGTCGTCGATACGGCACTCCAGCAGCACGGCGCTCGGGCCGCCCGCGGGGTGCAGGTCATGCACGCCGGCGGGAGAGAGGAACCGATACGAGTACCGGTCGGGGAGCAGGCACAGGCCGGCCGCTGCACCGACCTCGAGGAGGGCTACCGGGCCGTCAATGCGCGACAGCATCGGCAGCAGGGTCGCGCACCGCGCGACTTCGTTGGTCTGTGTGGCGCGGACCGACGCGGTGGCGAGGACCGCATCCCAGTTCTCGGCGAGCCACGATCGCCATCTCTCGTAGTCGTCGAGCGGGGCACCCTCCCAGCGCGCGGCCGCGAAGAGGAGATTCGCCTGCTGCAGGCGAGGTGGGAGGCGGCGGATGCGCGCGATCATCTCGAGGTCGGCAGCGATCCCGGCCGCCCAGTCCTCGTAGAGCGGCGACGTGCCGTGCGCCCACCGCCGCGCGAAGTCGTCGTAGTACGCGACGAGGCGGCCGGCGTCGTCGGGCATCGGTCGGGCGTGCACCATGGCCGCACCCTACGCCCGCGTCGTCCGCCGCGTCCGGTCCACCCGGCATCTCCCGGCCCGGTCCCACCGGCACCCCGCCCCGCCCCGCCCGCCGTTCCGCCGCCCGGTTCGCCGCCCTTCCGCCCCCCGTCCCGCCCCCGTTCCGCCCCCCGTTCCGCCCCGCATCGCGCACCGTGCACCAGCTCAGGCTGCGCGAGGCCGTTTGCCGCGATTCCCGCCCGGGAGGGGCCTCACCGAACCACCCAGCCTGAGTTGGTGCACGTCGGTGGGAGGAGGCGCGCGTCCCGGCGCCGCGTTGATCCCCCGTCCGCCTTCCGCTCACGGGCATTCCCGGTGCCGTCGACATTCCTGGGCGGCATCGTCCGGCATTGCCGGTCCCGCCCCGCATCGTGCACCAACTCAGGCTGCGCGAGGCCGTTTGCGGCGAATCCGGTCCGGGAAGGGTTTCCCCGGACCTCCCAGCCTGAGTTGGTGCACGTCGGCCGGGCTAGCCTTTCGGAGTGACAGAGCCGAGGAACGACGGCGGAACGGCCGCCGCGGATGAGCCGCAGACCGCGCACGGCGTCGGACCGTGGCCGGGCGGCGCGGCGGCGTGGCCCGACGACCCGCGGTACGACCGCGAGCTACTCGCCGATGGTGACCGCCGCAATGTGGTCGACGGCTACCGGTACTGGACGATGGATGCGATCGTCGCCGACCTCGACGCCCGGCGGCACCCGTTCCACGTCGCGATCGAGAACTGGCAGCACGACCTCAACATCGGCTCCATCGTGCGCAGCGCCAACGCGTTCCTCGCGGCGGAAGTGCACATCATCGGGCGCCGGCGGTGGAACCGCCGCGGCGCGATGGTCACCGACCGCTATCAGCACGTGCGTCACCACGACGACGTCGCCGCGTTCACCGCATGGGCGGTGGATGCGGGTCTGCCGATCGTCGCGGTCGACAACGTCGCGGGATCGCAGCCGGTCGACCGCGCCGAACTGCCCGAGGCGTGCGTGCTGCTGTTCGGGCAGGAGGGCCCCGGGCTGTCGCCCGAGGCCCTCGCCGCGGCATCCGGCGCCGTGCAGATCACCCAGTACGGCTCCACGCGCTCGATCAACGCGGGTGCTGCGGCCGCCGTCGTGATGTACGAGTGGTGCCGCCGCTACGCGGCCGGCTGATCGACCGCTCCGTCGCTTCCCTCACGCCCCGGCGGTGAGCCACGCCCGGCCGCGCACGCGCCAGCCGAGTGTGGCAAGGCGCGCGAGCATGAACACGCCGAAGAAGGCCACCGCCAACCACGCCAGCCCGGCTGCTCCTGCGAGCGACAAGACGTTCAGCGCCACGAGGACCGGAACGTAGGGGATGAGGTTCAACCCGCCCGCGATCGCGAGGTACCGTGCATCCCCGGCGCCCATGAGCACGCCGTCGAGCACGAACACCGCTCCGGCAACCGGCTGCGCGACGGCGAGCACGATGAGTGCCGGCTGCACGAGCGCCGCCAGCTGCGGATCCCCGGTGAAGACGAGCCCGATGACCCCGGAGGACGCCCCGATGACGAGCCCGACGAGCACCCCGAAGGCCACTCCCCATGCGAGCGTTCGCTGCAGGACCCGCCGCACTCCGGCCTCATCTGCGGCGCCGAGCCCCTTGCCGATGAGTGCCTGGGCGGCGATCGCGAGCGCGTCGAGGGCGAACGCGGCGGTGGAGAAGATGGTGAAGGCCACCTGCCACCCGGCGAGCTCCTCGGTGCCGAGCGTCGTGGCCACGGCGACGGTGGCGAGCAGCGCGACGCGCAGCGCGACGGTGCGCAGGAACAGCCACCCGCCGGAGCGGGCGCTGCCCGAGATTCCGTCGCGCTGCGGCCGCAGGCCCGCGCCGTGCCGGCGGGCGTGGCGGCCGATCACGACGACGTAGGCGGTCACCATGCCCCACTGCGCGAGCACAGTGCCGACGGCCGATCCGGCGATACCCCATCCGAGCCCGTAGATGAAGAAAGCGTTGAGCAGGGCGTTCGCGGCGAAGCCCAGGCCGGCGATCCACAACGGGGTGACGGTGTCCTGCAGGCCGCGCAGCAGGCCGGTCGCGGCGAAGACGATGAGCATCGCCGGCAGCCCCCACATCGAGATGCCGAGATAGGTCTCCGCATCGGCGGTGACCGCCTCCGTCGCGCCGAAGAGGCCGACGAGGAACGGCGTCGTCAGGTAGCCGGCGAGGGCCAGCAGCGCTCCGAGGCCGAGTGCGAGCCACATGCCGTCGATGCCCGCCGAGACCGCTCGCGTGGGATCGCCGGCGCCGAACCGGCGCGCGACGGCCGGCGTGGTCGAGTACGCGAGGAAGACCATGAGCCCGACGATCGTCTGCAGGATGGCCCCGGCGATGCCGAGCGCAGCCAGCGGGGTCGTGCCGAGATGGCCGACCAGTGCCGAATCGACGATGAGGAAGAGCGGCTCGGCGACCAGCGCACCGAGTGCGGGCACCGCAAGACGCAGGATGTCCCGGTTCAGGGTGTCGCGTGCGGTGGCCACGCTCCGAGCCTAGAGTCGCCCGCGGACACCCACGCGCCGTCCGACGGCCCAGACTCCGACCGACGACCCAGACTCGGTGCTTATCCTGTACGCATGACCGACGCCCCCGCATCCGGTCTCGCGCTCGACGAGCTCAGCGACGAGATCCGCCCGCAGGACGACCTGTTCCGTCACGTCAACGGATCGTGGCTGGACCGCACCGAGATCCCCGAGGACAAGGCCCGGTGGGGCGCGTTCCACCTGATCGCCGAACAGGCCGAGAAGGATGTGCGCGCCATCATCGAGGAGTCCCAGCGCGCCGACCCGGGCACCGAGGCCCGCAAGATCGGCGACATGTACTCCAGCTTCATGGATGTCGACCGCGTCAACGAGCTCGGCGCGAGCCCGCTGTCGGCGCAGCTGGCGATGGTCGATGAGGTGACGACGATCCCCGAGTTCCTCCGCGTCGTCGGCGTGCTCGAGCGTGACGGCGTCGGCGGCATCATCGATCTCTACGTCGAGCCCGATCCGGGCGATCCGCAGCGATACGTGCCGTTCGTGCTGCAGGGCGGCCTGTCGATGCCCGACGAGAGCTACTACCGCCTGGACAACTTCGCCGAGACCCGCACCGCCTTCCGCGCGCACGTCGAGCGCATCCTCGACCTCGCCGGTGTCGCCGGGGCCGCGGATGCCGCCGATCGCGTCTTCGCGCTCGAGACCGAGGTGGCCGCGCACCACTGGGACAACGTGCGCAGCCGCGACGCGGTCGCCACCTACAACCTGCGCACGTGGGACGAGACGGTCGGCCTCGCCGGCGCCGACCTGGTGCCGTGGCGCGAGGGCATCGCGCCGAACCATCCCGACGCCTTCGCCGAGGTCGTCGTGTCGCAGCCGAGCTTCCTGGAGGGTCTCGCCGGCCTGCTCGTCGAGGAACGCCTGGATGACTGGAAGGCGTGGCTGCGGTTCAAGATCGTGCACGCGGGAGCTGCGTTCCTCACCGACGCGTTCGTCGCCGAGAACTTCGCCTTCTACGGCACGCAGCTCACCGGCGTGCCGGTGAACCGGGAGCGCTGGAAGCGCGGCGTGAGCCTCACCGAGGCCGCGCTCGGCGAGGCGATCGGCAAGGTCTACGTCGAGCGCCACTTCCCGCCGCGGGCCAAGGCCGAGATGGACGACCTGGTCGCCAACCTGGTCGAGGCGTATCGCGAGAGCATCTCGTCGCTGGAATGGATGACGCCCGAGACGCGCGAGCGCGCCCTCGCCAAGCTCGCCGCGTTCACCCCCAAGATCGGCTACCCCGAGACCTGGAAGGACTACTCGTCGCTCGAGATCGACGCCGCCGACCTCGTCGGCAACGTGCGTCGCGCTCACGTGTGGGAGCACGACCGTCAGCTGTCGAAGGTCGGCCAGCCGATCGACCGCGACGAGTGGTACATGACCCCGCAGACGGTCAACGCCTACTACAACCCGCTGATGAACGAGATCGTCTTCCCTGCGGCGATCCTGCAGTATCCCTTCTTCGACGCGGACCGCGACGCGGCGGCGAACTACGGCGGCATCGGCGCGGTCATCGGTCATGAGATCGGTCACGGCTTCGACGACCAGGGCAGCCGCTTCGACGGCGACGGGTCGCTGCGGGACTGGTGGACGGATGCCGACCGCGCGGCCTTCGAGGAGCGCACGGCGGTGCTGATCGACCAGTACAACCACCTCGTGCCCCGAGGCCTCGCCGATGAGCACACCGTCAACGGTGCGCTCACGATCGGCGAGAACATCGGGGACCTCGGAGGTCTCGGCATCGCGATCAAGGCCTATGCCCTGTCGATCGCGAGCGACGACGCCGGCCCCGAGATCGCCGACGCCGCCCCCGTCATCGAGGGCTACACCGGCA
The DNA here is from genome assembly GCF_015277875.1 of Microbacterium luteum. Classification (NCBI taxonomy): domain Bacteria; kingdom Bacillati; phylum Actinomycetota; class Actinomycetes; order Micrococcales; family Microbacteriaceae; genus Microbacterium; species Microbacterium luteum. Next base: position 3,169,074 of record NZ_CP063814.1, on the reverse strand, counting down.
TCCAGCGGCTTCTCCTCAGCTGGGCCCAGGTGTGGCAGCAGAAGGGGCGCGATGCCGAGACCATCCGCCTGCTGACGATCGACCCGCACTCGCCCAACGAGTTCCGGTGCAATCAGATCGTGCGCAACATCGACGCGTTCTACGATGCGTTCGGGGTGACCGAGTCGGACGAGCTGTGGCTCGACCCCGACAAGCGCGTCACCATCTGGTGATCACGAGCCCGAGCAGAGAGGACACCGTTCGTGGGCACGCCCCCTGAGCCCAGGCGCGGCACCGAGGAGCCCCTTCGGAGTTCCCGTCGGATCAGACCCCACGACAGGCGACTGCCCCGCCGGGCAGCCGCCGGCCGTCGATCGTTCGCATCGACGCTCGCGGCGCTCGACGAGCTCGCCGAGTCGGGTGCGAAGGTCGCGGTGCGCGTGACCGACCTCGATCGCGGTGACGCGGTGCTCTCCGGCGACGACTTCATCACCCTGCCGATCGGCGGCCTCGGCGTCGTGCCGCTGCTCGTCGAGGTCGCGGCCGCATTCGACGACGGGCGCCTCGACCCCGCCGAGGTCGTCGATCGCACGAGCACCGATGGGGTGTCGGTGGCCGGTCTCTGGCACCACCTCGCCGCGCAGAGGTTCAGCCTCGGCGATCTCGCCGTGCTCGCCGCGTCGGCCGGTGACGCGCTGGCGGCCAATGTGCTGCTGGAGCGGGTCGGGCTCGAGGCGGTGCGCAACCGGCTGGGGCAGCTCGGGATGCCGCGCTCCGCGCTGCTCGACGGGTTCCGCGACAGCCGCGGTCCCGACGACGCGCCCCACGTGGCGCTCGGCACGGCGGCGGAGATGTCGGAGCTGTTCTCGGCCCTGGTGAACTCGTCGGCGGTGAACCCGTCGGTGAGTGCGCACGTCGCGGAGTGGTTGAGCCGCAACCACGATCTGTCGCTGGTCGCTTCGGCCACGGGCCTCGATCCGTTCGCGCACGACAACGACGACCACGGGCTGCTCTTCATCAACAAGACGGGTCGCGGCGCCGGGATCCGCGCCGAGGCGGGCGTGCTCGCCGGCCCGCGCGCGGGTGTCTCCTACGCGCTCATCGTGTGCTTCGACGACCTGTCGATCATGCACCGCTCACGGGCGCACGCGGCCTTCCGCGTGCTCGGCACCGACCTCATGGAGTACGTGTACTGAGGCCGCGGCGAGGGTGGGATCAGAAGACGATCGTGTGATTGCCCTGGCGGATGACGCGATCCTGCGCGTGCCACAGCACGGCACGGGAGAGCACCTGACGCTCGACGTCGGCGCCGCGCCGGGCGAGTTCGAGCGAGCTGTCGGCGTGGGTCACACGAACGGTGTCCTGCTCGATGATCGGACCCTCGTCGAGGTCGCTCGTGACGTAGTGCGAGGTGGCGCCGATGAGCTTGACGCCGCGCTCCTTGGCCTTCTTGTAGGGGTCGGCGCCGATGAAGGCGGGCAGGAACGAGTGATGGATGTTGATCACCGGCACACCGACCTTCTCGAGGAAGTCCCCCGACAAGATCTGCATGTAGCGGGCGAGCACGACGAAGTCGACGTTGCCGACGAGCAGCTCCAGGATCTTCTCCTCGGATTCGGACTTGTCCGGACCCGGCGCGGACGGCACGTGGAAGAACGGCACACCGAAGGTGCGCACGTCCTCGGCCGCCGTCGTGTGGTTGGACACGACCATCGGGATCGTCACGGGCAGCTCCCCGCGACGGTGGCGCCACAGAAGGTCGAGGAGGCAGTGGTCCTGCTTCGAGGCGAGGATCGCCATGCGCTTGGGGGTCGACTGGTCCGTCAGCGACCATCGCAGGTCGAATCCGCCGCCGAGCGTGCGCGCGAGGTCGTCCTCGATCATCGGCAGCGCCGCCGTGAGATCGGGCCGGTGGAAGACCACGCGCTGGAAGTAGTCGCCACCCGTCGGGTCGTCGGAGTACTGGTCGAACGCGACGATGTTGCCGTCGTGGCGGGTGATCAGGGCCGAGACGGCGGCGACGATTCCGGGTCGGTCGGTGCCGTGGACGATGAGACACGCGTGGTCGGGCAGAAGGTGGGGGCTGGGAGCGGCCATGCATCGATTCTGCCGTGTCCGCCGGTCGGGCGCGTGCGGGTCGGGCACGCTAGCACGGGCGCCGCCGCTGCGGGAGTCCGGGGTGAGGATGCGTCGCCGTCCGTATCCTCGACCGCAACCCGAGGGAAGAATCCCGCGACCCGAGGGCGGAAGACACCCGAGGGAGGAAGTCACCGTGCAACCGTGGCCGCTGTGGCCGAGCGTCATCGCCCTTGTCGCCGCCGTCGGCATCGTCGTCGTGGCCGGCTCGCGGCTGGCCCGCGCCGCCGATGAACTGGCAGACCGTACGGGACTCGGCGAGGCGGTCGCCGGCGCGGTGTTCCTCGGTGCGGTCACCTCCCTCCCCGGGATCGTCACGACCGCCACCGGCGCGCTCGAGGGCGACGCGGCCTTCGCCTTGGCGAATCCGATCGGCGGCATCGCCCTGCAGAGCGTCTGGCTCGCGATCGCCGATCTGCTGTATCGACGAGCGAATCTCGAGCACGCGGCGGCGTCGATCGAGAACCTCTTCCAGGCCGTCGTGCTCGTTGCGCTGCTCAGCCTGCCGGTCATCGCCTTCGCCACGCCGCAGCTGACGGTCGGCTGGATCCATCCGGTGACCGTTCTCATCCCGGTCTTCTACTTCTACGGTCTGCACCTGCAGCGCCGCATGCACCAGGCCCCGATGTGGACGCCGATCCGCACGCGTGAGACGCGCGACGACGAGGAGGGGCAGGAGCACAGCGGACCGCTCTCGCGCCTGTGGTTCACCTTCGCGGCGCTCGGGCTCGTCGTCGGCGTGACCGGGTGGGTCATCGGGCAGGCCGGCCTCGGGGTCATCGCGGCGACCGGATGGCCGAGCGGGGTCACCGGGTTCACGGTGACGACGGCGGTGACATCCCTCCCCGAGCTCATCGTGCTGATCTCCGCGATCCGCATCGGAGCCCTCACCCTGGGGGTCGCCAACATCATCGGCGGCAACGTCTTCGACGTGCTCACCCTCACCGTGGCCGACGCCTTCTTCCTCGACGGCACGATCTATGCCGCCGCCGGCGACGAGAGCCTCGTCCTCCTCGGTGGAACCCTCCTCATCACAGCCGTGCTCGCCGCAGGGCTCATCATCCGGGATCAGCGCGGCATCGGGTTCGAGGGGATCGGCATTCCCGCGATCTACGCCGGCACCATCGGCCTCGCACTGTTCGCGATCTGACCCTTATCCGACCGCCGCGCACGCGATAGCGTCGAGGGGAATCGGCACCTCGACACATGGGAGCAGGGATGAACATCGCAGGCAAGGTCTTCGTCGTCACGGGAGCGGGAAACGGCATCGGCCGCGAGGTCACCCTCCAGCTTCTGCGCTCCGGGGCCTCGGTCGCCGGCGTCGACCTGAACGCCGACGGGCTCGCCGAGACGGTGGCGCTCGCCGCGGCGGGCAACAGCCTGTCGACGCACACCGTGAACATCACCGACCGTGAGGCCGTCGAGGCGTTGCCGGCTGCCGTCGCCGACATCCACGGAGCGGTCGACGGCATCGTCAATGTCGCCGGCGTCATCCAGAAGTTCGTCAAGATCATCGACCTCCCCTACGAGGAGATCGAGAAGGTCATGACCGTGAACTTCTGGGGCACGCTCCACATGGTCAAGGCGTTCCTCCCGGTGCTGGTCGAGCGACCGGATGCCGCCATCGTCAACGTCGCGAGCATGGGAGCCTACGCCGCCGTGCCCGGTCAGGCCGTCTACGGCGCCTCGAAGGCCGCCGTCGGCCTGCTCACCGAAGCGCTCTACGCCGAACTCCAGGGCACGTCGGTCGCGGTGACGGCGATCTATCCCGGCGCGATCGGCACGAACATCGCGGCGAACTCCGGCGTGGTGATGGACATGCCCGACGGCGACGCGGCAGCATCCGCCCGCAAGACCACGACGCCGGCCGAAGCGGGTCGCGTGATCGTCGAGGCGATCGCGAAGGGCAGGTTCCGCGCGACGATCGGCAAGGACGCCGCGACGATGGACAAGCTGTCGCGGCTGAACCCCAAGTACGCCACCGAGCTCATCGCGAAGCAGATGGGCGATCTCCTCGGCTGACTGGGGAGGGTCGGCGCACTCGCGAAGAGCTGAGGCGACGGCATCCGTCAACCCCCCTTTCCGCGGTGAGTCGGAAGTGCTTCGCTGGATCGTGGGCGCATCCGCCCGGCAATCGCGATCCGCGAAGGAGAACCCATCCCATGCCTCAGCTTCCCGAGCCCACAGACGGCACCTCGGTCGCCCAGAATCCGTCTTCCGAGGCGGAGATCGGCTCGACCACCGACACCGGCGCGCCCGCGCCGAGTGATCGCAACAGCCTGACGGTCGGGGCCGACGGCCCGATCGTGCTGCACGACGTGCACTTCCTGAACCAGATGGCGCACTTCAACCGCGAGCGCATCCCGGAGCGCAACGTGCACGCGAAGGGCTCCGGTGCCTTCGGCGTCTTTGAGACCACCGGAGACGTCACCGCCTACACGAAGGCGGGGCTGTTCCAGCCCGGCACGAAGACCGAGATGCTCGCGCGGTTCTCGACCGTTGCCGGCGAGCAGGGCTCGCCCGACACGTGGCGCGACCCGCGCGGATTCGCGCTGAAGTTCTACACCGACGAGGGCAACTACGACCTCGTCGGCAACAACACCCCGATCTTCTTCATCCGCGACACGATGAAGTTCCCGCACTTCATCCGCTCGCAGAAGCGACGCGGCGGAAACGGCCTGCGCGACAACAACATGCAGTGGGACTTCTGGACCCTGAACCCGGAGTCCGCGCACCAGGTGACGTACCTCATGGGCGACCGCGGCATCCCCACCTCGTACCGGCAGATGAACGGCTACGGCTCGCACACCTACATGTGGGTGAACGAGGCCGGGGAGAAGTCGTGGGTGAAGTATCACTTCCACAGCGACCAGGGCGTGGCCGGCCTGACGGATCAGGATGCCACGCGCATCGCGGGGGAGGATGCGGACTTCCACCGCCGCGACCTGTACGACGCCATCGATCGCGGCGAGTTCCCGTCGTGGACGCTGTCGGTGCAGGTCATGCCGTATGAAGATGCCAAGACCTACCGCATCAACCCGTTCGACCTCACGAAGGTGTGGCCGCACGAGGACTATCCGCTCATCCCCGTCGGCACGATGACGCTGAACCGCAACCCGGAGAACTTCTTCGCCCAGATCGAGCAGGCCGCGTTCGAGCCGTCCGCGCTGGTGCCGGGCATCGGCTTCTCGCCCGACAAGATGCTGCTCGGCCGGGCGTTCGCCTACTCCGACACGCACCGGCACCGCATCGGCGCGAACTACCTGCAGCTGCCGGTGAACCGCCCGCGCGTCGAGGTCAACACCTATACGCAGGACGGGCCGATGGCCTACGAGCACCGCGGCGACGACCCGGTGTACGCGCCGAACTCCTTCGGCCGCGGCTACGCCGACAACGTCGGCGAGGTCGACCCCGGCTGGGAGGCCGACGGTGCGATGGTGCGGCAGGCTTACACGCTGCGTCCCGACGACGATGACTTCTCGCAGGCCGGGGCGCTCGTGCGCGACGTCTGGAACGACCAGCAGCGCGCCGCGTTCGTGAAGACCGTGGCCGGACACCTGCTCGGCGGCGTGACCGGCGACGTGCTCGAGCGGGCCTTCCAGTACTGGAAGAACGTCGATGCCACCACCGGGGCCGAGATCGAGAAGCTCGTGCGAGACGGTGCCGACCTAGGTGCGCCCGGAGCTCAGCCCGGCGCCGCGCAGGACGACGCCGATCAGCCGATCGTGGAGCCGAACACGCACGCCGACCGCTGAGCCGACACCGCCGGAAGCCCGGTCGCGCTCGCCGCGACCGGGCTTTCGCGTGCCCGCCGGGCGGCCCCTCAATCGCCCGTACGCGTGAGGGGCAGGGAGAGGATGCGGTCGTCGCCCTCGCGTGGGGATCCTCGGCCGTCGGTGTTGTTCGTGAGCACCCACAGGGTGCCATCGGGTGCGACGGTCACGTCGCGGATGCGTCCGTACTCGTCGCGAAGGAGCTGCTCGGACGTCTCGGGCGCGGAAGCGTCGATGGTGAACAACCGCTCGCCACCCAGTCCGGCGACGAAGACGGTGCCGCCGGTGACGGCCAGCCCGCTCGGGCTCGCCTCGTCGGGGTTCCACTGCTGCACGGGGTCGATGAAGCCCCGCTCCGCCCCGCCGGTGCCCTCCACCTCCGGCCATCCGTAATTCCCGCCCGGAACGATGATGTTCAGCTCGTCCCACGTGTCCTGTCCGAACTCGCTGGCGAACATCGTCCCGTCCGCGGCCCATCCGATGCCCTGCGGGTTGCGGTGCCCGAAGCTGTAGACGAGCGAGCCCTCGAAGGGATTGTCGGCCGGCGGGTCGCCGTCCGGCGTCATGCGCAGGATCTTCCCCGCGAGGCTGTCGACATTCTGCGCCGACGGGCGCCGGTCGGCGTCACCGGTGGTCGCGTAGAGCATGCCGTCCGGTCCGAAGGCGAGGCGCCCGCCGTTGTGGATGCGCGCGGCGGGAATTCCGTCGAGCACGGTCTCGTGGTCGCCGAGCGCGAGCGACCCCGGCGCCCCGGTGACGGCGAATCGATCGATACGGTTCTCGCCCGACCCGGTGGCGTAGGCGTAGAGCCGGTCCTGATCGTCGACGGCGAGCCCGAGCAGGCCACCCTCCCCGCCCGCGACCACGCCGCCGACCGTGCCGATCTCTCGGGTCGAGCCGTCGGCTGCTACCTCGAGGATGCGGCCGGTATCGCGCTCGGACACGAGGGGCGTGCCGTCGGAGGTGAAGGCGATCGACCAGGGGGCTGTGAGGCCGGTGGCGACCGTCTCGACCGAGCCCTCGAGGACGAGTCTTCCTTCGGGTGGCGGAGTGGTCGCGGCGGTGGGCGCCGATGTCACCGACGTCTGCGGTGTCGGCGGCGGACCGGCGGTGCAGGCGCTCAGGGCCACGGCGGCGGTGCCTGCCAGCAGCGCGGCGCGTGCCCGTCGGAATTCGACCATCGGTCCGCCTCCGCCCTCGTCCTCGACCGGAGCTTCACCCTACGTCGCGTGCGACCCGTCGAGGGCCGCTCGGTTCAGCGCAAGCTCCTCAGCCCTCGCCGCCGAGGTTGCCGGTCAGGCGCGCGTGCATCGCCGAGCTCGACTCGTTCATGCCCTCGATCACGACACGCTTGCCGTGGTTCTCGTACTTCGTCACGATCGCATCCAGGGCGGCGACGGTGGAGGCGTCCCAGACGTGCGAGCGCGACATGTCGATGACGACGTCGTCGGGATCGTCGGCGTACTCGAACTGCGTCGTCAGGTCGTTCGACGAGGCGAAGAACAGCTCGCCGTCGACGCGGTAGTGCGCGGTCGGCACCTCCGCATCCCGGTCCACCGTGCGCGTCACGGTGGTGAAGTGCGACACGCGCCGCGCGAAGATCACCATCGCGACCACGACCCCCAGCACGACACCGATCGCGAGGTTGTGGGTGATGACGACGGCGACGACGGTGGCGACCATCACGATCGTCTCGCCGATCGGCATGCGCTTGAGGGTGCCCGGGCGGATGGAGTGCCAGTCGAAGGTCGCGACCGAGACCATGACCATCACGGCCACGAGCGCCGCCATCGGGATGAGCCCCACGATGTCGCCGAGGCCCACGACGAGGATGAGCAGGAACACGCCCGCGAGGAAGGTCGAGATGCGGGTGCGGGCGCCGGAGGCCTTCACGTTGATCATCGTCTGGCCGATCATCGCGCACCCGCCCATGCCGCCGAAGACGCCCGACAGCACGTTCGCGGCGCCCTGGCCGAGAGCCTCGCGGGTCTTGTGGGAATGCGTGTCGGTGATGTCGTCGACGAGCTTGGCCGTCATGAGCGACTCCATCAGGCCGACGAGGGCCATCGCGAGGGCGTACGGGGCGATGATCGCGAATGTCTCACCGGTCAGCGGCACGTTCGGGATGATGAGCTCGGGCAGGCTGTCGGGCAGCTCGCCCTGGTCCGACACGGTCGGGACGGCGATGGCGAAGGTGACGGTGATGATTGTGAGGATGACGATCGCGACCAGGGGTGCGGGGATCGCCTTGGTCAGGCGCGGCATCCCGACGATGATCACCAGTCCCGCGATCACGAGCGGGTAGACCGGCCACGGCACGTCGATCAGGTGCGGAATCTGCGCGGTGAAGATGAGGATCGCCAGAGCGTTGACGAAGCCGACCATGACGCTGCGGGGGATGAAGCGCATGAGCTTGGCGACGCCCACCGCGCCGAGGACGACCTGGAAGACGCCGGCGAGGATCACGGTCGCGAGGAAGTAGTCCATGCCGTACTCGCGGGCGACCGGGGCGATCACGAGGGCGACGGCACCGGTCGCGGCGGTGATCATCGCGGGGCGTCCGCCGAGGAACGCGATGGCGACGGCCATCACGAACGACGAGAACAGCCCCACGCGCGGGTCGACCCCGGCGATGATCGAGAACGAGATCGCCTCGGGGATCAGGGCGAGGGCGACGACGAGACCGGCGAGCACCTCCCTGGTGAGGATGCGCGGACTGCGCAGCGCCTCGAGGACGGATGGGCGCGGTCGGTATCGGTCGGACGCGGTGGCGCGCGCGGCGGTGGCCATGGGATCTCCGGGAAGGCAGGAAGGCTCGAACGAGCCGGGCGGGCGCGCGCGGGAGGTGCAACGCGGCGTGGTTCCGGTCATCCAGGGTACGGGACGCGCCTGGACGCGTGCGTGCCGGACCGCGTCAGCCCACCTCGCCGACGAGTGCGGTCCTGTCGGGCAGGCGTGCGAGAAACCCCTCCGCGACGGCATCGAGCCACGCGCCGACGGAGGCGACGGCCTCATCGGTGTCGGGGTATCGGCACCGCAGATGCAGGCCGCGTCGGTTCACGACGAACCACACCATGACGTCGTCGCTCGCGGCGACCGCCGAGACGTACTGCGCGTCGAGGTCGTCGTCGAGCTCGACCGGCAGGCGCCGGGTGTCCAGCCACGACAGGGCGAACATGCCGCGCGGCACCTTCATGCCGCCGTAGGGCTCCAGGATCGGGGCGAGGGGATGCGACCCCAGGGTGATGGCCTCTTTGACGGATGCCGCGCACGCCGCGGGTGCGTCGTCGACGCATTCGAGCACCGAGTTGGTGATGAACCAGCCCGAGGAGTCGTGCCAGCGCGGCTCGTGCCGGCTGTGCACGGGGAACACGGCCCGCAGCGGGGCGTCCGCCACGCGGCGGGTCACTTCGGTCAGGGCCGACATCGCCAGCCCGATCGTGGACGTGCCCGCAGCCTTGGCCGCGCCGGCGAACGCGTCGTAGTCGATCGCATCCAGCACCTCGCGCACCTCGACGACCGGGAGGGCACCGGGCGCCGGGTCGCCGACCGGGAGAGGGAAGCGCGGCATCTCGCCCCCGCACACCTCGAGGATCTCCGCCCATCGGGCCGCGACCTTCTCGGGTGCCGGACCGCGATCTTCCAGCGCAGCGGTGTGCGCGGCGAACGGCGGGGCGTCCGGGAGGTCGTCGGCGCCCGCCTGCCCGGCAGCTGCGTCGAGGTAGGCGATGACATCCCGCGCCACCACCACGAGCGACCACATGTCGACGTGGGCGTGGTCGGCGCCGACGACGACGCACGGGCGCGGATCGTCGGCGGCGCCATCCGGTTCGATCACGCACAGGCGGTGGGACGGCGCCGCGAGCGGGCGGCAGGCGAGGTCGAACACCTCCCGCACGACTTCGCGGGTCGCGATCCCCTCGGGAACGTGATGCTCTTCCCAGGCGCCGTCGCCCAGCGTGATCTCGTGCAGCGTGGGCTCGCCGGCGTCGTCGAGGCCGAACACCGTGCGGAACGTGCCGTGCCGGTCGACCGCGCGCTCCCACGCGGCCGCGAGCGCATCGCGCGTGGTGCCCGGCGGCAGGCGCAGCGCGATCGACATCCAGGATCCCGGCCGGTCTCCGGCGCCGACGTGACGGCCCTGATCGAACGACACCGGCAGAGCGCGGCCACGGGGACCGACCGGGCGCAGGGCGTAGCTGTGCACCGCTCCGGGCGGAAGCGTGGCCTGCGCGATATTCGTGAGCCGCATCGCCCGTAGTGTAGAGGCCCGGTGTTTCGTTCCCGCGACGGCATGTCACAACCGGCGACGGTGCACCGGAGATGGAGGAACGGTGCCCACTCTCGAGGTTCCGCACGGGGCTGCGCTCGACTACGAGATCACCGGCGACGCCGGCCCGCTCGTGGTGCAGCTGCACGGCCTGACGTCATCCCGCGATCGTGACGCCCAGCTCGGGCTCGATCTCGCCCGCTCCCTGCGCGGCCATCGCGTGCTGCGGTACGACGCCCGCGGACACGGCGGATCCACCGGCGACCTCGATCCGAGGTCGTACCAGTGGAACCGCCTCGCGAAAGACCTCCTGGCCCTGCTCGACCACGTCGCGCCGGGAGAGCCCGTGCACGCCGTCGGGCCGTCGATGGGATCGGCGACCCTGCTGCATGCCGCGAAGAAGCATCCGGAGCGGTTCGCCAGTCTCACCCTGGTCGTGCCGCCGACCGCGTGGGAGACCCGGTCGGCGCAGACGCAGCTCTACCGCGCGAACGCGGCGCTCATCGAGAAGGAGGGCCTCGGGGTCTTCCACGCCAACCACACCGCGCCCGTGCCCCCGGCGCTGTCGGATGCGCCCTCGACGACGCCGACCGTGCCCGAGGACCTGCTTCCCACGGTGCTGCGCGGCGCGGCGAGCACCGACTTCCCGAGCGAGAAGGCGGTGTCGCGCATCACGACGCCGACGCTGATCCTCGCCTGGACGGGGGATGCGGCGCATCCGGTCTCCACCGCGAAGCGCTTGAAGAAGCTGCTGCCCGACGCGCGGCTGGTCATCGCGAGGACGCCCTACGGGATCATGGCCTGGCCGGGCCTGTTCGCCGAGCACGTCACGACGACGGACCCGCGCTGAGCCGGCACGTCAACCCCCGCCCCGGTGTCGGGACCGCTGCCTAGCATCGACCCATGGCACAGGCGAATGATGACCGTGAGATGCTCGGCGCCACCGACGACGGCGACACCGCCGCCGAGAAGGACCCGTCGACGTGGGTCACCGGCGACGAGCCGATGACCGCTCCCCAGCGCAGCTACCTCGACACCCTGGCGCGTGAGGCGGGCGAGGAGATTCCCGCTGACATCAGCAAGGCCGAGGCCTCGGAGCAGATCGATCGGCTGCAGCAGGAGACCGGGCGCTCACCGCAGTGAGCGCCTTGCCGCCCGCGTATCGTGGGCGGCATGATCGCGGAGCACGGGGAGACGTCGGCCGGGCTCGACATCCGGCCACTGGCGACCGTGGACGACGCGGTCGTCGCGAGTGAGGTGCTCGCGCGCGTGTGGGGCGGTGATCGCGCCGCGATGCCGCCGCAGCTGCTGCGCGCGATGGCCCATGCCGGGTCGTACACCGTGGGCATCTGGCGCGAAGCCGAGATGGTCGGTGCTTCGGTGGCTTTCTTCGGAGCGCCGCCCGAGCGCACGATGCACTCCCACATCACCGGCGTCCTGCCGGAGCATCAGGGGCGGGGCGTCGGTCGGCTGCTGAAGCAGCACCAGCGCGAATGGGCGCTCGCCCGCGATGTCGGCACGATCACCTGGACCTTCGATCCGCTCGTGCGTCGCAATGCCCACTTCAACTTCCGTGTTCTCGGCGTGCGCGCCGTCGAGTACCTGGTGAACCACTACGGCGCGATGGATGACGGCGTCAACCGCGGCGACGAGACGGACCGCATCCTCGTCGCGTGGGCGATCGCCTCGGCTCCCGCCCTCACTCCGCCCGATGACAGCGTCGTCGCCGCCGTGGAGGTGCCCGCCGACATCGAGACGCTCCGCCGCAGCGACCCCATTGCCGCGAGCGCCTGGCGTCTCCGGGTGCGCGAGCAGCTGCTGGCGCATCTGGCCGACGGGCTCGTCATCGGTGGGTTCGACGACGCCCGCGGCTACCTCCTCGTGCGTCCTTGACCGGCAGGCGCCCAACCGGTGGGACGAGGAGCCGGCTCAGTCTTCTTCCGGGACCTGCGGGCCCCCCGGCCGCACCTCGGCGTCGTCGCGCACGTCGATCCGCGTGATGCCGTCGTGCTCGGTGATCTCGATCCGCGGAGCCGCGTCGTCTTCCGTGGCCGCCGGCGCCGAGGTCAGCTGGTCGTGCCGCTTCTCCTCGGGGGTCATCTCGTCCGCTCCCGACATCAGATCCTCCATTCGTCGCTGTTCAGATGGGAGCCCGCCTGCGGTCCCATCTGAAGCATCCCACCGTCGACCACCCAGCTCGCGCCCGTCACATAGCTTGAGGCCGGCGAGGCGAGGAACGCGACCACCGCGGCGACCTCCTCGGGCGCACCCGGACGAGCCAGCGGGATGCCGGCGCGGTGGGTCTGCTCGGCGTCGCCGGCCTCCATGTCGTTGATCGGCGTCGCGATCTCGCCGGGTGCTACGGCGTTCGCGGTGATGCCGTGCGCTCCGAGCTCCTGCGCCATGACCTTCAGCAGGCCACCGAGGCCGTGCTTGGCGGCGACATACGGGGCGGACTCCACGCGCGGCTGATGCTCGTGCACGCTCGTGACGGCGATCAGGCGGCCGCCGGTGCGCTGCGTCGCCATCCTGCGAGCAGCCGCCTGCAGGGCGAGGAACGCGCCGTCGAGGTTGAGCGAGACGATGCTGCGCCACGTCGCCAGGTCGAGATCGAGGAACGGGCCCCCGTTGCCGCCGCCGGAGTTGTTCACGAAGACGTCGAGGCCGCCGAGCTCGTCGGCCATGCTGTCGATGTCGGCTTCCACCCGGTCGAGATCGGTCGCGTCGAACTGCCGCACATGCGCGCGGCGGCCGCGATCCCGCACACCCCGCGCGGTCTCCTCCGCACCGTCCTGGTCGCTGTGCCAGGTCACGACGACGTCGAGACCCGCGTCGGCGAGCGCCAGCGCGGTGGCCGCGCCGATGCCCGAGTCCGAGCCGGTCACGATCGCGCGTCGAGGATGGAATGTCGTCTGCATGGTGCCGACGCTACGACCCGAATCCGACGCGGGAGAGGGGCTTTACAGGCGTCCTGCCTGGCGTTAGACGCCGAACGCTCGACGACCGTCTGCGGTACCTCGCTAACGTGGGGGGATGCCGGTCACCCGCCCCGCAGCATCCGTCGACCTCGACGGATTCGAGCTGCGCGTGCTGCACATCCCGCTCGTCTCGCCGTTCACGACGTCGTTCGGCACCGAGACGGTTCGCGAGGTGATCGTCGTGCGCGCTCTCGCCGACGGGGTCGAGGGATGGGGTGAGATCGTCACGCAGCAGGCGCCGCTGTACTCGAGCGAGTACACCCAGGGCGCGTGGGATGTCGCGACGCGCTTCCTCATCCCGGCGCTGCTGGCCGAGCGAACCATCGCGCCGGAGCGGATCGCGAGCGTGCTCGAGCCCTTCGTCGGGCACCGGATGGCCAAGGCGGGGCTCGAGCTCGCCGTGCTCGACGCCGCCCTGCGGGGCGAAGGGCGTTCGTTCGGGTCCTACGCCGGTGCGGTCGCCGACCGGGTGCCCTCCGGGGTGTCGGTCGGCATTCAGCGCGACCCCACCGCCCTCGTCGAGACCGTTCGCGGATACCTCGACGACGGCTACGTGCGCATCAAGATCAAGATCAAACCCGGTCGCGACATCGACGACACCGCCGCGGTGCGCGAGGCGTTCGGCTCGATCCCCCTGCAGGTCGACGCCAACTCGGCCTACACCCTGGCCGACACGGACACCCTCGCGCAGCTCGACCGGTTCGACCTGCTGCTCATCGAGCAGCCGCTGCAGGAGGACGACCTGGTGGATCACGCCACCCTCGCCGGCAGCCTGTCGACGCCGGTCTGCCTCGACGAGTCGATCACCTCGCGCAAGGCCGCCGCCGACGCGCTCGCGCTCGGGTCGGCCGCGATCGTGAACATCAAGGCCGGGCGCGTGGGTGGCTATCTCGAGGCGATCGCCATCCACGACCTGTGCCGCGACGCCGACGTGCCGGTGTGGTGCGGCGGCATGCTCGAGACCGGCATCGGCCGGGCGGCGAACGCCGCGCTCGCCGCTCTGCCGGGCTTCACCCTTCCCGGTGACGTCTCCGCCGCTGACCGGTTCTACGCCCGCGACATCGTGACCGAACCCGCCGTGCTCGACGACGGGCACGTGCGCGTGCCGACCGGACCGGGCCTCGGTGTCGATATCGACCCCGATGCTCTCGACGCGTTCACCGTCGAGAAGGCCGTCATCCGCCCCTGACCCGGGCCCGGCCCGCCGCCCTCTTCCCGCTGCTTCGAGAGGATTTCCCTCCCCGAGAGGACGGATTCGCGAGCAGGATCCTCTGGAACGGCGATGTCCTCCCGAGGAGGGAGCGGCGGGCGTAGCGTGAGCGCATGCGAGGGGCGGCGCGGATGCGTGTGAGGCGACGCGCGCTGGTCGCGGCGTTCGCGCTCGCGGTGCTGACGGGGTGCGCCGGCGGCCCGACGGACGGATCCGGCGGGAGCGGCGAGCCGGAGCTGCGGGCGGCCCTGATCCAGCTGCGCGCGGACGTGGCGGAGCGGCACGCGCAGGTGCGAGTGGAGAACCTCTCCGGGGCAGCCGTGCGGATCGGTGAGGTCGCCGTCGTCGATCCGCGGTTCGTGGCGGATGCGGTCCGGCTCGTGGACCGGGGGAGCACGGTTCCCGCCGGGGGATCCATCGACATCCGGGTGCAGCTGCCTGCGGTCACGTGCGATATCGCATCGAGTGCGGATCCGTCGGTGCGCCTCGAGCTCATCGCCGACGGCACCTCTCGCGGCGTCACTCTTCCGATCGCGGATCCGCTCGGGTTCGCCGGTCCCCTCCACGACCGGGAGTGCCGGGCCGAGGCGCTCGCCGCCGCGGCCGACATCGCGTTCACGGGGTTCTCGCCGTCACCCTCGGGCGAACCGGCGCTGTTGCACATGGAGATCGTTGCGGTGGGCGACGGCGAGGCGGAAGTGACCGCGGTCCAGCAGACCAACCTGCTCACCTTCGGCGACGCCACCATCGACGGCGTGCTCCCGATCGGGGTGCTCGTGCAGCCGGGGAAGGAACCCACGACCCTCGACCTGCCGGTCGTCCCCACCCGCTGCGACGCTCACGCGGTGCAAGAGGACAAACGCGGCACGATCTTCGATGTGCGGGTCTCGGTGGCAGGGGAGTCCGGCGAGGTCGAGCTCTTCGTCGGCGACGCGCTGCGCGGCCGCATCCTCACGTGGGTCGCCGACTGGTGCGGGTTCAGCGAAAGCTGACCCCGCCGGCGGCCGTGAGCGGCGTGAACAACACAGGAGATTCGCGGGCCGGACGGCGCGTCAGGCGCCGTGACGAGCCCATGGCGCGCGGATCTCCTGTGTTGTCGACGGCGAAGGTGTCAGAGCTCGCCGCGCTCGCGGGCCTCGCGCCGTGTCAGCGGCTCGTCGCCGGCCGGTTCGTCACCGTCGGCCCAGGGGGCGTGGTGGGCGCGCTCGAGCTTGGCGCCCTCGACGTCGACGTTCGGGATGATCCGGTCGAGCCATCGGGGCAGCCACCAGGCCGAGCGGCCGAGCAGGTGCATGAGCGCGGGCATGAGCAGCATTCGCACGACGAAGGCGTCGAGCAGCACACCGAAGGCGAGACCGAACCCGATCGAGCGGATCATGGTCGACTCGGCGAAGATGAACCCGCCGAACACCGAGACCATGATCAGGCCCGCCGCCGTGACCACGGCGCGGCCGGCGCGAAGCCCCCGCATCACGGCGAGGCGGGCAGGGGCGCCGTGGACGAACGCCTCCCGCATGCCGGAGGACAGGAACAGCTGGTAGTCCATGGCGAGGCCGAAGAGGATGCCCACGAGCAGCACCGGCAGGAAGCTCAGGATGGGGCCGGTCGCGTGCAGGCCGATGATGTCGGCGCCCCAGCCCCACTGGAACACCGCGACGGTCGCGCCGTAGGTGGCGAACAGCGACAGGATGAACCCGCCCGTCGCGATGATCGGCACGAGCAGCGACCGGAACACCACGATCATGATGATCAGGGACAGTCCGACGACGACCGCGATGTACAGCGGCAGCACCGCGGCGAGGTTCTCGGAGATGTCGATGTTGATGGCGGCCTGGCCGGCCACGCCGAGTGCGTATTCGCCGTCGACGGGGGGCAGGGTGCGCAGGTCGCGCACGAGCTCCTCGGTCGACACCGAGCTCGGCCCGTCTTCGGGCACCACCTGGAACGCCGCCAGGGTGCCGTCATCCGATACGGCGATCGGTGCGACGGCGACGACGCCGTCGAGGTCGGACAGGGCGGTGGCGATGTCGAGCTGCGCCTGCAGCTCGGCCGTGTCGTCGAGGTCGCCGGGCAGCGTCGCCGATACGAGCAGCGTGCCGTTGACGCCGGCGCCGAACGCCTCCTCGGTGAGCGTGTACGCCTGGTAGGCGTACGACTCTTCGGGCTCGCTCGAGCCGTCGGGCAGTCCGACGCGCATCGACAGGGCCGGGATGGCGATCACCAGCAGCGCGATGATCGCACCGGCCGCCGTGAGCACGGCTCGCCACGTGCCCATGGGGGCGGCGCCGGAATCCTCGTGGTGGACGGTGCCGACCTTCGCCCGGGCGCGCCGGTTCAGCACGCGGGGACCGATGAGCCCGAGCAGCGCGGGCGTGAGCGTGACGGCGATCAGCACGGCGATGAGCACAGCGAACGCGCCGACGGTTCCCATGAGCCCGAGGAAGGGGATGCCGGTGATGTTCAGCGCCAGCAGCGCGATGATGACGGTGGAGCCGGCGAAGGTGACCGCGTTTCCCGCGGTGCCGTTGGCGAGTCCGATGGATTCGCGCATCTCCGCGCCCTCGAGCAGCTGTTTGCGGTGGCGGTTGATGATGAACAGCGAGTAGTCGATGCCGACCGCCAGCCCGAGCATGATGCCGAGCACCGGCGTGACGCTCGACATGTCCAGCACGCCGGACAGGGACAGGGCGGCAAGCACCGCGATGCCTACGCCGACGAGAGCGGTGACGATGGGCAGCGCTGCGGCGATGACCGTGCCGAGCATGACCAGCAGCACGACCGCGGCGATCGCGAGGCCCGCGATCTCTCCGACGCCGATCAGGTTCGGAACCGACTGGGCGAGGGTCGACGAGAAGGCGTACTCGACGCCGTCGATCGGATTCGCCTCGACGTAGGAGATCACGGCCTCCTTCGATGCGGCGTCGAGCTCCAGCAGCGGCACGTCGAACGAGACGTTCACCAGCGCGGTCGCGCCGTCCTCGGACACGACGCGGATGCCGTCCGAGAGCGCGAGCAGATCGGCGCCGAGCTCGAGCTGCTCCGCGCCCTCGACGAGATCGGCGCGACCCTCGTCGAGCTCGGCCTGCTGCGCGGCGATCTCCTCGCGGGCCGCGGCGAGCTGCTCCTGCTGGGCGTCGAGCTCGGCCTGCTGCGCATCGAGCGCGGCGATCTGCTCGGCGGGTGCGCCGGCGGCTTCGGCCTGTTCGCGAGCGGCGTCGAGCTGCTCGTGCCCGGCGTCGAGCTGCTCCTGCCCGGCTTCGAGGTCGTCGAGCGCGGCATCCAGCTGCTCCTGGCCGGCGTCGAGCTGCTCCTGGCCGTCCTCGATCTCGGCGCGACCGTCGACGATCTCCTGTTCGCGGTCCGCGCGCTCCTGCTCGGTCTCGAAGGGATCGACGACCTGCGCGACGTCGGGAAGGTCGGAGAGCCCCTCGGCGACGGCGGCGATGTCGGCCTGCTGGTCGGCGGTGAGGGCCTCGCCGTCCTCGGCGTGGTAGACGACCTGACCCGATGCGCCGGCATAATCCGGCAGCTCCTCGGCCAGCTCGTCGATCACCTCGCCCGATGCGGTGCCGGGCACGTCGAAGCTCGTCGCGAGGGTGCCGAAGCCGACGGCGAACGCGCCGCCGGCGAGCCCCAGGACCGCCGCCCACGCGACGATCACGATCCACGCGCGCTTCGCGGAGGCCTTGCCGAGCCGGTACAGCAGTTCTGCCATGATCACCTTTCGTGGCGGATGCGATCGGGAGCGACGACAGCATACGATACGAACCGTCTCGTAACCTGGATCGAGGATGACCGTGACAGACCGACGAGGTGGTGCGCCCCGCAGCGAGGCGGCGCGGCTGGCGATCCTCCGCGCGACGGCGCGGCTGTTCCTGGAGAAGGGCTTCGCGCAGCTGAGCATCGAGGGCATCGCCGCCGAGGCGGCCGTCGGCAAGCAGACGATCTACCGGTGGTGGCCGACCAAGAGCGACCTGGTCGCCGAGGCGCTCATCGAGGGCATGCTCATGCCCGAGCAGGTGGTGCCCCGCTTCGACGGCACGCTGCGCGACGACCTCGCACGGTGGATGCGCACGGTGCTGGCGTTCGTCGACGACCCGGAGCACGACGAGATGCTGAAGTCGCTCGTCGCCGCCGGCACGATCAACCCCGCCATCGGCGAGCGCGTGCGCGACAACCTCGGCGCCGACGCCGACCTCGTGCGACGACTCGAGCAGGGGGTGTCCGACGGAGAGCTTCCCGCGGAGGCCCCCATCGCGTCGATCGTGGAGCTTCTCATCGGTGCGATCGTGCTGCGGATCGTCGCACGCTCCGACGCCGACGACGGCGAAGCCGAACGCCTCGTCGACATCGTGCTCGGCCGGTACGCGCCCGGCCGCGCGTGAGCGCGACGGTGCGGTCGGCATCCGCTCATTAGAATCGGGGGATGCCGGCGTCGCCGGTTCCGCGCGATCGGCGCACACACCCCCAGAACGACCATTGGAGCCACCGTGGCCGAGCAGTCCCGTCTCGACAAAGTCATCGCCCTCGCCCGTCATCGCGGGTTCGTGTTCCAAGCGGGTGAGATCTACGGCGGGTCGCGGTCGGCATGGGACTATGGTCCCCTCGGCACGGAGCTGAAGGAGAACATCCGCCGCCAGTGGTGGCAGACCTTCGTGCGCGGCCGCGGCGACATGGTGGGGCTGGACTCCTCGATCATCCTCCCCAAGCGCGTGTGGGAGGCTTCTGGTCACGTGGCGACCTTCACCGACCCCCTGGTCGAGTGCCTGCAGTGCCACAAGCGCTTCCGCGCCGACAACCTCATCGAGGACTTCGAGGCGCGCAAGGGGCGCCCCGCCGAGAACGGCCTCGCCGACGTGCCGTGCCCGAATTGCGGCACCAAGGGGCGCTACACCGAGCCCAAGGCGTTTTCGGGCCTGGTCAAGACCTACCTCGGGGTCGTCGACGACGAGTCGGGCCTGCACTTCCTGCGCCCCGAGACGGCGCAGGGCATCTTCGTGAACTTCTCCAACGTGCTCACCGCCAGCCGCAAGAAGCCGCCGTTCGGCATCGGCCAGGTCGGCAAGGCGTTCCGCAACGAGATCACGCCGGGCAACTTCATCTTCCGCACCCGCGAGTTCGAGCAGATGGAGATCGAGTTCTTCACGGCTCCCGACGAGGCCGGCGAGTGGTTCGACCACTGGGTCGAGGCCTGCTGGAACTGGTTCATCGACCTCGGCGTGAGCGCCGACAACATGCGCCGGTTCGACGTGCCCGAGGAGGATCGCGCGCACTACTCCGCCGGCACGATCGACGTCGAGTACCGCTTCGGCTTCCCCGGCAAGGAATGGGGCGAGCTGATGGGTGTCGCCAACCGCACCGACTACGACCTGAAGAGCCACACCGAGGCGTCGGGACAGAGCCTGACGTTCTTCGACCAGGCCTCGGGTGAGAAGTACATCCCGTACGTCATCGAGCCGTCGTTCGGCCTGACCCGCGCGATGATGGCGTTCCTCGTCGACGCCTACCGCGAGGAGGAGGCGCCGAACGCCAAGGGCGGCACCGACACCCGCACGGTGCTGGGACTCGACCCGCGCCTGGCGCCGGTGAAGGTCGCGGTGCTGCCGCTGTCGCGCAACGAGAAGCTGTCGCCGCTGGCCCGCGAGGTCGCCGACCGCGTGCGCGCCCACGGCTGGAACACCGACTTCGACGACGCCGGCGCGATCGGTCGCCGCTATCGCCGCCAGGACGAGATCGGCACGCCGCTGTGCGTGACGGTCGACTTCGACTCGCTCGACGACCGCGCCGTCACGGTGCGCGACCGCGACACGATGGCGCAGGAGCGCGTCGCGCTCGACCAGCTCGACGCCTACCTCGCCGAGCGCCTCCGCGGCGCCTGACCGGCGGGTTCGCGTCAGTCGATGACGGTGATCTGCGCGTACTCGCCGCCGCCGCCCTCGGTGTAGGCGAGCGAGCGTTCCAGGATGCCGCGCAGCACGGCGTCATCGATCTGCTCGAGGTCCTTGATGTAGAGGCAGCCGACGCCGCTGGTGTGCGGGCCGAGATCGGCGAGGGCCCGCGCGTGAGCCTCGATCGAGTCGAGGTAGATCGTCGAGGCGGCCTTCCGCGGAGCGAAGGCCATGACGGGCATGTCGCCCTCGTTGCCGGTGGGGTAGCGGTAGTGGCAGCTGCCGAATCCGACGATCGTGCCCCACAGCTCGGGTTCGCGTCCGCTGATCTCGCGCATCATGTCGACGAGGGCGTGCGCGTCGCGCTGCCGCTTCGCCGGGACGACCTCCGCGATGAACGCCGCCACGCTTCCTCCGGTCTTCTTCACTTCTTCGCCTCCGCCTTCATCGCGCGCTTGTACTCCCGCACCCTCGTCAGCGACTCGGGGGATGTGATGTCGGCGACGCTCCGATACGAGCCCTCCTCGCCGTAGGATCCTGCGGCCTCACGCCAGCCGGCGCCGTCGTAGCCGTACTGCTTGCCGAGCAGCGCGAGGAAGATCTTCGCCTTCTGGTCGCCGAAGCCCGGTAGGGCCTTCAGGCGCTTCAGCACCGTCGCGCCATCGGGGTCGTCCTGCGTCCACAGTGCTGCGGCGTCGCCTCCCCAGTCGTCGGCGATGGTGCGGCAGAGCGCCTGCACGCGTCCGGCCATCGACCCGGGGAAGCGGTGCACCGCGGGCGGCTGCGAGAAGGCCGCGGCGAAGTCATCCGGATCGACGGCGGCCAGTGCCGCCGCGTCCGTCGTGCCGAGGCGCTGCTGGATCTTCAGTGGACCCGCGAAGGCGACTTCCATGGCCACCTGCTGATCGAGCAGCATCCCGATGAGGAGGGCGAGCGGGTCGTCGGAGAGCAGCCGGTCGGCGGCCGCGTCGTCGGTGATGCGAAGGTCCATGAACACAGTGTGACAGCGGCCTCGGGCACCGGGCCACATCGTCCGACCCCCCTTCCGCACCTTTCGAATGGGGTGATATCATGGCGATATGGGTGAGGCATTGCGGGACCGGCGCGAGCGAGCGGGGCTCAGCCAGGCACAGCTCGCCACGCGCACCGGTGTGGCGCAACCCAATATCGCCGCCTACGAGTCCGGCCGCCGGAAGCCGTCGGCGGCCATGCTCGATCGTCTGCAGGCCGCCATGCGCCCCTTGCCACATGAGGCGCTCGAGCAGAATCGCGAGAGAATCAAGGAGCTCGCCGCGGACTACGGACTGAGCAACGTTCGCGTCTTCGGATCCGCCATCAACGGCACAGATACGACGGACAGCGATCTCGATCTCCTCGTCACCCGGTCGTCCTCCGTCGGACTGTTGGCGATCGCCGAGTTCACGATCGCCGCTGAAGAGATGCTCGGCGTTCCTGTCGATGTCGTCACCGACGGCGCGCTTCCCCTCGACCATCCGATCCTCCGGTCAGCGGTGGCGGCGTGAAGGAGCGGGACCGGTGGGCGCTACGTGAGATCGTGCGATTGTGCGACGACGGCACACGACTCGCCGCGCGAGGCCGCGATTGGTACCTCTCGGACGATCTGAATACGCCGGGGCTCGCGGCCGAGTCGATCATCATCAAGATCGGTGAGAACGTTGCACGGTTGAGCGACGAGACGCTCCTCGCGAACCCGCAGGTCCCCTGGTCGAGCATCAAGCGAATGCGCGATCGGCTGGCGCACCACTATGAGGCGACGGATTACGACGCGGTGTGGGCGACGATCAACGTCGACCTGCCTCGCGTCGGCGCGGCAGTCAGGCCGCTCCTCGGCGACGTGACCGGTGACTGAACACCGTGTGACAGCGACCGTCGCGGCGTGAGACTTCTTTCATCTGGTCTTCCCGCGTCGAGGGGGCGGGTATTTTCGTATCGTTGTTTTTCGGATGCGTCCGAGTTGGGTCGGACGGAACGAGAGGTTGGGGGCGACATGAAGTTCGCGATGGGAGCAGACACCCTCGGGGTGCTGACGAAGTCCACGTCGGGATCGAGCGACGATCTGCAGGTGCTGGTGCGCCAGCTCTTCGAAGCGGCCGAGCCGCTCGAGGGGCGATTCCAGGGCGCGGGCCGGGCGGCGTTCGACCGCTTCAAGTCGCGCACCGATGTGATCTCGACCGAGCTGAAGGCATCCCTCGACGGCGTGCTCGGGGGCATCGGCGGCATGAACCGGTCCTTCCTCGAGGGGGAGGGCGCCATGGTCGACAGCACATCGAGCCTCGAAGGCGGCGCCTCGTTCGATGCCGCACGCTTCGGCGGACGGTGAGGGGCGGCATCATGGTGAATCAGAACGACCGCCGCGACTACGACATCGCGGCCTCGCAGAACGCGCAGGACAACTTCAACCGCGTCGCCGCGCAGCTCGAGGCGGTCATCGATCAGCACGACCGCGACGTGGCCGCCGCGATGGCCGACTACACCGCCGAGGGCGTGTCCGAAGACTACCGCGCCAAGGAGCAGCGGTGGAAGGCGGCCGCCGGCGAGGTGCGCACGATCATCACCACGCTGCGCACGTCGCTCGAGCGCAACGACGAGACGGCGCAGGAAGCGCTGCGCAAGGCGCGCGCGGCCGTCGAATCCATCGGCTGACCGGGTCGTCACGCACGTGACCACCTGGAGCATCGACCCGTCCGGCGTCGCCGGGGTCCTCACCGACGTGAACCCGCACGCCGAAGCCCTCGGCGAGGCGTTGAACGCGCTCGGAGCGCCTTTGGGCGCCGCCGTCACGGCCACGCAGTCCGGCGCGATCGCCGAGGCCGTGCAGTCCTACTTCGACACCGTCGAGTCGCCCCGTATCCAGGGCATGAGCGCCCGCATCAGCGCCGCCACCAGCGGTGTCGTGTCAGCGACCGAGGCCTACGTCACCGGAGACCTCACGATGGCCGCCGACGCGCAGGCAGCGAGCGTCGCCGCGATCACGCCCGCCTCCCTGCTGCTCGGGGCCGACTGATGCCGGCGGCGATCGACCCGGAACAGATCCCGGGCAGAGATCTCGACCCCGAGGCGATCGAGACCAACGCGGCGACGGTCACCTCGCTCGCGGGCACCGTGCGCGACACCGGCTCGCAGGTGCAGCTGTCGTGGCAGCGCATGGCCGGCGTCTACGAGGCCCCCGAGTCGGCGACCCTGCTGGGGCTGATGGATCCGGTCTCGAGCCAGGCGACCGCATCCGGCGACGGCATCGAGACGGTCGGCGGCGCGCTCACCGCCTTCGCCGCCGACGTGCGCCCGATCAAGGCGGAGCTGGATGCGCTGCGCCTGGAGGCGCAGACGTTCGCCGCCGAGATCTCCGGTGGCGTGAGCGTGCGCGAGCTGAACCCGGCCTGGGTGAGCACGCAGGGCTACCAGGGGTCGTGGAACGCGTACGGCGCGTACTCGTCGTCGTCGACGGGCGGCACCGCCACCGCGACGGAGGTCTCCCAGTACCGCACCGTCACGAAGGAGTGGCATGAGGTGCAGGAGTACGTCGACCGCAACAACGATCTGATCGCACGGGTCAATGCGCAGCAGGTGCTCCTGTGGGAGGCCGAGCGCACGTGCGCGAATGCGATCCGCGCGCTGTACTGCGCCGCGCCGTTGCGGGCGGCCACGAGCGAGGATGACGCGCTCGCCTACGGCATCGACGAGATCCCGGCCGGCACCGAGATGCCGTGGGGCGCCGAGGTGGAGCGCACCGAGGGGTGCGGCGAGGCGACCGTCAACGTCGTCTTCAAGGACTTCCTGTGGGAGGGCATCGCCGTCGGCGGCGTGTGGGGGACCGTCGAGGGCCTCGGCACGCTCGTGCTCGGCTACGACCCGTCGACGGGCGACTTCTTCTCCGGCGACGCCTACGGAGCGGCGTGGGGCAGCCTCGGTTCCCTCGCGCTGAGCGGGGTGATCGCGGCGACGCCGCCGCTGAACGTCCTGTTCGCGGTCGATGACGGGATGCGGCAGTTCGGCGGCGACGGATTCCTCCCGGACGAGGTCGCCGAGTTCAAGGACGGCCTGGACGAGACCGCGAAGAACACCGGCAAGGCGCTCATCGCATGGGACAAATGGGCGGATGACCCCGGCACGGCCCTCGGTGAGTCGGTCTTCAACGTCGGCACGATCCTCATTCCCGGCGGCGCCGCCGTCGCGGGTGTCAAGACGGCGGGCACGGCCGCGTCCGTGCTGTCGAAGATGGCGCGGTTCACCGACCTGATCGACCCGGGTGCATGGGCGGTGAACGGCGCGGTGCGCGTGGGCGGCCACGCCTTCTCCGGCGTCGGCGACCTCGCGGCGCGACTGGATTCACCGACCTTCAGCGGCCTCGACGTCGTCGACCTCGGCGACGATCTCGGCCAGCCGGCCGTGCTGCGCGCCGACACCGGCCAGACGGCGATGACCGCCCTCGTCGACGAGCTGGGCATCCACCCGGACGCGATCGTGGCGCGCGTCGACGACGGTGTGCCCGTGCTGGAGGCCCCCGGCGTACGGGTCGAGCTGCCCGAGGGTGCGTTCGGTGACGCGGCCCAGGCCGGTGATGACGTCGACCACCTGAGCGATACCGGCGATCCGGGCGCACCCGATCTCTCGGCGGACGAGCGCTATTCCCAAGCGATGGCAGTCGTCTCGGAGGGCGCGGTCACGTTCGCCGACGACGCAGCGGCGATCGAGTACGGACGAGCGGAATGGGCAGGAGTCGCCGACTCTCTGCCAGAGGATGTCGCGGATGCCGTCTACGATTACACGCGCGAAGTCCCCGGGGACTCCGGCATCACCTATCGCGAGATCAATGGCTCACTCCGTGGAGGGCCGATGAGCGAGGAGATCGCCCAACACGTGAGCAGGATTGATGAGGCGATGCGGGCGCATCCGCTGACCGAGGACGTCGTCGTGACCCGGGGGACGGGGACGGCGCACTGGTCGGTGCTTCCGCAGGATGCGGCGGGGACGACGTTCGATGAGAGCGCCTACCTCTCGACCTCGTTGGGGGACGCTGCAGATGCTTTCAGCGGGCAGGACGCGGTGCTTCATCTCCGTGTGCCAGAGGGCACGCCGGCTCTGTGGGTCGAAGCCGTTTCTGATTTCGGGGCGACGGAGCGGGAGCTCCTTCTCGGACGCGACCTCCGTTGGACGGCCGAAGACACGGTCTTCCGTGATGGACAATGGCATGTGTTCGGAAGCGTGGCGAAGTGATGGACGTCGACGACGTGCAGGGCCGGGCGGTCGCAGGTCCGCCCCGGTACAACGCCGCCCCGGCGGGGGCGGTGAAGGCTGCTGCTGTCGTTCGTGATGGGGCGACGGTCGGGTATCTCTACCTCGGGGTGGATGATGATGACTCCGCCGGCCTCGTCGCCACGCGTGCCGGAGACTTCCAGCCCGAGGGGTCGGGCTACTGGCTCACGAGGCTGCGCGACCTCAAGCAACGGGGAGTGCCCGCCTCTGCAGCCATCGAAGGGCTCCTCGGCGTCGAAGGGCCTGCACCCGCCGGAAGAGTCTCTCCCACCCTTGAGGAGTACCCCTCGAAGGCGGATCTGGAACGCTTCGTCAATCCGGAGAGCACGTCATCGTCACGCAGAGTGCGCTCGGCGTCACCTTCGCGTGACGAGATCGACGCCGCTCTCAGCGGGAAAGCGCCGATGACACCACCCATCCGCGATCGGGTCGCGCAGCTGGACGATGCTCTGGCGCGGAAGCCGACGCCGGAGGCGATCGTCGTGACGTTGACGGACAGGGGAGATGAGCGCTTCTCCCCGGGGCAGAGCATCCGCGAGTCGGGTTATCTCACGGCTCGGCTTCTGCCGGTGGACCGGACGGTCCCCGGGGTGCGATCGGTGGTCAGGTTGCGCGTGCCTCCAGGGATACCGGCTCTTTTCCAGCCGCCGCGTCAGCAGGGAGATTCGGGGATCCTTCTTCTCGCTCGGGGGATCGAGTGGCTCGTCGACGACGTGATTGATCTCCCGGGTCAGACAGCAGTCGTGGGACACGTGATCGAGGTGAGCCCGACGCGATGACGCGCGCGCCCGTCTGTTGTCCCAGCCTCAGAGCAGGGGATCGTGGTCGATGCGCGCGCCGAGCGATTCGGCGAGGGTGTCGAGCACGGCGATGCCGATGAGGCCGCCCGGCGTCCACGGGGTGTAGGCGTCGGTCCAGAACGCCGGCGTCGGCAGCGCGTCGAGCTTCCACCCTGGCCGCAGGCGTCGCGCCTCGGCGAGGCCGGCGAGCGGTCGGGGGCGCAGCACGGTGAGGACGAGGTCGCCGTCGGCGGAGACCGTCAGCGCCGCACCGGCATCGAGCGGCTGCAGCACGAAGTCCGGCGATTCCCCGGTGGCGCCGAGGCGGTCGCGCACGATGGCGACGGCGCGAGCGACGGCGTCCGCCCCGACCGGCTCCGGAGAGACGAGTGTCGAGCTACGAGGCATCCGGCTGCTCCCGTCGGCGGCGGCGCAGCGGCGGCGCATCGGTGGGTGGCGGTGTCTCGGTGGGAGACGGCTTCTGGGTCGGCGTCGGCGCGGGAGCGGCATCCGCCGGTGTCGGCGCGAAGTGCGCCACCTGCACGAGGGCGGCGTGGCGGCCGCGGCGCGCGATGCGCCCACGGCCGGCGATCATCGGCTCGGCGTAGAGCTTGGGCAGCAGCTGCCCCTCGGCCCGATCGCCCGACATGACGAGTGTCGTGCCGCCGGTGTCGCGGATGCCCTGCAGGGCGAGGTCGAACATCGCCCGCGACGCGCCCGCGACCGGGCGGCTGACGACGACGTTCAGGCGCAGGTCGCGCGCCGACGCCAGATACGGCAGCAACGGCCGCAGCGGCTCGACGCCGCCGGCGGCCAGCACGTCGAAGTCGTCGGCGACCACGAGGATGCGCGGTCCGGTGCCCGGCCCCTCGACCTGACGCTTCTCCAGCTCCTGCGCGATCGACTCCGCCAGCTGCCGGGCCATGCGCCCCGTCTTGGCATGCCCGCCGAGGTAGGCGTCGGGCACATCGTCGACGAGTTCCCCGCGGGTGTCCATGAGGGCGACGACGATCTCCTCCGGCGAGTGACGGTCGATCGCCCCGTGCACGATCCCGCGCAGCACCGTCGTCTTGCCGCAGCGACTGTCGCCGAGCACGAGCAGATGCGGATCGGTCGCGCCCAGCTCCAGCAGCTCCGGCTCCATCGTGTCCTGCCGCAGCCCGACCGGGATCGCGTCGGGTTCGGCGAAGGCGTCGGGCAGCTCGGCGGGGGCGAGATCGTCGGGCAGCAGGCGGATGGGCGCGGCCCCGGGCCCGCCCCACTCGGCCGCGCTGCGACGAGCGAGCGCCTCCAGCGCCTCGCCGACGTCGGCGGCGTCGACGTCGTCGAGCAGTGGCAGCGCCACCTGGGCGAGCAGCTTGTCGTCGGTGAGGATGCGACCGGGTTCGTCGGCGCGGAGGGTCGCGGAGAGCTTGCGCGCGATCTGCGAGTCGGCCGGGTCGTTCAGCCGCAGCTCGAGACGCGTGCCCACGAGGCTCTGCGCGTTCATCCGCAGCTCGTTGAATCGGGTCAGGGCGACGACCACGTGGATGCCGAAGCTTCCGCCGCGCTCCAGCAGCTGCGAGACGGCGCCGTCGAGGTCTTCGAAGTCGCCTCTCAGCGCGCCGAACCCGTCGATCAGCAGCACGACATCGGCCGAGGGGAGCTGCGGCAGGCGCCCGGCGGCATGGGCGGCGCGCATCTCCGCCAGCGAATCGAGGCCGTGATCGCGGAAGACGTGTTCGCGCACTGCGACCATCGCTGTGAGCTCCTCGACGAGCCGCTGGAGGCGTTCGCGGTGGCCGCGCGTGGCGATGCCGCCGACGTGCGGGAAGTGCTCCAGCCGTGACAGCCCCCCGCCGGTGAGGTCCATGCCGTAGATGCTCACCTCGCGGGGCGTGTGGGTGAGCGCGAGGGATGCCGCCAGCGTGCGCAGGAACGTCGATCGACCCGACTGCGGAGCGCCGGTGACCGCGACGTGCCCGCCGCTGCGCGAGAGATCGAGGTGCCAGGGCTCCTGGCGCTGTCGCGCGGGCTCGTCGATCACGCCGATCGGCGCCCGCAGGGTGCGATGCTCGTCGGCGCGGGAGAGCACGCTGCCGAGCGTGACCCGGGGCGGGAGCGGCGACAGCCACACCGGACGCGTGCGCTCGACGCCCTGCGCGAGCCGCGATGCGGCGACCTGCACGAGGGTGCGGCCCGTGGCGGGGCGATCCGGCTCGGTCGGCAGTTCGATCTCGGACTCTTCGGCGCCGGACGAGACGACGTCGTATGCGGGGAGCTCGC
Source organism: Microbacterium luteum (assembly GCF_015277875.1). Classification (NCBI taxonomy): domain Bacteria; kingdom Bacillati; phylum Actinomycetota; class Actinomycetes; order Micrococcales; family Microbacteriaceae; genus Microbacterium; species Microbacterium luteum. Next base: position 3,140,522 of record NZ_CP063814.1, on the reverse strand, counting down.
GGGCACGCGGAGCATCCACCACCTCCGGACCGTCGGAGGCGACCAGCTCCGGAACGGGACCCGAGACGAAGCCGGCGCGGAACCGCGTGTAGACCGAGGTATCGACCTTGAGGTAGCCGTAACCGGGGATGGCCGGCAGATGGAACGCGTCGGGGGTGTCGAGCACGACCGCGCTCTCCGACTCCGAGAACGTACGCAGGCCGATTCGGTACGACAGGTAGGTGTCGAGGCCCCGCAGCCGGCCCCCCTCGATGCGCTGACTCGACAGCAGCAGGTGCACGCCGATCGAGCGGCCGATGCGTCCGATCGTCAGCAGGAGCTCGACGAAGTCGGGCTCGGCGGTCAGGAGCTCGCCGAACTCGTCGATGACCAGGAACAGGTGCGGCAACGGCGGCAGGTCGGGGCGAGCCTCACGCAGCTGCCGGTAGTGCCCGATGGATGCGGCGTTGTCGGCCTCTTTGAGCAGGCGCTGGCGACGCACGACTTCGCCGTTGATGCTCGCGCGAGCGCGTTCGGTCAGCTGCGGGTCGTCGGCGAGGTTGTCGATGATGCCGGCCACGTGCGGGAGCCGGGCGAACGGGGCGAACGCGGCACCGCCCTTGTAGTCCACGAGGATCATCGACAGGTCGTCGGGGGAGTGGCTGAGAGCGAGTCCGAGGACGAGGGTGCGCAGCAGTTCGCTCTTGCCCGACCCGGTCGCGCCGATGCAGATGCCGTGTGGGCCCATGCCCAGCTGCGCGGACTCCTTGAGGTCGAGCATCACCGGCACGCCGCGGTCGTCGACCCCGATCGGCACGCGCAGGAAGTCAGCCGCCGACCTCGGCGTCCAGGCGGTGGTCGGCTCGAGCTGCTCGACGTCGCCGACGCCGAGCAGCTCGGTGACGTCGGGCACGTCGCCCGACTGCGCGTCGACCGCGCTCGTACGGGTCAGCCGCAGCGGGGCGAGCGGGCGGGCCACCGCCTCCAGCAGGGCCGTGCCGACCGCATCCACCGTCACGCCGCCGATCGTTTCGGTGCCTGCGCCGGGCGACTCGATCGTGGCGTCGTCGGCGTGTGCGGTGAGCCGGATCGAGACGGTGGCCGGCTCCTTCAGGCGATCGTCGACGAGATGCACGACGGTCACGCCGATGTCGGTGTAGTCCAGGGTCGCGTCGAGCCGGGGAAGGGTCGGCGCGGCGTCGGTGTCGGCATCCACGAACACGATGAGTCGCGCCGGCTTGCGGCGGCGCCCGGCACGTCGGGCGGCGGATGCGGTCGCGAGGCGGTCGCGCAGTTCGCCGCCGATGATCTGGAACAGGTCGGGCAGGCTCGGCGCGATGCGACGCACGCTGCCGGTCGCGGAATCGGCGGCAGCCGCCTGCACGTGCGGCAGCAGATCGAGTCCGCGCCACTGGCCGCGACGCTCGGCCGGCACGACGAGGGCCAGCTGCACGTCGTCGGGGGAGTGCAGCGCGGCGATCTGCGCGACGAGGGCGCGCGCGGCCGAGACGGTCAGGTCGCGATCCCCGACGAGCGAGACCTGGCCGCCGCGCTCCAGATCGATCACCGACGGCAGGGACGGAACGATCCCCGACAGGCGCACGAGCCTGTCGGCCGCGCCCTTCATGATCGGGTCGAACGGCTGCACCGGGTTCTGCTCGTCGGGCAGCCGCACCGGAAGCGCCCGCACGTCGGCCAGCCCCACCCGCACGCGCAGGAAGTCGGCGTCTCCCGGGCGACGTTCCCACCGCCGCGCGGCGTTCCCGGTCAGCTCGATGAGCGCCTGAGGATCCGGATGCTGCCGCCACATCGCCGTGCGGTGCTCGGCGGCACGCTCGGCCAGCCGGGCACGCGTGGTCTCGAGGTAGTCCAGGTACCGCTCTCGCTGCACCCGCCGCTGCCGAGCGGCGTTGCCCCGCGCGGTGAAGGCCATCGTGACGCCGCCGACGAGGGCGACCACGAGGATGACCGCGCCCACGACCACCATGATCGGGTTGTTGCGCAGCAGCACGATCATGGTGATCGACGACAGGCTGCCCACGATGGGAAGAAGCGACTGGATCGGGAACCCGCCCGCCGCTTCGGACATCGGCGGCGGTGGGGCCAGCACCAGCTCATCGGGGGCCTCGACCGGCTCGGTGATGCGGGCCGGACGGTGCACGATGCGGGTCGTCACGAGCGGTCTCCGGCCATCAGGTCGGCGCCGAGACCGAGCAGGGCGACGCGGGTGGCGAAACGCCGCGGTGCGGCGTCGCGGGTGAGATCGCCGTCGTGCGGGATGACGCTCACCGACGTCTCCTTCCGGGCGGCCACGATGCGTCCCGCTGTGCCGGTGCCGCCGCGGTCGACGAGCGCGACGACGACCCGCGGGCTCTCCGGCAGGGCCGACAGCCCCGGGGCGAGCGACACGGCGGCCTCCGCCGACGCGCGGTCGGCGTCGGCGACCAGCAGGACGGTGTCGCCGAGCGCCGCGCAGGGTGCCAGGTCGGTGGCGGGATGCCGCCGGCCGAAGTCCGTGACGACGACGTCGAAGAAGCGCGAGATCGGAGCGGCTTCGTCGAGCCACGCACCGACCGGGTCGGTGGCAGCGGCCGCGGGGGCGAGGCCGCGCGCACCCTCGAGCACGCGGGCGAGGTGCGCGGTCGCCTCGGCGCTCGTGCGGGGCGGTGCCGTGCGTGCGCGGTCGGGGTGGAGCCGCCAGTGCGCGGCCAGTGCGCCGTCCTCTGCGGCGTCGACGGCGAGCACGCGATCGCCGCGCGCCGCGGCGACGATCCGCACCAGGTGACGGGTGAGGGTGGTCGCGCCGGCCCCCGCTCCGAGCGAGATGACGCCGATCCGTCGGGCCGTCGACAGCGGCGTGGAGATCTCGCGCTGCCACTGCGGCAGCAGGGGGCGCCATCGTGCGGCACCGCCGAACAGCGCGGCCGGCAGCGGCGACAGGCGCGTCACGATCCGCCCCCGAACATGCCGAGCAGCTCCGCGTAGACGCCGAACACCCCGAACAGCAGCGGGAGGAGGGCGACCACGGCGAGCATCTCGAGGGCGTTGCCGAGTCCGCGGAGCCGAGCGCGGGTGTTCTCCCGCGGGGAGACCAGGGCGAGGACGGCGATCCCGGCGGCGGCGAGCAGGCACACGGCCACTCCCCACGCGCCGACGGGACCGCCGAGCAGGGCGAGCACCGCCGTCGCGCCGCCCAGCACGAGCGGCGACCAGAGCACCGCTGATGAGATCCGCAGCGGGAACGCCCGCGAGCGGAGCGCACCGGCGAGCGCGATCGCGAGGGCGAGCAGCGGACTCCACACCGGCGCGCCCAGGACGAGGGCCACGGTCGCGATCGTCGCGAACGCGCTCGTTATGGCCGTGCTCCACGTGAGCACGCTGTATGCGTCGTCGATGCGGTCTCGCGCCGTCGCGCGGTCGAGGCGCTCGCCCTCGGCGACGCGCTGATCGAGGCCCGTGAGGCCCGCGCTGCCCAGGGCGACCCACGGGAGCACGCCGGTGGCGAAGACCGCGACGACCCCGACCACCCCGACCGCTGCGGAGGTGCCGACACCCGCCACGAGCAGGGCGAGCACCAGAAGCGAGAGAAGGATCGCCATCACGCCGGCGGCGCCCGCGCCCACCCGCCGCAGACCGCCGCCGATCGCCACGGCGAGCACGGTGCCGAGCAGGGCGAGGCCCACCCCCGCTCCCGCGACCGCGGATGCGACCGGATCGACGTCACCCGAGACCTGCGCCGCGACGACGCCGGCGACGACGCCCGCGGGGAGGGCGCATCCGGCAGCCGCCGCCGCGACGAGCACGGCGGCGGACCGCATCCGCAGCAGTCCGAGCACCAGGGCGGCGGCGGTGACCACGACCGTGCCGCCGGCGAGCACGACCAGCGCGACCGTCGGTGAGGCGAACGGCGCGACGAGACCGGCGGTCGCGGTCGCGATCGCGGCGGCGACGCCGGCGAGTGCGAGGCGCGAGCGCTCGTCCCACCGGTCCGAGCGCCGCGCGTGCGCGTCGGTGGCGGCGTCGGTGAGATCGATGACGGCCGGAGGAGGCGGCGCGGCGTCGAGCCGCACGAGGGTCAGCGACGTGCCGTCGAGCAGGTCGAGCTCCTCGCTCGTGCGCGCGAGGTCGAGCTGCTCGCCGTCGGGGCGCACGAGCACGGCCGGGTGGGTAACGGTGCCGGTCGGCTCACCGAGCAGATCGAGGATGGTCGGCAGCACGACCCCGAGCGGCTCCGCCCGCGGCACGACGAGATCCGCACGGCGGGTGCGCCCGGCGACCGTGATGCGCGTGAACCCGGTCATCGGATCTCTCCTTCTGCGGTGGTCGAGGTGATGTCGGAATCGACGATCGACGCGGCATCGGCGCTGAGCAGCTGCGACACGTAGGACACCCCCACGCACGCGGCGCACGCGATCGCCGTGACGACGATCGACGCGATGAAGCGGCGCACGTTGTCGTTGACGGTGCGCCGTTCGTCGAGCGCGCCGTGGAGCAGGGCCGACCCCAGCCGCATCCGCTGGATCTTCGCCTGCTCGATGAGCACGACGTCACGCTGATCGGGCATCGTCTCCTCCTTCGGGGTCGGCTTCGCGCAGCGCCTGCGCGATCGCGGGATCGAGCTGAAGCAGCCGGGTCAGCGCGTCGGGCTCCGCGCCGCCGAGCACGCGGGCCAGGGTGTCCCAGCCGCCGCCTCGCGTGTCGCCGAGGCGAAACAGCAGCCCGGGCAGGCGCGGGCTCCCGACGCGTTCGCCGCCGGCATCGCGCACGACTGCGTCGGGCAGTCGGAGAGCGGCGACGGCGGGCGGCCCCAGCAGCAGAGCGAGCGGCTGCGGCGTCGCGGGGGCGCTGGCGCGGCGCGCGAGGTCGGGTGCCCCGATCGCCGCCATCGCCAGGGCGATCAGGGGCATGCCGTGACCGGCGGTCGCCCGCAGCGCGGCGGTCGCGTCGTCGGCGAGCGAACCGGCGCTGCGCGCGCCGGCGGAGCCTGCATCCACCCACGCCCGCGTGGTCTCCTCGAGACCCTCTCGGGTGCGCGCGATGCGGAGCGTCGCCAGCAGTGCCGTCTCGTCGGCGCGCCGGCCCGCCAGCGCCCACAGCGACTCGTCGGGCATGCGACGCCGTGTGCGCTCGGTCATGTCGTCGCGGCTCCATCGGGCTGCGAGCGGTTCGGTCGCGCCCCACGTCGCGAGGTCGATTCCGAGCGCGCCGGCGATGCCCTCCACGGCGCCGCCGAGACGCACGGGACGACTCACCCGGTGCCGCGTCGCGCCGGTGAACACGAGCTGCAGGTGCGATCGCACCGCACTCGCGAGGAAGCGCTCGTGAGCCGGACCGGGGGCGGAGCCCGTGAAGACGTCGCGGGGGGTCGCGAGCGGACGACCCGTGCGGGCGTCGAAGAAGGCTTCCTCGGTGCGCACCACCCAGGCTCCGCCCGTCGCCTCGAGCGCCGATGCCGCCGCCGGGGTCAGGCGGGTGTGGGCCGGCGTCACGACGAGCGTGCGCACCCCTTCGAGCGTCGCCCGGTGGAGCACGTCGCTGAGGCCGGTCCCGAGCGCGAGCACATCGCCGCGGTGCTCCCACGTGATGCACCCCGGCGAGACGGCGTCGACGAGGGGATGCGCCGCCCGCTCGCCCGTCGCATCGCCCGTCACGTCGGCAGACCGACGGTCAGGTCGCGGTCGCCGAGCTCCAGGCGTGCATCGGGTGGTAGCGGCGTGCGGTGGAACGGCACGAGCGGCACGCTGAGCTCGCCCCGCCGAACCGCGGTTCCGTTGAGCGAGCCGAGGTCGACCGCCCACACCTGCTCGCCGTCCCACTCCAGCCGCACGTGCGACTTCGACAGCGTGCGAGAGAGGTCGGGCCATTCGTAGGTGGCCGCGGGCGCGTCGGCGGGCGCCTCCGGATCGCGTCCGATGATCAGCGAGTCCGCGAGGGACAGCGTCTGGCCAGAGTCCAGGCGCACGGTGGCCGGTCGCACGAAGCGGCTGGGGCGGCGTGCGCGGTCGTTCACCTCGGGAAAGGCATACGGGGCGAACAGCGGCGACAGCGGGTCGCGGCCGCGGGAGAGATCCGTCGTGCGCAGGCGACGCCCGACCGCGGCGCCGATCAGGTCGCGCCCGGCCGGGGCGGCCGTCCGCACATCCACCGAGCGGGTGGATGCCACCGCGTGGCCGAGGCTCGATCCCCGCCGCGCGAGGAGCGCCACCCACACGACCAGCGCCGCTGCGGCCAGGAGCACGGCTGCGGCCGCAGCGCCGGGCGCGCCGATCACGGCGAGCACCACGCCGACGATCGCCGGGGCGACGACGGTGCTCGCGTCGACGGTCGTGCTCAGCGCCCGCTGCGATGACCGCGCCGGGACCGTGCCGACGAAGAGGTCCGTCGCGCGATCCCGTGCGGGGAGTTCCTGCAGATCCATCCGCCCCCTCCGGCGTGAAACCCTCCCATCCTAGGAGCGTGGCGCATCCGAAGCGGGGCTTGTCCACAGGTCGACATGCGAACCGGATCCGGGCGGGGGAGGATGGGGGAGTGACCCAGGAGTTCGACGAGCTGGTTTCCCACGCCCATGACACGCGCGTCGTGGTGGTCGGCGGCGGTATCGCGGGCCTCGTGGCCGCCCTCGAGTGCGCGAAGGTCGGGATGCGGGTGACGGTCCTCGACGGGGCCGACCGGCCGGGGGGAGCGATCCGCACCGCCGAGGTCGCCGGCATCCGGCTCGACACCGGTGCCGAGAGCTACGCCACTCGCGGTGGGACGGTGCACGCCCTCATCGATGAGCTCGGCCTCGCAGACCGGATCACGACACCCGACGCCGCCGGCGCGTGGCTCGTCGGGATCCCCGGCGTCGGTGCTGCTCCCCTGCCGAAAGGCGGTGTGCTCGGCATCCCGGCCAACCCGTGGGCGCCCGACGTGCGCCGCATCATCGGCTGGACCGGCGCCTGGCGCGCCTACCTCGACCGGCTGCGCCCGCCCCTGACGATCGGCCACGAGCACAGCCTCGGGCGCCTCGTGCGCACGCGCCTGGGGGCCAAGGTGCTCGATCGGCTCGTCTCGCCCGTCACCACGGGCGTGTACTCCGCGCGCCCCGACGACATCGACGCCGACGTGGCGGCACCGGGCCTCAACAACGCCCTCACCCGCACCGGGTCTCTCACGGGGGCCGTGGCCCAGATGCGGAGCGGGTCGGGGAGCCGGCCCGGAAGTGCGGTCGAAGGCCTCGCGGGCGGCATGTCGACGCTCGTCGACGCGCTCGTCGCGCGACTGCAAGAGCTGGATGCGACCGTCACTACGAGCGCGCAGGTCACCGCGGTCGCACGCGAAGGCGGAACGTGGCGCGTCGCTGTGGCGCGCGATGAGGCAGACGTCGAGGCCGACCTGCTGATCATGGCCGCGCCCGAGGACACCGCTCGGCGGCTGCTTGCCGCTACCGTGCCCGGACTCGCGCGCGAACTCGGCCCCGCGCCGGTCGTCGAGGTGGTCACGATGGTCCTCGACGCGCCGGCGCTTCATGCTGCACCGCGCGGCACCGGTGTGCTGACCGTGCCGGGCGCGTTCCGCGCCAAGGCGCTCACGCACTCCACGGCCAAGTGGTCGTGGGTGGCCGACGCCGCCGACGGGCGACACGTCGTGCGCGTCTCCTTCGGCGCGCAGGGCGAGCCTCCGGCGACGGAGGGGCTCGACGACACGGCCGCCGCCGCTCTCGCGCTGGCCGAGGCCTCGGCGATGCTCGGCGTCGAGCTGGAGCCCCGTGCTCTCCTCGGGGCCGTCCGCGAGCGCTACACCCAGTCCCAGCCCGGCGCCGCGCTCGGTCGTGCCGCCGAGGTCGCCGAGATGCGACGCACCGTCACCGCGACGCCCGGTCTCGCTGTCGTCGGGGCGTGGCTCGCCGGAGCCGGGCTCGCGCAGGTGGTGCCCGATGCTCGGCGCGAGACCGATCGCATCCGCCGCGCAGCCCTCTTCGGGAACGCCACCGAAACCGTCGAGGGTGACGCCACGGCGTAACGGAATCCGTCTCACCCGCCGATGTCAACCCAGGATGCCGACGCGGGCATACATCGCTACCCTGGAGTTGACCAGCATCTCCACCGATCGTGAGGAGACCCCATGAGGGGCAAGGTAGGACTCGTCATCGGACTGGCCGCGGGCTACGTCCTCGGCACACGCGCCGGCCGTGAGCGGTACGAGCAGATCAAGACCCAGGCCGACAAGCTGTGGAGCGCCGCGCCGGTGCAGAGCCAGGTCGACAAGGTGAAGGACTTCGCCAAGTCGAGCGCCGCGGCACTGCCCAGCACCGTGTGGGACACCGCGGTGAAGGTCACCAAGGCCGCCACCACCAAGGGCACCCCCGGGCAGCGTCTCGACGCAGCGCTGAAGACCGGCGAGAAGGCCGAGGGAGACCTCCAGAAGGCCGCGAAGGAGTCGGCGGAGGCCGTGAAGGACGCCGTCGACGACGGCGAGGTCACGGTCGAACCTCGCGGCGGGGCCTGAGATGTCGACGCCCCGTGGTTTCCGCGACCGCGCGGACGACAGTCTGCTGACCCTCCTCGGCGAGATCCCGGAACTCGTCCGGGCGCTCGTCATCGCCGAGGTCGACGCCGCCAAGGCGTGGCTCGCCCGCACGGCGAAGGACGGCGGCTGGGGGGCGCTGTGGATGGTCGCCGCGCTCTTCGTGCTGTTCTGGTCGGTTCCGGCCCTGGGTGCCTGGGCCATCGCCGGCCTGTCGTCGTGGTGGCCGGTGTGGCTGTCCGCACTCGTGGTGTTCTTCGCGATGGTGCTGATCGCGGTCGTGCTCGCCCTGTTGGGCGTGATGCGGTTCCGCCGGCTCGTGAAGCGCCAGAACCCCGTCCAGTCCATCGCCCAGGATGTGAAGGAAGTCCGCGATGAGCTCTAACGCTCCGCTGCCCCGCACGGCCGTGCCCCTCGGCATCACCGATCCCGTCGAGAGTGCCCGCGCCGAGTTGAAAGCCGCTCTGCTCGCGATCGAAGAGAAGGCGAACGTACCGCGTCGGGTGGCCGTTGCCACGGATCGCACGATCACCGATGCCCGGGCGTTCAGCCAGCGCAATCCCGCGGCCGCGGTCGCGATCGTCGTCGCCGGAGCCGCCGCGATCGGCGTCGGCGTGTGGGGCCTCGTTCGCCTCTACACCCGCTGATTCATCTCGGCGGTCCCGAGCACCGTTCCCGGCTTTCATCCAGCGGGGTATGCTCAGGACTGGCAGTGCAATGGTGCGATTGCTGCCGACGGTGCGAGCCCGAGACCCGGATTCGTTCCGCCCGTCGGTTGCTCGAACGCCCGGGCGGCCGACTCGTGCATCGACGAGAGCCTCCCGAATGAATCACACTTCACCGCAGCCCAAGCCCCTCACCGGATGGCGGCTGCTCGTGCCCCGCGGGGGACCGTGGGGCGACGGCGTCGCCGCGACGATCCGCCGCAGCGGCGGAACCCCGGTCATCGCGCCGCTCATCAACTTCGCGCCCTCGACCGATCAGGCGACGCTCGAGCAGTCGCTCGCCGACCTCGCCGACGGCGCCTTCGACTGGCTGACGGTCACGAGTGCCACCACGGTCGACGTGCTCTACGCCTACCACGCCAAGATCCCGGCCTCGACGAAGGTCGCCGCGGTCGGCGAAACGACGGCGGCCGCGCTCACCGCGGTCGGCTACAAGGTCGACCTCGTGCCGGAGCGCGACAACTCCGCTGCGGGCATGGCCGAGCAGATGATCGCCGCCGAACCTGAGCCGCGGCAGGTGCTCACCCTCCGCAGCGAGATCGCCAAGCCGGTGCTCACCCGCATGCTCGTGGAGGCCGGTCACCACGTGCGCAGCGTCGTCGCCTACCGGACCGTGGGTGTGCCCGCCTCCGACAAGGTCATCGGAGACGTGCGCACGGGCCGCATCAACGCGATCCTTGTCACCAGCGGGTCGGTTGCCGACCAGGTTCGCGAGCAGTTCGCGGTGATCCCGGAGACGACGATCATCGCGGCCATCGGGCCACGGACCGCGAAAGACGCCAAGCGCGCCGGTCTCCTCGTCGACGTGATCGCCGAGATGCAGTCGGTCGATTCCCTTCTCGCTGCCGTGTCCCGGTTCCCCCTTCCGCAACCGGCTGACGAATACGCCCCCTGAGCGTGGGGGTTCGGGGCGGCGGCACGCCGCGCATCGTAGTGCTCGCCGGCGGCGTCGGCGGGTCCAAGTTCGTCCTGGGCGCGCGGGAGGCGCTCCGGCGACGCGGCGTCGCCGCATCCGCCGATCACCTCACCGTGGTCGTCAACACCGGTGACGACCTGTGGCTGTCGGGTGTGCGCCTGCAGCCCGACGTCGACTCGATCACGTACGCGCTCGCCGGGGTCAACGACACCCAGCGCGGCTGGGGTCGTCAGGACGACTCCGAACGCGTGAACGCCGAGCTGCAGGCGTGGGGCGCCGGGTGGCCGTGGTTCACCCTGGGCGACCTGGACCTCGGCACCCACCTCGCGCGGACGGGATGGCTGCGCGACGGGGCGACGCCGACCCGAGTGCTGGAGCTGATGGCGGCCCGGTGGGATCTCGGCGCGCGCCTGCTGCCGATGACCGACGCCGAGGTCGACACGATCGTGACCGTCGACGAACCGGAGACGGGGCCGCGGCCGATGCACTTCCAGGAGTGGTGGACCCGGCACCGGGCCAGCCTGCGCCCGCTCGCCTTCGACAATCCCGGCATCGAAGCGGCTGCGCCGGCGCCCGGTGTCGCCGACGCGATCGCCGCCGCCGACGTCGTGCTCGTCGGCCCGTCGAACCCGGTCGTGTCGATCGGACCGATCCTGGCCGTTCCCGGCATCCGTTCGGCCCTGCGCCACACCGACGCACCGGTCGTCGGGGTCTCGCCGATCATCGGCGGCCGGGTCGTGCGCGGCATGGCCGACGTGTGTCTGACCGCGATCGGCGTGGAGACCTCGGCCGTCGGCGTCGCCGGACTGTACGGTGCGCGCAGCGGCGACGGCGTGCTGGATTCCTGGCTCGTCGCACAGGAGGACGCTGCCGCCGTCAACGCCGTCCGCGCGCTCGGACTCGACGCGCACGCCCGGCCGCTGTGGATGACCGACCCCGCGCGGTCGGCTGACATTGTCGACGCCGCGCTCGCCCTGGCCGGCGTGTGATCGTTCCCGACCTCGCCGTGTGGGCGTGGCTGCTGCTCGGCCTGTCGGCGTTCGTCGTCGGGGTGTCCAAGACGGCGATCCCCGGGGTGAACACGCTGTCGGTGGCGGTGTTCGCCGCCGTTCTGCCGGCTCGGGAATCGACCGGAACGCTGCTCGTCCTCCTCATCGTCGCCGACCTGTTCGCGATCGTGTCCTACCGGCGTGATGCGAACTGGAGGGCGCTGGTGCGGCTCGCGCCCGCCGTGCTGGTCGGTCTCGTGCTGGGTGCCGTCTTCCTCGCGGTGGCGAACGACGAGTGGGTCAGCCGGGTGATCGGTGTGATCCTGCTCGCCGTGGTCGCCTTCACTCTGCTGCGTCGCCGTTTTGCGCCCGTCGTCGCCGGCGCCGGCCCGCACCCGGTCGCCGCGGCCGGTTACGGCACGCTCGGCGGCTTCACGACGATGGTGGCCAACGCGGCGGGACCGGTGATGTCGATGTACTTCCTCGCGTCGCGTTTCGCCGTGAAGGAGTTCCTCGGCACTGCGGCGTGGTTCTTCTTCCTCGTGAACATCGCCAAGCTGCCCTTCTCCATCGGCCTCGGGATCATCACACCTGCGGGCCTGGTGCTCGACGCCATCCTCGTTCCGCTCGTCGTGGTCGGCGCTCTTCTCGGGCGCTGGTGGGCGAACCGCCTCGATCAGCGCCTCTTCGAGCGTCTGGTCATCGTCTTCACCATCGTCGGCGCCGTCTACCTCCTGTTCTGACCCGCCTCCGGCCGGGGCTGCCGGCCCCGACCCAGGCCCGTCTCCGTCACCCGATGTGCCGCCATCCCCAGGCCCGTTTCCGTCACCCCAATGTGCCCCAATTCAGGCTGTGGAGGTGTGCAAGAGCCCGGGAAGGCTGCCTGCGGCGCGCTGAGCCTGAGTTGCGGCACGCGGGGGCGGGGTGACAGACGTGACGGACGGACCGGGCCGGCGTGGCGGACGGACCGGCGTCGGCGTGCCGGCGGTGTGCGGCAGCTACAGCAGCGCGGCGGTGCGCGGGCCGACGCCGAGGGTCGCGGCAGTTTCCAGCTGCTCCGGTGTATCCACGTCTCGACGGACGGTCGAGTCGCGTGGGATGTCGAGCGCCGCGCACCCCATCTCGAGGTGACGCGCGAAGGATCCGTCGCCGAAGGCCGACGTCCATTCCTCCCCTGCCGTCGCGGTCACCAGCGTCGAGCCGGTGCCTTCGGCATCGGCGACCACGGCCCGCGGATGAGCGGTGGCGGCTTCGAGCGCCGCGGCGAGGTCGTCGGGCCGGAGCGCCGGAAGGTCGCCGAGAAGCGCGGCGCGATGTGCGTCCGTTCCCGCTGCCGCCATGCCGAGTGCGATCGCCGCGTCGAGGCCGCGAGCCTCCTCCTCGGCGACGAACCGAAGTCCGGGGATGTCGGCCGCGGCCAGCGGCAGCCCCGCGTCGTCGGTCACGACGAACACCTGCGCGACCACCGGGGACGAGGCCGCCGCGGCGATGGTATCCAGCGCGATCGCACGCGCCAGACCCTCACGCGACGCCCCGGATGCGAGTCGTGATTTCCCCCGTCGCGCGGGCTTCACCGGAATGACGACCTGCCACCGCTGAACCGCCGGCTCGTCCCCTCCCGCCGGGTCGCCCCCTCCCACCGGGTCGCCCCCACCCGCCGGCTCGTCCCCACCCGCCGGGTCATCTCCGACGCCGTGCACCAACTCAGGCTGTGCGGGGGTCATTCCGCCTCATCCGGGCCAACGGGGTGTCTCCAGCCTGAGTTCGTGCACGCGCACGCGCACGCGCGCCACGACGAAGCAGCCACGACGCGGGTCACGAGGCGTACTTCGCGCGCAGGCGCGGGAGGATCTCCGCCCCGTACATGCGCAGGAACTCGGCCTGGTCGTGGCCGGGGTCATGGAAGACGAGGTGCCGGAAGCCGAGTTCGATGTACTCCGAGATCCGCCCGACGTGCTCGTCGGGGTCGGTCGAGACGATGAAGCGCGAGGCCGCCCGCTCGATCGGCAGCTCGGCCGCACGCCGCTGCATCTCGATCGGATCGTGCACGTCGCGCTTCTCCTCGGGCGTGAGCGCGAGCGGGGCCCAGAACCGCGTCTTCTCGAGGGCGGTGTCGTGGTCGGGGTGATACGACACCTTCACCTCCATGAGGGTGTCGATCGCGTCGGATGCGCGCCCGGCCTTGCCGAGGCCGTCCGCCAGCGCGGGCAGCAGCGTATCGGTGTACAGCTCGCGCTTCTTGCCGCTGGTGGTGATGAACCCGTCCGCGATGCGTCCGGCGAGGCGGGTGGCGGCGGGTCCGGCGGCGCCGATGTAGATCGGCACGGGATGCTCGGCGCCGGGCCGGTCGTAGATGGTCGCGTCCTTCACGGAGTAGTAGGTCCCGTCGTACGTGACGCGTTCGTCGGCCCAGAGCTGCTGGATCATCAGGATCGCCTCCTTGAGGCGCTGGAACCGCTCCGGCGCGTCGGGCCACTCCAGCCCGAGCGTCACCTCGTTGAGCGCCTCGCCGGTGCCGACGCCGAGAACGACGCGGTCCGGGAACATCACCCCCAGCGTCGCGAAGGCCTGCGCGATAACGGCGGGGTGGTAACGGAAGCTCGGCGTCAGAACGGATGTGCCGATGAGCACCCGTTCGGTGCGGGCCCCGAGCGCCCCGAGCCATGGCAGGGCGGCGGGGGCGTGGCCGCCGTCGTGCATCCAGGGCTGGAAGTGGTCGGAGAGGAACACGGAGTCGAAGCCCATCTCCTCGGCCAGCACGCCGAACTCGACGAGTTCGCTCGGGCCGAACTGCTCGGACGATGCCTTGTAGCCGAAGCGCAGCGGAAAGGTCATGATGCTCCTCCTGGAAGGGGACGTGGGCGCAGCGTGGGGGCGGATGCGGTGGTCGCCGCAGCGGGTGCCGGGGCGAGGAACTCGGACCCGTCGGCGCGTGCGAGCCGGTCGCGGAAGGCCTCGACGGTGCCGGGCCACAAGAGCGTCAGGCGCCCGGACCGGGGGTCGACGTACCAGTTGCGACAGCCGCCGGTGATCCAGGGGGTGGATGCGGCGGCGCGGTCGATCTCGGCCGTGTAGGCCGCTTCGGCGGCCGGGTCCACCCGCAGCACGCCGCCGGCGACGCGTTCGCGGCGCGCGAGGGTGCGCACGGCGTACGCGGCCTGTTCCTCGAGCATGAGCACGGAGGAGTTGTGGCCGAGCGAGGCGTTGGGTCCGTTGAGCACGAAGAGATTGGGGAACCCGGCGACCACGGTCGAGGCGTACGAGGTCATCCCGCTGCTCCAGTGTTCGGCGAGGGTGCCGTCTTCACCGGTCACGAGGTCGGCGTACGGCTGCTGCGCCGAGGCGAACCCCGTTGCGAGCACCAGCGCATCCACCTCGTGTCGGGAGCCGTCGGCTGCGGTGAGAACATCGCCGTCGACGGCGTCGAGCGCGGCCGGAACGAGGGTGACCGCATCCGAGACCACCGCCGGATAGAACGCATCCGACAGCAGCACGCGCTTGCAGCCGAAGGCGTAGGCGGGGGTGAGGGCGTCGCGCAGCGCCGGGTCGGCGACCTGCGCGCTCAGGTGGTCGAGGGCTATGCCGCGCGCGAGGTCGGCGGCCGCGGCATCGCCGGAGCGTGAGGCGAACCGCGCCTCGCCCTCGGCATACAGCGTCGCTCGAAGGTCGGCGAGGGCTTCGGGATGCTGCGCGAAGCGTCGACGCTCGGCGGAGGAATACGCGCGCTCGCCGCGGGGCACGATCCACGCCGGCGTGCGCTGGAACAGGGTCACGTGCGCACCGCGGCGCACGAGTTCCGGCACGAGCTGCACGGCGCTCGCTCCGGTGCCGACGACGGCGATGCGGCGCCCCGCGACGGGAACGGAGTGGTCCCAGCGGGCGGAGTGGAACAGCGGCCCAGGGAACGTCTCGAGCCCGGTGATCTCGGGGATGAGCGGTTCCGTCAGGCGGCCGCACGCGATGGCGAGGGCATCGGCGATCACGGTGTCGCCGTCGGACGTGCTCACGCGCCAGGTCGACGAGTCGCGGTCCCACCGCGCGCCGGTCATGCCCGTCCGCAGACGGGTGCGGTCGGTCACGCCGGCGCGGTCGGCCACGTCGGCGAGGTAGCGGTGGATCTCGGCACCCGGCGCGAACACGCGGGACCAGTCCGGATGCGGGTGGTCGGCGAACCCGTACAGGTGCGAGGGCACGTCGCACGCGACGCCCGGGTAGGTGTTGTCGCGCCACGTGCCGCCGACGCTGTCGCCGCGCTCGAGGAGCACGAACGACTCCCGCCCGTCGCGGAGCAGGGCCAGCGCCATGCCGATTCCGGCGAAGCCCGCACCGACGATCGCGATCTCGACGCGCACGGTCATCGGATCCGGGTCTTCCGATTCGCCGGCGGTTCGCGGTAGTCGGTGGTGCGCTGGCGGAAGGGGCGGAAGAGCCGCGCGACGAGGGCAGCGGCATCCGGAACCGGCAGGTCCTGGCCGTGCTCGATGCCCGCTTCGGGCTTGACGCGTCCGTCGAGCAGAGTGCCGCCGAGATCGTCGGCACCCGACTGCAGCAGGATGGCGGCGGCCTCGCGGCCGACGCGGGGCCAGGGCGCCTGGATGTGCGAGATCGAGCCGGAGAGCATGAGGCGTGAGACGGCGACCATGGCTCGGTGCTCGTCGATCGCCGGGCGCCCGGCGACGAGCGCCACGCCGCCGCGCGGCCCGGGGAGGGGAATCGGGACGAACTCGCGGAACCCGCCTGTCGCGGACTGGATCTCGCGCAGGCGGCGCAGGTGGGTGATGCGCTCGCCGGCGGTCTCGACGTGTCCGTAGAAGAGCACCGACGTCGAGGAGAATCCCGCACGGTGCGCGGCGGTGATGCCCTCGACCCAGCGATCGGTCTCCAGGTCGGTTGGGGCGATCTCGGCGCGCACGCGTTCGCTCAGCACCTTCACGCCGGTGCCCGGCACGGTGTCGACGCCGGCGTCTTTCATCGCGGCTAGGGCGGCCGCGAGGCCGATGCCGGCGCGGTCGGCGAGGTCCCACACGTCTTGTGGGCGGTAGGCGTGCAGGTGCAGGTCGGGCCGCGTGGCCTTCACGGCTCGTGCGATGTCGAGGTAGGTGTCCGGGGAGACGTCGGCGGGCAGCATCCCCTGCACGCACAGCTCGGTCGCGCCGAGCTGCCACGCGTCGTCGGCGATGGCGGCGACGTCGGCAAGGTCGAACTGCGCCGGGTCGGCGGCATCCGGTGCGGTGCGGAACCCGCTGGAGGTCAGGTTGCGGTTGACGACCAGGCTCACGGCTTCGCCGACGGTGTAGCGACGCACGTCGTCTGCGGCAGCGGCGAGGGCGTCGAGGTCGGCGCCGGTCGCCCGCAGCAGGTCCTGCCACTCGCCGTCGTCGAGTGATCCGGCGTCTGCGGCGGCGCGTGAGATCAGTCTGCCGAGGTCTCCGGCGCGCGGGCCGTCGACTCCACCCTTTCCTGCCGAACCCACCTCTTCGCCGCGCTGGGAGGGCGTTGTCTCGGCGGAATCGGGGGGACTCGACGCTCCAGATGAGTCGCCCGGCCGCGGCGGACCCGGCACGGCGAGCCCCGTCGCCGGGTCGGTGACGGCAGCGACGGACGCGTGCATCGTGGGATCGAGCCACTCGTCGGGGTCGGCGATGAATTCCGGATGCGCCGTGAGACGCTCGCGCAGGTGGAACCCGAGGTCTTCGGTGGCCGTCGCGAGGTCGTCGAGGTGCGGCCAGGGGCGCTCCGGGTTGACGTGGTCGGCGGTGAGGGGGGAGACCCCGCCCCAGTCATCGGCGCCGGCGCGCACGAGGAGGGCGAACTCGGTCGTGTCGGAGAGGTTCGGCGGCACCTGCACCCGCATCCGGGGACCCAGCACGAGGCGGGCCGCGGCGACGGTGGCGACGTATTCGAGGAGGTCGGCGTCGGGCGCCGACCGCATGGCGGTGCGGGGCTTGGCGCGGAAGTTCTGCACGATCACCTCCTGCACGTGACCGTGGCGGGCATGGGCGTCGCGCAGGGCGATGAGCGACTCCGCCCGATCGCGAACGGTTTCGCCGATGCCGACGAGGATGCCGGTGGTGAACGGGATGCGGGCGCGCCCGGCATCCTCGATCACGCGCAGTCGCACGTCGGGGTCTTTATCGGGGGATCCGTAGTGCACCTGCCCGGGCTCTTCGTAGAGGCGGCGGGAGGTGGTTTCGAGCATCATGCCCATGGAGGGGGCGGTGGGGCGGAGCGTGCGGAGCTCGTCGGCGGTCATCACACCGGGGTTCAGGTGCGCGAGCATGCCGGTCTCGGCGGTGATGAGGCGGGCGATGTGGGCGACGTAGTCGAGTGTGGAGGCGAAGCCGTGGTCGTCGAGCCACGCGCGTGCTTCCGGCCAGCGCTCTTCGGGGCGGTCGCCGAGGGTGAGCAGGGCTTCCTTGCATCCGAGTGCCGCGCCCTGGCGCACGACCGAGAGCACCTGTTCGTCGCTCATGAACACGGGCTTGCGCTTCTTCAGGAGCTGGCCGGGGGTGTCGACGAAGATGCAGTAGTGGCATCGGTCGCGACAGAGGGTCGTGAGCGGCACGAACACCTTGCGCGAGTAGGTGATCACGCCGGGGCGGCCGGCGCTTTCGAGGCCGGCATCGCGCATGGTTCCGGCTGCTGTCAGCACGGCGTCGAGGTCGTCGCCGGCGGTGAGTAGCGTGACGACCTCGTCGACGGTGAGGTCGACCTCGGCTTCGGCGCGGGCGATCGCGCTCCGCACCGCTGGCGCACTCGCGGCCCCGGTGGTCCGGGAGGGTTCGAGCAGGGTCACCTCTCCAGTCTCGCACCGAGCGTCTGTGCCGGCTCGATCGACTGTTGCGGATCGGTCGACAGTGGGCTGCGTCGACGCGCGCCATCGTGACACACGCCATCTTCGAGACGCGCCGCGTCGACACGAGCCAGGCCGACACGAGCCAGGTCGGCGCGCGGCACCCTCGACGCGGTGGGATGCGGCGGGCGCGACGATGAGTTGCTCAGAAGGGCGCGGCGGATGCTTCTGCCGGGGGCGGGTCGGCATCTCCGGGCGTGCCGGGTGGGTCGGGCATGAACATGACCCGTGGTGGTGGGTCGTCGTCGTATTCCAGGCCGGAGGGTGCGGTGAAGTGGAGTCTTCCGCCGGGCATTTGGACGACGGTCCATCCGGCGGCTTGTTTCAGGGTGTGGTGGCTTTCGCAGAACGCGCCGAGGTTGTCGATGTCTGTTTTGCCGCCGAGGGCCCAGTCTTCGCGGTGGTCGATGTCGCATTCGGTGGCGGGTCTGCGGCATCCGGGGAACCGGCACCGGATGTCCCGCGCGACCAGGTACCGCTTCTGCGCGGGGGTGGCGAAGCGTCGGTCGACGGCGAGGACGGTTCCGGTGATGGGGTCGAGGAAGACCCGGTCGAAACCGGGGGCGTTGCCGGCGAGGATCTTCGCCGTCTCCGGGTCCACCGCGCACTTGCCGTTCAGCTGCGCCCCACCGGCGGTGGTTCCCGCGAGTGTGGTGGCGGGGACGGTCACCTGCACGTGCCCACGGATCGCACCCAACCCGCCCTCGACCCCGGTCGGGTCGACGGAGGGGGAGGCGGTGAGCAGCATGTCCAGCAGCAGGTCGGTGCGGATCTGATCCAGCGTCCGCTCATCGAACCACAAGCTCTCCGACGTGTAGTCTCCGTCGGCGCCGCATGAATCTTCCGGTTCGTCCGCCCCGAAACGTGCGCCAGCGCGCTCGGTGGTGTTGCGGCGTGCGGCGCGGTCGGCGGCTTTGATCGTCTTCCCTTGCCGGGTGAGCCGGTCGTAGACCCCGTGGACCTCCACGGACGGTCCGATCGTGCCGAGCATCGACATCCCATCCCGCAGGTCCTCCACCCAGATGCGTCGATCGAGCACGGCATCATCGTGACGTTCCTGCATGCTCTTCGGGTTGAGGTTCTCCGCGACCTGCTCCGCATACGACCGCACCCTCGCCGCAGAGGTGGTTTCGGCGTAGTCGAGCACGTCCCGCTCGTAACTCTCCCGAGCCCCCGGATCGGCAAGCTCCGCACCGGTGTCGACGATCACCTTCACATGTGCCCGGGACACCCGGCCCGCCCGCCACGACTCCCACGCCGCCGGGAACTGGGTCACCGTGCGGTGCGCTTCGAACAACCGGGTCTGCATCGTGCGGTCACTGACCCGCTTCGCCACAGCAAGCTCCGCCGCCATCGCCCGCAGCGGCATCTCCCGCTCCCGCGTCGAGGCATCCCGCAACCGTGCCGTCTGCTGCTGGGCGAGGTCATACGCCTCGGCATACAACCGCTCACGCTCCGCCTGAATCCGCGCCTCCGCCGCATCGAACGCCGCGATCTCCGCAACCAGCTCACGCGTGCGAACCCGGTCCGCCCCACCCTGCTGGTCGATCGCCATCACAACCCCCGCTCGATCTCCGACTACCCCCAAGCGTAGAACCAACCTCAGACATTGATGCGACGCAATGTGGGGCATGGGGGCAACTCATTCATACACAAGTACGAACCGATGAAGACGCGCCATTTGACCGACAACCTGCAGCCAGCGGCGAGTGTCAATCTGACGAGGGCGGCAGTGCGATCGGGCGGTGTCCTGGACCATCATCACGATCGCGGGACTGCTGGTACTTGCGGCCTAGCCACTCGCGGTCACCTGGCGTCCACGGAGTGAGTTCGGCTCCGCGCGGTCGCGTGCAACCTGCTGGGCCGAGTTCTCGAGCCGGGAGGTCGGCGGCGAGGCTACTCGTTGTCCTCACGCTGCGTGCTTGGCGAATCCCTCACATCCGCCTCGAACTGGCGTGGGTTTGAGAAAGCGAATGCGGGGTCGGAGAGGCGCCAGAGCGCGATGCCCATGCCGAAGCAGAAGCACGCGGCAATGAGGAACAGCGGCCAACCCGGTACCGGAGACACGGCGAAGGCTACGAACACGGGGCTAGCGACCCACACGGCCACCGCCCATCGCCGAATTCGTGATGTCCTGGGGTTCATCGGTTCTCGGGCGCCCGTCACCTTGAGTACCTGCCGAGTTCGTCGAGGCTCTCGACGCGGGTCGCCGATCGAGTCGTGGACACCAGGACGCTTGCGCCGGAGAGAGCGCCGACGGCACCGGCGACGATCGCACCGGTCCAGATCGGGTTCGGCCCGGTGTGGACGGTCGCTCCGGTCGTTGGGGATTCGAACACGCACGTTGCGCCGTAGGGGATGAAGGTGAGCTCCGTCCGGACATTCCATGAGGCCTCTCCGGGCGGTAAGCCGGAGGAGATACATCTCTCTGTGCCCAGGATGAGCGGCAGGAGCCCGAGGGCGAGGCTCAAGAGCAGGAGCCAGGTTCCGACGCTCAGCATCATGATGCCCGCGATGGTCGCTCGTGGCCGCGCGTCGTCCATTCGGGGACTCTACGCGTCGGACCCGAGTGTCATGCGCTTGCTGGATGTGACTTGCTCGTTCAGGGGGGTAACTGACTGTTGTCGAAGCCGTACCAAGACCACGCGGCAGCTGCGGCGCCGACACCGAGGGCCGCGAGGATCCAGAACGCGCGGCGTTGTCGCGAGATCCGGTCGGAGTCGTTGGTCAATGCATCGCTCCCGGGGTCGTTCCTCTTGCAGATCGGTGTGATTGCTCCGGCAGCATGGCCGCGAGGCCACACCTCCGTGTCTCTCGGCCGCCCGCCGCCCAGCGTAGGCGCGAGACCCGGCCCGACACCGTGCTTCAGCTGGTGGGTGGGCTGAGGGATGCGGGTTCGCCTTCTGATCGAGGCGTGTAGCTCTCGAAGATGCTGTATCCGACGATGCGTTCGGCGAGGGAGCCGATGGGGCTGCAGCTCGTCATGGTGAGGTACCGACCGCCGGCGGGCACGTCCGGTTTCTGGGGGACATCGAGGAGGATGTCGACCTGGGTGGGGACCACGTACTGGTGGTTCCGAAACCGGTAGGTGTACCAGCCGTTGGGCGCTTCGATGACGATTGCGTCGCCGACCTGCAACTCTGCGAGGCGGTTGAAGGGGGCACCGAAGGTGGTGCGGTGGCCGGCGAGGGCGAAGTTTCCGACCTGTCCCGGCATCTCTGAGCCGGGGTAGTGTCCGACGCGGACGGTGTCGAGGGTGCGGGCGCGGGAGGTGCCGCCGGCGACTTCGAAGACGTAGTCGGCCCCGAATCGCGGGATTCGTATGTTTGCGAACGTCTCCGCGTCGGCGGGTTGCTCGAGCAGTGGCGGCTCGACGGGAGCTGGTGTGCCTGCTGCGGGTCTGGGTGATGTCGTCGGATCGGCGTTTGGGGTGACGTATTCCTGGACCCATCGTTCGGAGAGTGCTTCTCCGTCGTTGCGGGCTTGTGCACCGTAGATCATGTCGCCGATCCAGAACTGCCAGGCGACGTAGAGCAATGCGACGACGCCGAGCGTGATCAGGAGCTCCCCGAGCACGCCCGCAAACGAGGGGCGGGGGTGGCGCGGCCTGCTGGGCGTGCGGTGGCCACGCCTGGTGGTGCCCGACTGATCTGTTTCGGTTTCCACGCGGCAATCCTGCCACTCGAACCCCGCCACCTGCCCGTCAGGAGAGCAGCCTCTCGTTGACCCGATCGGCTCCGAACGTCAGTCGTGCCAGATCGCGCGGAGGAGACGGATGGTGTCGTCGAGCGAGAGGTTGGCGTTGGCGCTTTCGGTGTTGAGATGGTGTGCGGCGTCGAGGACCGGGCGAGGCGTGGTGGTCGCGGTGGTCGCAACGCGGGTCCCGGCGCCGATACGGGTGACGAGGATGCCGTCTTTCTCGAGGGTGCGGTATTCCTTCGCGACGGTCCCAGGGGCGACTCCGAGGTCGTTGGCGAGTTGGCGGACGGAGGGAATGCGTTGGTCTGCGGCAAGTTGGTTCCGAACGATAGCCGCCTTCGTGAACGCGGGGCTCCCCGTTATGCTCGGCT
This sequence comes from Microbacterium luteum, assembly GCF_015277875.1. Classification (NCBI taxonomy): domain Bacteria; kingdom Bacillati; phylum Actinomycetota; class Actinomycetes; order Micrococcales; family Microbacteriaceae; genus Microbacterium; species Microbacterium luteum. The sequence continues at coordinate 3,118,485 of NZ_CP063814.1, read as the reverse complement.
CACTTGGTGCACTCTTCGCGGATGGGAATCGGCGGCCGTGGGCGGCTCTTCTTCCTGCACCGTTCCTGCCGCTGAAGGGGGTCCTGCTCGTCATCGGCGACCTGGAGGCCACACCCAACCTCGCCGAGCAGGTCGGGCAGAGACTTGCGGACAACATCGCGTTGTCTGTTCTCTTCTTCACCACCTACGTCGTTGGATTGATAGGCATGATCGCGCTGCCGATGATCGCGAGGCGGGAGGGCCGGGTTGGCCGATGGCGAGTCACCCTGAAGGGCGCTGTCATCGCACCCGCAGTCGTCGTCCTTGCGGGTGCAATGGGTGCATCTCTCGTCTGCGGATTCGGGTAGACGGCGGCGGCGCGGGAAGAAGAGGACGACGACCGTACCCCGCCGCCGATGCTCGCGTCAAAGACGCAGACCGCCGGCGCTCACTCCGCTGAAATGGGGTGAACCTCGACGAAGCCGTACAGGGGCGCGCGTCGCGCATAGCGCGCGGCCTCGTCCCGGTCGGTGCACTCCACCATGTAATAGCCGACGAGAGTTCCCGCCGCGTCGATGGGTGGATTCTCTGTGCGGTCGTCGCGGCTCGTGGATGACAACTCTGTTCTGATCGCGCGTGCCGCCTCGGAGTCAAACTGACCCGACGCGAGGAATACGCCGTCGCGCTTCAGGGACTCCTCGTACTCAGCCCATGCAGCATAATCCGCGGCTTGCTCACCCTCGGTGTAGCTGCCGTCGGACCGCATCAAGAGCATCGCTTTCATCGGGTCTCCCTCCAGACACGCTCACTGTCTCATCGGCAGACGAGAAAAACTAGCCCACGCCGTCCGGATCCGTCTGAACCTCCGAGGCAGCCGCAACTTCCCCCGCTGTGGCATTGGTAATGGATCGGGGCTGCGCCTCGCGGATGCGGAGCGCGGCGAGCGCGCCTGGCCGCGCTCAAGTCCGCTACCGGCGCGACGAGTCCGGACGATGCTGCTCGTCATGCACGGGAGACCGAGGACTGGGAGAGCACGGAACTGGCCGACGCTTCGTGACGTCGCCTGATCTCGACCGCCTCACAGGGGTCACCGGCGAGGTCTCGCCCACGTCTCTGCCGCTAGGCGCCGCGCAGCTCCTGTCTGTCAGATCGCCTCCGGAGGGCGTCTGCGATGGGGAGTGCTGCAGCCGCGATGAGCGCGACCGTGCTGAAGAGATAGAGAGCCGTCGACCACCCCGAGTGGTCGCCGCCGGAGACGAGGAATGTGTCCGCCACGGCCATTCCGGCCGGAAACGAGGCGATGAACAGAGCAGGGGCGCCCAGGGCGAGCATGGTGAGGTAGCCCAGGGCTGCGGCCACAGGCGTCGTCGCTCGGTTCCGCAGCAGAAGGGCGGCGAGCGCGAGCGCCAGGACGATTCCGCCGCCGAGCACGGTGAGGGTCAGCGGGATGCCGGGAGATTCGCCCGCTTGCGAGATTCCGCCGTAGATCTCGGACAGGCCCGCTCCGGGAACCGCCGCCAGCGGGTTCACTACCAAGATCTGCAACGCCGCGAGAACGGCGTAGAGGATGACCGTGCCACATCCGATCACCACCACCACCCACACGGGCGCCGGCTGCTTCGGGAGAACCCGCACAGCCGGAACCGAGCGCTCAGCGGACCTCACTCCTCCGCGCCCCGCACCGCGTACTCGGTGGTCACCCATCCGGAGCCGACATGGCTGGCGACCTGGGTCATGACGGTCTGTTCGAGATCGGATGGGGTGGGCCCGCGTCCGCTCCCGATCAGGCTGGGGATGTGACGAAGGCGCAGCACGTCGACCAGATCGGCCCGGAAGAGCGCATCCGTGAGTTGCAGGCTTCCCCACACGAGCAGATCGCCATCGGTCTCGTTGCGGAGTCGCACGTGCGTCTCGAGCGGATCTCCGGGTTCGACGATTCCCGGCGCATGGTCACCCCACGGCGCTGCTCCGATCGAACTGCTGACGATGTGCTTGGGGAGAGTGTTGATCGGCCCCGCGACGGGCTCGTCGCGGGGATCGACGTTCGGCCAGTACTCGACGAACATCTCATACGTCTTCCGTCCGAGCACGATCGCACCGACGTGCTCCAGCATCTCGAGCTGGTCTGAGTCGGTGCTGTCGATCGGCGCCGCGTCCATGAAACTCATCCCACCGTCGGAGTCCTGCACGAAACCGTCGGCGGTGATGATCTGCTCCACGATGATGCGACCCATGCGTCGACGCTAGGCGCGCCATCCCTGGTACGCCACCCCTGGCGCGTCAGGGATAGCCGAGGTCCCGGCGCGGCGTCCCATCGTGCGGACTCCTGCCGACCGCCCGCGCCGGATCAGCCGCGCTCGACGGGGAGCCAGAGCTCGCACGTGGCCGTGCTGAAGTCGGGCGCCCTGTCGAGCACCGAAACGATCGAGGGGCCCGGCCGCAGTCGCCACGGGTTCGACGGGAACCAGTCGGTCGCCGTCGCCGCCCAGGTGCGCTGCAGCTCGGCCGGGTAGGCGCCCTCGGAGCGGAACGCCGCCCACGTGCCGGCGGCAAGCTCGATCACGTCGAGATCGCTGGGCACGGCGACGTCGTCGCTCACCGCGACGCCGTGCAGATACGTCAGCTCGCTGCCCTCGGCGTAGTCCGCATCGACGTCGGCACTCACCTGCAGCAGGCCTGCCGGCTCCGTGTCGCCGAGCTCCTTCAGCCGCGCGTGCGCGGTCTCAGGTAGCCCGGCGATATGGGCCTGGATGTGCGGATTGACGCCCTCGTGAATGAGCGGCACGCGCACGGCGTGTCCGACGAGCCGGAAAGCGGGGCGATCGATGAGACGCGTGTCCATGGGGGTGTTCCCTTCGACGGTCAGGCGAAACCTGAGTTGCGGTTGCGTGCGAAGAGGAGCCGCGTGCCGGCGCACATCCGACGGTGAGACACGGTGGACCGAGCGGAACGCCCGGTTGAACGCCTCCGTCGAGCCGTAGCCCCAACGGACTGCCACCTCGAGCAGGTCGTCCGATCCGCGCAGGTCGGCCGCCGCGAGCGTCATGCGACGGCGTCGCACGTACTCCGACAGCGGCATGCCCGCCAACGACGAGAACATGCGACGCAGGTGATACTCCGTCGTTCCCCACGTGCGCGCGAGGCCGGCGACGTCGATCTCATCCGAGATGTTCGCTTCGATGTGCTCGACCAGACGGTTCAGTGATCCGATCACGGCTTCCTCCTTCGCTCCACAGCCTTCCGCGGCCGAACGAACCGCGCCCGACAATCGTGGCCCGATCGAGTCGTCTCGATTGTTGCCTGTCCGTGAGCAAAACGGTTCTGACGGGTCGGATGCCGCTGGCAGACTAGAGGGCATGGTCACGCTCCTGCTCGATTCGGCGCACCTCGAGGTCGCGCTGTCGGGCGCCGAACGTGCTCTGGCATTCCGCAAGGAGAACATCCGCGTGGACCGGTCGGCGATCGCGAAGGTGCAGTTGACGGAAGACCCGTGGCACTGGCTGCGCGGCGTCGCCCACCCCGGAACGTACGTGCGCGGCGTCATCGCGATGGGAACGTGGGAGTCGACCGGCGCGAAGGACTTCGCGATCGTGCGCCGTCGCCGCGCCGGCGTCGTGATCGACCTCGACGGCCACCCGGACTTCCAGCGTCTCGTGCTCACGACCCGTCACGGCATCGAACTCGTGCAGGCTCTGCGTCTCGACGCCGAGGACGAGCCCGCCGATGTCGTGACCCTCGCCGCGACCGGAGCGATCCCGACCGCCTCGGCCGAGGAACAGAACTCCGCAACCTGATCCGGGGTGGATGCGCGCGATAGCGTGAGGGGGTGAGTGAAACCACACCCGCCGCCGCTGCTGCAGGCGATGCCGACGTGCTCGTGCGGGTGCACGCTGCCCTCGGTCATCTCACGCTGAACCGGCCGCGGGCGATCAACGCGCTCACCCTCGAGATGGTGCGCCACCTCACCGACGCGCTGGACACCTGGCGCCACTCGCCCCACATCGACCTCGTACTCCTCGACGGCGCCGGTGATCGCGGACTGTGCGCGGGCGGCGACGTGCGGGGCCTCCGGGAACAGATCATCGCCGGGAACCCCGAGGCCACCGGGGAGTTCTTCCGGGCCGAGTACGCCCTCAACGCGGCGATCGCGGAGTACCCGGTGCCGATCGTCGCGTATGCCGACGGCATCACCATGGGCGGCGGCATCGGGCTCGCGGGCCACGCCCACATCCGGATCGTCACCGAACGCTCGCGCCTCGCCATGCCCGAGACCCGCATCGGCTTCACCCCCGACGTCGGCGGCAGCCTGCTTCTGGCGCGTGCGCCGGGTCGCCTCGGCGAGTACCTGGCGCTCACCGGCGCCACGATGACAGCCGCCGACGCCCTCTACGCCGGATTCGCCGATCACCTCGTGCCTTCGGTGCACCTCGGCCCGCTCTCCGAGGCGCTCGAGACCCGCGCCGACCCGGGGTCGCCGTCGGAGATCGTGCTGCTGTTCGACGACACCCCCGACACCTCCGCGCTCGAGCAGGCACGCGGATGGATCGACGACGCCTTCGCCGCCCCCACCGTCGCCGAGATCGTCGAACGGCTTCTCGCCAGCGAAGTGCCGGAAGCGCGGGAGACCGCCGCCACCCTCGGCGAGCTCTCCCCGACCTCGCTGACCGTCACGCTCGAAGCGGTGCGCCGTGCGCGGGGGCTCACCCTGCGGCAGGCGCTCGACCAGGAGTACCGCCTGGCCCAGTGGTTCGCCGTGACACAGCCCGACCTCGCCGAGGGCATCCGTGCGCAGCTGGTCGACAAGGACCGCTCGCCGCGCTGGAAGCCGGCATCCCTCGACGACCTCGCCCCCGACCTGGTCGACGAGGCGTTCTCGTTCGTTCCGTCCGCGCCGCTCTGGGGGTGACGCCATGGTCCGCCGACCCATCACCCGGCACCGTCGCCGATGGTCCATCGGGATCGCCGTCGACTGGTTCTTCTTCACGTTCGCGGGACTCGCTGCGATCTGGCTCGCCTACCTGAGCTTCACCGAATCGTTCAGCCTCGGATGGTGGGGCATCCTCGGCGTGCTCGCTTTCTGGGTGCTGCTGGCATACCTCGTCCTGCCGCGCCTGCATCGCATCCTCACGACGGTCTACGTGCCGGAGTACTTCATCGGCCGTGCCCGCACCAGCGACGGACTGCTCGGCGACCCCGTCAACCTCGCCTTCATGGGCGAGGGCGACCAGATCGAGGCCGCGCTGCGAACCGGCGGATGGACGCGCGCCGACGACGTCACCCTCGCGTCGTCGTGGCGCATCATCAGCTCGACGATGACCCGACGCAGCTACGAGCACGCCCCGGTCAGCCCGCTCTTCCTCTTCGGCCGCCAGCAGGACTTCGCCTACCAGCAGGAGGTCGACGGCAACCCCGGCCAGCGGCACCACGTGCGGTTCTGGCGGTGTCCGGACGGATGGCTGCTGCCCGGCGGCCGCCGCGTCGACTGGCTCGCCGCCGGCACCTTCGACACCTCCGTGGGCCTGTCGCTGTTCACCCTCCAGGTCACCCACAAGATCGACGCCGACACCGACATCGAGCGCGACCACATCGTCGCCACCGTCTCCGCCGACCCGCGTGTGCGGGTGGAGGTCATCGAGGACTTCTCCACGGGCTATCACGCGCGAAACGGCGGCGGCGACAGCATCCGCACCGACGGAGACCTGCCGATCGTCGACGTGCGCGGCGTGCCGGCCGCGCCAGACGCTGCGCCTGCGTCGGGCGCCGCGCCGGGGCCCGGAAGCGAGGTGACCGCATGAGCACACCGGAGTCCCCGCGCCCCTCGCCGCGCGACGTGCCCAAGCGTCACGCCTACGAACCGCCCGCGAGTCTCCTTCGCCGACCGGGCTTCGATCCGCACATGAAGCGCCCGCTCAGCACGCTGGCCGGGGGCATCCTCGTCATCCTCAGCGCCTTCGCCGCCGCGCTGTTCATCGCCGACGTCGCCCTGCGATGGTTCACCGACACCGCCGACGAGGTCGTGTGGATGCTCGGAGACAGCGTGACCCCGGACGCTCGCCTCGCGGGGCTGTATGCCTTCCTCGGCATCGGCGGATTCTTCGTGCTCGCCGAGCTCGTGCTCGCCGTCTTCGTGCTCCGGGGACGCAACGGCCCGCGCGTGATCGTCATGACCTACTCCACGATCACCATCTGCGCCTCGTTCGCGGGCTGGTGGGCCGGCGGACAGGACGTCACGTTCGAGACCAGCCTCATCTCGGTCGCGACGGACGTGCTCATCCTGCTCGCGCTGTCCTCGCAGGACGCCGCCGCCTATGCCCGCCGCTTCGAGGTGGTCGCCGATACCCCTGATGAGCCTCCGGCGAACCTGGGAGCCGGGCAAAGGGAATCTCAGTAGCCTGGATTCCTCACCGCCGCGCCCGCGACGGGAGGAGTGGGAGGCGCCGTGTTCGACAGTCCGCTGTCCGCGTCCGCCTACGATCTGCTCGGTGTGGACCCCGCCGCCGACGCCGAGACGCTCCGCCGGGCCTATCGCCTGAAGCTGCGGCAGTCGCATCCGGATGTCGGCGGGGATGCCGCCGTGTTCGTGCAGGTGCAGCGGGCGTGGGAGCTGGTCGGCACCGCCGACGCGCGCGCATCGTACGACCGCCGCAACGGGTTCGCCGACGCCGGCGAGCCGGGAGCGCCGTCATCCGAACCCGCTGCCGACGCCGAGAAGCCGGCGTGGAGCAGTCCCGCGCCGCCTCGCGCGAACGCGCGCCCCGACACGCGCCCCCGCGCCCGCAGCCACGGGCAGCCCGGCGGATGGCGCCGCGAGAAGTACCTCGAGCTCATCCGCGAATGGGTCGGCCGCGGCGTCGAGATCCCCGATCCGTACGCCCCGCACCTGGTGCGCTCGGCCCCCCACGAGGTGCGCCGGCTGCTCGCCGACGCGCTCGCCGAAGAGGCCACCGCCGTGACCGTCTCCGAGCTCGGCATGGGCTACACCGCGTGGCACGACATCGACGCGGGCCGGGCGAAGCTCGATCACATCGTGCTCGGGCCGAGTGGCCTCTACGGCATCCTCTCCGAGGACTTCGGCCGCCCGGTGCGCATCAAGCGCGGCGAGGTCGCCGACGTCGACGGCGGTCCGATCTCGACGCACGTCGCCGCGATGCGCACAGTCGGGCGCGCGGCGCGGGTGAAGTTCGGCGGGGCGATCGTCGTGCTTCCGGATGACGACGTCGAGCACGCCATGCAGGAGATCGGCAAGGTGCGCGGTGTGCCGACCGCCGTCGTGGGCCGGTCCGCGCTGTCGACCGTGCTGCGGCGGGGAATCACCGGCACCCGGCCGCTGGGCGGCACCGAGGTCTTCGAGATCCGCACGCGCCTGCAGGCCGCGGTGCGCTTCGCCTGACCTGAAGCCGGCTCAGCCGGCCAGGCCGAAGAGGTCGAGCGGATGCGTCAGCCGCCACCACGGGTCGGGGTCCTCGATGTCGTCGGCGAGCTCGAGCGTGACGGTGGTGGCGTCGAGGGGACCGCCCACCGACAGGGTCCCGACCACCTCGCCGTCGCCGCGCGCATCGTCGAGATCGTAGGACGCGTCGACGGTCGCGCTGCCCCCGTCCCACAGGATCACCGACGCGTCATCCGACACGACGATGTCGACATCCGACCCCCACAGCGTCGTGACGGCACCGGCCACCGTGCCGGCGGTCACCGACGGCTCCGGCTGAAGGTTCGCGACGGCCTGCTCGTACAGTGAGCGCGAGGCGTCGTCGCGTCCCTCGGCGTCGACCTCGCCGAGCACCGAGGCGTAGAGGCGCACGGTCGTGTCCCCGATCGCCACCTCTTCGGCCGACAGGAGGTTCCAGCTCTCGTCGAGCGTGCCGGTCTTCACGCCGATGACGCCCTCGTCCGCCAGCAGACTGTTGGTGTTCTCGACCAGGCCGGCTCCGGGCAGCTCGACCGAGCGCGTGGCCACGATCTCGGCGATCACCGGGTCGGCGAGAGCCCGGGAGGCGAGCGCCAGCAGCGATGCCGGATCTGCGGTGTTGCCCGGATCGATGCCGGTGGGTTCGACCACGGTGACCCCGTCGAGGCCGTGCTGGGCGAGCCAGGTGTTCGCGGCGTCGGCGAACAGGGCGTCCGAGGCCCAGATGCGGCTGGCGAGACGGTCGGCGTAGTTGTTCGCCGACCCGATGAGCATGCCCTGCAGCATCTGGTATTCCGTCAGTGTGCCGCCGACCGGCACATCCAGCGCCGACTCGTCGCGATAGCGGTACTCCCAGTACTCGGCGCTGTCTGCGGCCGAGAAGGAGTAGTCCGGACCCGACTCGCCGACCGCGAGCGGCATCCGGTCGAGCACGAGCAGTGCGGTCACGACCTTCGTGATGCTCGCCATCGGCACGACCGCGTCGGAGGAGGCGAGGGTCGACGAGATGCCCGCGACGGACACCGCGGATGACCCCGGCTCGGGCCACGACATCTCGAGCGGTGCGGATGCGATCGGCGCGACCTCGATCGGCGTGACCGTCGGGGCGACGGCGTGGAGCGGCCACAGGAGCGTCGTCGCGGCGTACGCGCCGACGACGAGCGCCGCTGCCGCGGTCGGCCACACGACGCCGGGGCGCCAGAGGCTCCGGCGCGGACGCTTCGCGAGCAGGTCGGCTCCGACCGAGGTGTACGACGTGGTCGCGGAGGACAGGTCCACCGGCGCCGCGGTGCGGGCGAGCGTGGCCGCGTCGACCCAGGCGAGCGCAGCCGTGGTCGGTCCCGTCGTGGGGGCGTCGGTCGGCTCCGCGGTGCCTTCGGGCTCCGTCGTGACGTCGGGCTCCACGGTGACGTCGGGCTCCACGGTGCCTTCGCGCTCCGTTGTGGCGTCGGCGGGCCGGGCGGACTCGGCCGCGGACGAGCCCCCGCGCTGCCGCAGCGACCGGCGCGTCGTCGGCGGTGCGTCCTCCACAGTCACCCCGCCAAACTATCGCGTCGCTCCCGCGTTATACTCATCGGCACACACCGCGGGAGTCCGACGAGTCGGGCTGAGAGGGAGCGAAACGCGCTTCGACCGCCGAACCTGATCCGGATCATGCCGGCGCAGGGAGGGAGTAATCATGCACGCGTCCACGCGCACGTCCACATCCGATTCCGTCACGACGGGCCGGTTCCGCTGGCGCATCGTCGACATCGTCGTCGCCAGCGTCATCGCCGTCGCCTGCGCCGGGATCTTCCTGGTCTGGAACGTCGCCTACGAGGGGCCGTCGTCCCTCCTCACCCCGCTGCTGCCGGGGGTGCAGGGCCTGCTCGCGGGCCCGTGGCTCATCGCCGGTGTGCTCGGCGGCCTCATCGTGCGCAAGCCCGGCGCCGCGCTCTACACCGAGACGGTCGCCGCGGTCATCTCGGCCCTCGTCGGCAACGCGTGGGGGCCGCTGACGATCGTGTCCGGCCTCGTGCAGGGTCTCGGCGCCGAGCTGATCTTCCTGGTCTTCGCCTACGCCGTGTGGCGTCTGCCGGTGGCCCTGCTCGCCGGGGCCGGTGCCGGTCTCGCGTGCGGCATCAACGATCGAATCCTCTGGTACCCCGGCGCCGACGTGCTGTTCACCACCGTCTACATCGCTTCCACCACGGTGTCCGGCGTCGTCATCGCCGGCCTCGGCGGCTGGCTGATCATGCGCGGCCTCGCCGCCACCGGTGCGCTCAGCCGCTTCGCCGCCGGGCGTGACGTCGCCCAGCGCGTGTAGTGGCCGCATCCGCGACACCCGCCGTCGAAGCGCAGGGGTGGGGATGGCGCTACGCCACGCGTCACGCGTGGGCGGTGCGGCAGACCAGCTTCCGGATCGACCCGGGCGAGCGCGTGCTGCTCCTCGGCGCATCGGGGTCGGGCAAGTCGACGCTGCTGCAGGGCATCGCCGGCGTGCTCGGCGGCGCGGACGAGGGGGAGCAGGAGGGTCGGCTGCGCGTGGCGGGGGCTGCGCCCGCCGCGCGCGGCGCATCCGGACTCGTGCTGCAGGACCCCGACGGCCAGACCGTGCTCGCCCGCGTCGGTGACGACGTCGCCTTCGGATGCGAGAACCTCGGGGTGCCGCGCGAGGAGATCTGGCCGCGGGTGCGGCATGCCCTCGACGCCGTGGGTCTCGACGTGCCCCTCGATCGCGCGGCGGCCGCGCTGTCGGGCGGGCAGAAGCAGCGTCTCGCGCTCGCCGGCGCCGTGGCGATGCGACCCGAGGTGCTGCTGCTCGACGAACCGACGGCGAATCTCGACCCGGCGGGCGTCGTGGAGGTGCGCGATGCCGTCGCACGCGCGCTCGACGCCACCGGGGCGACCCTCGTCGTGATCGAGCACCGCACCGACGTGTGGCTCCCGCTGGTCGACCGCATCATCGTGCTCGCCCCCGGTGAGGGCGTGGTCGCCGACGGTCCGCCGCACGACGTGCTCGGCCCCGCCGCATCCCGCCCGCCGAGCCCTTCCCGGCTGTCGAGTACACGGGAACTCGCCGAGCGCACGGGTTCTGGCCCGCGAGAGGCCGTGCACTCGGTGGAAAGTCGTGCACTCGATGCGGCGAAGGCTGGCGGCGCCGCGGGCGAAGCCGCGCGCGATAACGCCGCGAGGGGTGAGGATGCGGTGCCGCGGCGCGCGCGAGAGCTCGCGGCAGACGGGGTGTGGGTTCCGGGCGTGCCGCCGGCCTACCCGCCGGAGCCGATGGCACGCCCGGGCGAGGTGCTGCTCAGGGCGCGCGACCTCGTCGTCGCGCGTGTGCCGGGAACGCCGGTGGCCGGCCCGTTCGATATCGACGTGCGCGCCGGCGAGGTGCTCGGCGTCGTCGGGGCGAACGGTGCCGGAAAGTCCACGCTCGGTCTCACACTGGCGGGGCTCCTCCCGCCCGAGTCGGGTGTCGTCGAGGCCGCGGTGCATTTGGCCGCCGGCGCGACGCCACGACGACGGCGCGACGGCGCGAGCCGGCATCCGGTGCAGTGGTCCTCGCGCGCGCTGCTCACCCGCATCGGCGCCGTGCTGCAGGATCCGGAGCACCAGCTCCTCGCGCGGACGGTGCGGGAGGAGCTCGAGGTCGGCCCGCGCGCCCTCGGGCTGCCGGCCGATCGCATCGCCGAGCGCGTGGATGAGCTGCTCGAGCGCCTTCGCCTCGCGCCGCTCGCCGCCGCGAACCCCTACACGCTGTCCGGAGGTGAGAAGCGACGCCTCACCGTCGCGGCGGCCCTCGCGACCCGGCCGCGTGTGCTCGTGCTCGACGAACCCACGTTCGGGCAGGATGCGCGCACGTGGGCGGAACTCGTCGCGATCATCGCGCGGCTCCGCGACGGCGACGGCGACGATCCTCCCCTCGCGGTCGTCGCCGTCACGCACGACGCCGCGGTGCTCGAGGCGCTCCACGCCCGCCGGTTCGTCGTGGGCGGGGTGCGGGCATGAGTCCGAATGCCGGGCGCGGCGTCGTCGCGCGCCTGAACCCGGTCGCCAAGCTCGGTGCGGCCCTCGCGATCGCGCTGCCGCTCGTGGTGACGATCGATCCCGTCTCGGCGCTGGTGGCCCTGCTGCTCGAGCTTCCCCTCCTTCTGGCCGCGGGACTCCCGCCGCGCCAGTTCTGGCTGCGCACCCTGCCGCTGTGGATCGCCGCACCCGCCTCGGCGGTGACGATCGCGCTGTACGGTGCCGCGTCGGGGGAGGTCTACGTCGAGTGGCTGTTCGTGCGCATCAGTGAGGGATCGCTGATGCTGGCGCTCGCGACCTTCCTGCGGGTGCTCGCGATCGGGCTCCCGGCCGTGGTGCTGTTCGTCACCGTCGACCCCACCGACCTCGCCGACGGGCTGGCGCAGATCGTGCGCCTTCCGGCGCGGTTCGTGCTCGGAGCGCTCGCCGGCATGCGCATGCTCGGGCTCCTGACCGACGACTGGCGCGCGCTCGCTCTGGCTCGGCGTGCGCGCGGCGTTGCCGACACCGGCCGCCTCCGGCGCGGGTTCGGGATGGCGTTCGCGCTGTTCGTCCTGTCCATCCGGCGGGGTTCCTCGCTCGCCACCGCCATGGAGGCGCGGGCGTTCGGAGCCCCCGGCCCGCGCACGTGGGCGCGCGAGTCCCGCTTCGGCCGCGGCGACACCCTGCTGCTCCTCGCGGGCTTCGCCATCAGTGCGACGGCGCTCGCCGTCTCGATCGCCGTCGGCGCGTTCAATCCCATCCTCGGCCCCTCCTGACGCATCCACGCCCGCCGCCCGCCGTCGCGCGCATCCCCCCCCGGCCCCCGCGCGCATCCCCCCGGCCCCGCGCGCATCCACCCCGCCGAGAAACGCCGATCGGCCCGAGACACACCGCGTTGCGTGGTTTCTCGCGGCCGAAGTGGTTTCTCGCCGGGGTCGTTGTGTGCGAGCGTCGGTCAGGTCGCGTTCCAGAGCGACCGGTAATACGCCTGACGCTCGGGATCGGGCGCGACGCCATAGGCGTCGAGGAGCGTCGCCTCCCAACCCGGACCGTAGTTCCACTCCGTGCTCATCGCGGCGACGGCGATGTCGGCCCAGCGGTCGGCGACGCCGAGGGCACCGAGATCCACGTGTCCGGCGATCCGGCCTTCTCCGTCGAGGATCGTATTGGGGCTGCATGCATCGCCGTGGCACACGACCGCTCGATCGATCCGGGGCGCCTTCCGCAGATCAGCGGGCAGACGGATGCCGCGCCGCGCCGCGTTCGCCACGCGGGCCTCGACGCCCCAGTCGAACGGGCAGGAGTCGACCGGGAGAACGTCATGGAAAGCCCGCAAGCCACGGCCGATGGCCCGGACGGCGATCTCGCTGCGACCGGAGTCGATCGTCCACCGGGGCGCCACCGCGCTCTCGCCGGCAAGCGCGACCGTGACGAGCCACTCGTGATCCTCGTCGCCGCCGACCTCCAGAACCCGCGGCACCGGCACGAATCCGCCCGCCCACGCGAGCCGCTCGGCCTCCCCGGCCATCGAGCCCTCCTCGTTGCGCGGGCCGTACTTCACGTACCTGCCGTCATCCGCTCGGAACGTCACGCCGCCGACCCCGTTGCGCCACACCGGTGTGAGCGCGGCGTCGCCGGCGAGATCGCGCACGCGCGGCGGCACCGGCTCGCCGGCATCCGGGATCGACACGTGACCATCCTTCCGCCTTTGGCGTGCGAGAAACACCGTTCGACGCGAGAAACGCCGCGATGCGTGGTGTCTCGCGGCGGGGGTGGTTTCTCGGGGAGCCCGCGTGGGGCGGGATGCGCGGGGCGCGGGCGGGGTGCGCGGGGCGCGGGCGGGGCGGGGGCGATGGATGCGGTGGCCGGGGCGCGGGGGCTAGCCTGGGGATGACCGCGCGCGGTGGTGAGACGGCGTCTCACGTAGGCTGGAACTCGATGTCGCCGGTGGCGTTCGCCGCCGGCATCCGTTCGAAGGAGAACCGATGGAGCTCACGCACGCCTCCGCCCTCGTCACCGGGGGTGCGAGCGGACTCGGGCTCGCCACGGCGAAGCGGCTCGCCGCGGCGGGTGCGGCGGTCACGATCGTCGACCTGCCCTCGTCGCCCGGCGCCGATGTCGCGGCGGGCCTCGGCGGCACGTTCGCCGCGGCCGACGTGACCGACGCCGACCAGGTCGCCGCGGCCGTCCGCACCGCATCCGAAGCCGCCCCGCTGCGGGTCGTGGTCAACTGCGCCGGCATCGCCCCGCCGGCCAAGGTGCTCGACCGCGACGGCGCTCCGACGCCCCTCGACGCGTTCGAGCGGATCATCCGCATCAACCTCATCGGCACCTACAACGTGATCGCGCAGGCGTCGGCGGTCATCGCGAAGACCGAGCCGACCGCCTCTGGAGACCGCGGCGTCATCGTGGGCACCGCCAGCGTCGCCGCCTTCGACGGCCAGATCGGCCAGCCCGCCTATGCCGCCAGCAAGGGCGGCGTGCACGCCATGACCCTGCCGATCGCCCGCGAGCTCGCCCGCTACGGCATCCGCGTGTGCACGATCGCACCGGGCATCATGGAGACCCCGATGCTCGCCGGGCTTCCTCAGGCCGCGCAGGACTCCCTCGGTCAGCAGGTGCCCTACCCGCAGCGGCTCGGCCGCCCCGACGAGTACGCCGCGATGGTGATGTCCATCGTCGACAACGGATACCTCAACGGCGAGACCATCCGCCTCGACGGCGCGATCCGCATGGCGCCGCGCTGAGCCACCCCGGCCGCGTCGGCATCCGCACATATACAAGGAGCACGATGAGCGAATCGATCCTCATATCGGTCGAGCAGGGCGTCGCCCGGCTGACCTTCAACCGTCCGACGCGGCTGAACGCCATGGACTTCGAGATGGGCACGCGCTGGCGCGATCTCGCCCACCAGGTCACCGACGATCCGGCGGTCGAGGCGATCATCCTGGATGCGACCGGCCCCGCCTTCTGCGCCGGCGGCGACGTGATCATGATGGCGACCTCCGGCGCGACGGGGGAGCAGGTCACCGAGACCGCCCACGTGATCCACGACGGCATCCGCACCCTCGCGCACAGCGACAAGCCCATCGTCGCCGCCGTGCAGGGCGCGGTCGCCGGCGGCGGACTCGGCCTCATGCTCACCGCCGACTACGTCGTCGCCAGCGAGAAGGCGACCTTCGTCAGCAAGTACGCCAACATCGGCCTGACTCCCGACCTCGGTGTCTCGACGCTCCTTCCGGCGGCGATCGGTCAGCGCCGCGCCCTCCAGCTGCTGCTGCAGGATCGCACGGTCGATGCGGCCACCGCTCTCGAGTGGGGCCTCGTCGCCGAGGTCGTCGCCCCCGACGCGCTCGCCGACCGTGCCGCCGAGATCGCCCGGTTCTGGATGGCGGGCGCGACCGCCGCGTTCGGGCAGGCCACGCGCCTCGTCCGGGTCGGCGCCGAACGCGACCTCGCCGCCAATCTCGACGACGAAGCCCGCACGATCGGGGCGGCCTTCGCCACCGACGAATCGAAGACCCGGGTGGCCGCGTTCGCCGCATCCGCCCGCTCGTCCGCCCGCCCCACCACCGAAGGGACCGCACGATGACCGACGCACCGCTTGCCGGCAAGACCATCCTGATGTCGGGCGGCAGCCGCGGCATCGGCCTCGCGATCGCCGTGCGCGCCGCTCGCGACGGCGCCAACATCGCGCTGCTGGCGAAGACCGACACCCCGCATCCCAAGCTCGAGGGCACCGTGCACACCGCGGCTGAGCAGATCGAGGCTGCCGGCGGCCGGGCGCTCCCGCTGGTCGGCGACGTGCGGAACGACGACGACATCACCGAGGCCGTGCTGAAGACGCAGGGCGAGTTCGGCGGCATCGACATCGTCGTCAACAACGCCAGCGTCATCGACCTGTCCGGGTCGCTCGACCTGTCGGCCAAGAAGTACGACCTGATGCAAGACGTCAACGTGCGCGGCACCTTCATGCTCTCGCGCGCGGCGCTGCCGATGCTGAAGGATGCCGCCAACCCGCACATCCTGTCGCTGTCGCCGCCGCTGAACACCACGCCCCGCTGGCTCGGCGCCCACACCGGGTACTCGATGGCGAAGTTCGGCATGACGATGGCGACGCTCGGCATGGCGGCTGAATTCGCCGACGACGGCGTCGCGGCCAACACGCTATGGCCGGCGACGACGATCGCGACCGCCGCGGTGCAGTTCGCGCTCGGCGGTGAGCGCATGATGAAGGTCAGTCGCACGCCGGAGATCTACGCCGACGCCGCCTACGAAGTGCTGTGCCAGCCCTCGCGGGCGTACACGGGGCAGACGCTCATCGTCGAAGACGTGCTGCGCGCGGCCGGCGTGACCGATCTCTCCGCTTACGCCGCGACCCCCGGCACCCCCGACGAGGAGCTCTTCCCCGACATCTTCCTCTGACCCGCGCCCAGCGCATCCGCCCTCGACCGCGCCGACAAACGCCGAACCCCGCGAGAAACGCGGCGATGCGTGGTTTCTCGGCGCGATCGGTGTTTCTCGGTTCGGGGTGTGCGGCGTCGGCGGAGTCAGACGAGAGGCTTGCGGAGGAAGACCTGGGCAATGCCGTCGCCCTCGTCGACGCGCTGCGTCTCGCGATAGCCCTCGCGTTCGTACAGGCGCAGATTCGCCTCGCTGAGCGAGCCGGTGAACAGCTCCGCCGCGGTGGCGCCGGCCTCCCGACCGCGGCGCTCGACCGCCGTCAGCAGCGCCGTTCCGATCCCGTTCCCCTGCTGGTCGGGAGCGATGGAGATCCGCCCGATCAGCAGCAGGCCGCCATCCACACGGGCGCGCACGGCACCCACGATCCGCGACCCGTCGACCGCGACGCATCCCAGGTTCTCGGTCAGCTCGTGTTCGAGCTCCTCGAGGGTCTGCGTCAGCGGAGGCATGTCGGGGTCGCCGTAGATCAGGGCCTCCTGCACGAAGGCGGCGCGCTGCAGGGTCAGGACTTCTCCGGCGTCGGCGGGCCGGATCTCTCGCACGTCGGTCACGGCCTCGACGCTACGGCGTCGGCGGACGGAAGGGTGTGGGGTTGCGCTCGCGGGGTCAGGAGCTGCCGACAAACGCCGAACCGCGCGAGAAACGCCGCGATGCGTGGTTTCTCGCGGCGAACCGCGTTTCTCGGTGTGATGCGGGGGCGGTGCGGGCGGGGCGGTGCGGGGCGGTGCGGATGCGCGGCGCGCGGGCCCGCGTCAGATGAGGCCGTGGCGGCGGAAGGCATTTGCCACACCGTCGGCGGACACGCTCGTGGTCACATCGTCGGCGAGGGCCTTCAGCTCGTTGGGCGCGTTCCCCATCGCGATGCCGGTGCCGCACGCCTGGAACATCTCGACGTCGTTCCAGCTGTCGCCGACGCCGATCGCGTCGTCGCGACGGAGGCCGAGGTGCTCGAGCACCGTCTCGATGGCGGAGCCCTTGGTGACGCCGAGCATCCCGATCTCCCCGTTGGTGCCGCCCGGCAGCGGCATGCTTCCGGCCACCACGTGGAAGCGGTCGCCGAGCGCCGCGGTCGCCCGGTCGACGGTGGCTGGATCGTCGCTCACGAAGACCGCCTTCGCGATGGTGCCGAGATCGACCTCGGCGAGGTCGCCGAATCGCGGCGGTCGCTGGGGTGACGTCTGCGGCTCGTCGCCCGAGTGCGCGCCCTGCCACCGCGAGACGAAGGCGGCGATCATCTCACGCACGTGCGCCGAGGCGTACACGCCGTGGTTCGTCTGCAGGAAGTACGGAACGCCGGCCTCGGTGAACCACGTCTGCAGACGATCGACCGCACCCCGTGGCATGGGGCGGGCGACCACGACGTCATCGCCGCTGGTGGCATAGGAGCCGCCGTTCGTGATCGCGCCGTCGAAGCCGATCGCGGCGACGTCGGGATGGATGTCGCCGGCCGACCGCCCCGTGCACAGATACACGAGATGCCCCGCCGCGCGGGCGGCGCGCACGGCGTCGACGGTCGAGGCGGCGACGGTGCGGCCGTGGTCGAGGATCGTGCCGTCGACATCGAGGAAGGCGATCCGCCCCGTGCTCATCGTTCTCCCGCCCGGCCCCGCGGCGAGGCCCCCTCGACCCTACCCGGGCCGGGCGACGCGCTCGCCGTGAACAACACCGGAGATCCGGCGCCCCGCTGCCGGAGACGGGCCGAGGTCGGTGGCTGCCGCCCAGAATCTCCTGTCGAATTCACCGTGCGCGCGCGAGAGCCGAACAGGCAGTGTGCAGGTGCGTCCCCTACCCTCGGAGCATGCCCGAACAGCCGCCCGTGCGATCCACGACGCCGCCCGAGGCCGCCGCCGTGCGGCAGGTGCGCCCGAAGACCGAAGGGTGGTCGCAGAAGAAGGACGCCGAGGGGCGTCCGCTGCTGCAGTTCGCCAGCCCCAAGCGCGGCAAGCCGCCGGTGCACCTGGCCGACCTCACCGCCGAGCAGCGCGTGGAGAAGGTGAAGGAGCTCGGACTGCCCGGGTTCCGCGCCGCGCAGCTCGAGAAGCACTACTTCACGCACCACACAGCCGACCCCGACCGGATGACCGACCTGCCGGCGGCGAACCGCGAGGAATTCGTCACCGGGATGCTGCCGCCGCTGCTGAGCGAGGTGCGGCGCCTGACCACCGACCGCGGCGACACGATCAAGTTCCTGTGGAAACTGCACGACGGCGCCCTCGTCGAGTCGGTGCTGATGCGCTACCCGGGCCGCATCACACTGTGCGTGTCGAGCCAGGCCGGATGCGGCATGAACTGCCCGTTCTGCGCCACCGGCCAGGCCGGGCTCACCCGCAACATGTCTGCCGCCGAGATCGTCGATCAGGTCGTTCGCGCCAACGCCCTGATCCGCGCCGGCGAGCTCGGCGAGCCGGAGCATCCCGATGAGCGGGTCACCAACATCGTCTTCATGGGCATGGGGGAGCCGCTGGCGAACTATGCCCGCCTCATGCAGGCGGTGCGGGTGATGACCGATCAGAAGCACGGGCTCGGGATGAGCGCGCGCGGCATCACGGTCTCCACCGTGGGCCTGGTGCCGGCGATCACGAAGCTCGCGAAGGAGGAGATCCCCGTCACCTTCGCCCTCTCGCTCCACGCGCCCGACGACCAGCTGCGCGACGAGCTCATCCCGGTGAATTCCCGCTGGAAGGTCGACGAGGCTCTGGATGCCGCCCGGGCCTACTTCGACGCCACGGGGCGCCGCGTCTCGATCGAGTACGCGCTCATCAAGGACATGAACGACCATGCCTGGCGCGCCGACCTCCTGGCGGAGAAGCTCAACGCCCGCGGTCGCGGCTGGGTGCACGTCAACCCGATCCCGCTGAACCCCACGCCCGGCTCGGTCTGGACGTCGTCGGAGAAGCCGGTGCAGGCGGAATTCGTGCGGCGCCTGAACGCCGCCGGCATCCCCACCACCCTGCGCGACACCCGCGGCAAGGAGATCGACGGGGCCTGCGGTCAGCTGGTCGCGACGGAAGAAGACCAAGCGGCCGCCGCCGTCGGCTGACACACTGGCCTCATGTGGGCCTGGGTCGCATTCGTCCTGATCGCGCTGATCTTCACGGTCGCGGCCGCCTGGGTGAGCCGCCGTCTGCTCGACGGGCAGGTCGGGTGGATCCGCGCATCCCTCACCGCGCTGATCGTCTTCCTCGCGTGCCTGCCGCTGGCGACGTGGGCGATGCGCGAGACCGACGTGCTCGACCTCGACGACAACGTGACGGTGAGCGGCCCGATCGCGCTGGCCTTCCTCGCGCTCGTCGCGGGCTGGATCTTCGCGATCGTCGTCGTGGTCATCGTGACGCTCGAGTTCCTGTGGCCGTCGCATCGGGTGCGCAATCCGGTGGCGGCCATCAGGGATGCCTTCCGCCGGCGCGATCGCGCCCGCCGGTACGCGCAGATCCTCGCGATCGCCTCGCGTCACGGGCTCGGCGCGTTCCAGAACCGGCACGGCGGAGATGACGAGCTCGCCTCGGCTCTGGTCGCCGCGCTGAACGAGGCGGGCGTCACCTTCGTCAAGCTCGGGCAGGTGCTGTCCTCGCGGGAGGACGTGCTGCCGCGCGACCTGGTGGATGCGCTGTCGACGCTGCAGATGGATTCCACGCCGATCCCGTGGGCTGAGGCGGAGGCGGCGATCACGGCCGAGCTCGGCCGGCCGATCGACGAGGTCTTCGCCTCGATCGACCCGCAGCCGCTGGCGGCGGCGTCGGTCGCCCAGGTGCACACCGCGCGACTGCGCGGCGACGGCGAAGAACCCGGCGACGAGGTCGTCGTGAAGATCCAGCGCCCGCGCGCACGAGCGCAGGTGACGACGGATCTCGACATCCTCGAGCGCCTCGCGCGCACCGCCGAGGCCCGCACCGACTGGGCCCGCGACTACGGGGCGGTCGCTCTCGCGGCGGAGTTCTCCCGCGCGCTGAGCGACGAGCTCGACTACCGGGTCGAGGCGGCGGGCACCGAGATGCTGCGCGGCGCGATCGCGCGGTCGTCGTCCATGACCCTCGCCGTGCCGACCCTGTACGAGCCGTGGTGCACGAGCCGCATGATCGTGCAGCAGCGCATCACCGGCACGCCCTTCAGTCGCATCGCGACCGGCTCCCTCGATCCCGACGAGGCGCGCCGGCTCGCCGACGGCGTGCTCGAATCCGTCTTCGAGCAGATCGCGGTGCGCGGGGTCTTCCACGCCGATCTGCATCCGGGGAACCTCATCCTGCAGGACGACGGCACCGTCGCGCTCATCGACTTCGGCGCCGTCGGGGTGAGCGAGCGGAGCCTGCGCCGCATGCTCATCCCGCTGCTGTTGGCCCTGTCGGCGGATGACGACGTCGCCGCCACGAACGTCATCCTCCTCATGTGCGCGCCCGAGACCGGGACCGTCGACCACGTGGCGCTGCAGCACGACATCGGCGTCATCCTCACCCGCATGCAGAACGCCCAGGTCGACGAGAACATCTTCCGGGCGCTCGTGGACGTGCTGCGCCGCCATCGCCTGTCCATCCCGCCGTCGCTGCTGCTCGTGCTGCGCACGCTGTCATCGCTGGAGGGGACGCTCCGGCGCCTCGTTCCGGACTACGACATGGTCGGGCACGCCCTGGAGCGCGCACCGCACTTCGCGCGGGCGACGTTCGACCCGAAGAACGCCGCCCTCGGTGCGCAGGCGCACCTCATGCTCGCGGGCGAGGAGCTCCGTCGCCTGCCGCGGCGGTTCGAGAACGTCACCCGCTCGCTTGAGGACGGCACCTTCTCGGTGCGGCTGCGCTCCCTCGAAGGGTCCGGCGAGCGCGGGTGGCTCGAAGAGCAGCTGAACCGCTTCCTCGTGACCGTCGTCGGGGTGGCGCTGCTGGCCGTCGGCATCAGTCTGACCGTGTCCGGCGACGGCCCGATGCTCACCGGCAACGTCGGCGCCTTCCCCTTCCTCGGCAGTCTCGTGGGGCTCGGCGGGCTCCTCCTGCTCGTGCGCAGTCTGCGCCGCGCGCTGCGCCGACGCGACGGCGGATGACGCCGGTGGCGAACCCCCGCCGGAGTGTCCCCGGGCGCCGGTAGCGTGGTGTCCATGGTCAACTATCGCTACCTGGGCAACAGCGGCCTCAAGGTCTCCGAGATCACCTACGGCAACTGGGTCACCCACGGTTCGCAGGTCGAGAACGACGCCGCCGTGGAGACGGTCCACGCCGCTCTCGATGCGGGCATCACCACCTTCGACACCGCCGACGTCTACGCCGACGGCGCCGCCGAGAGCGTTCTCGGCGAGGCCATCAAGGGTCAGCGGCGCGCATCCCTCGAGATCTTCACCAAGGTCTACTTCCCGACCGGTCCGAAGGGGCCGAACGACACCGGCCTGAGTCGCAAGCACATCTTCGAGTCGATCGACGCCTCGCTGCAGCGCCTCGGCACCGACTACGTCGACCTCTATCAGGCACACCGCTTCGATGAC
Source organism: Microbacterium luteum (assembly GCF_015277875.1). NCBI lineage: Bacteria > Bacillati > Actinomycetota > Actinomycetes > Micrococcales > Microbacteriaceae > Microbacterium > Microbacterium luteum. The sequence goes on along the minus strand of NZ_CP063814.1, from coordinate 3,097,180 downwards.
GAGACGCCCATCGAGGAGACCTTCCAGGCCTTCGCCGACGTCGTCCGTCAGGGCAAGGCGCTGTACATCGGCGTCTCCGAGTGGACGGCGGAGCAGCTGCGCGAGGGCCACGCGCTGGCGAAGGAGCTCGGCGTCCAGCTCATCTCGAACCAGCCGCAGTACTCGGCGCTGTGGCGGGTGATCGAGGGCAAGGTCGTGCCGACCTCGCGCGCGCTCGGCATCTCGCAGATCGTGTGGTCGCCGATGGCGCAGGGCGTGCTGACCGGCAAGTACCTGCCCGGCCAGCCGGTGCCGGCCGGGTCGCGCGCGACCGACGAGAAGAGCGGCGCGAACTTCATCAAGCGCTTCCTGAACGACGACACGCTCACCGCGGTGCAGAAGCTGAAGCCCATCGCCGACGACCTCGGCCTCAGCATGGGGCAGCTCTCGATCGCGTGGGTGCTGCAGAACGACAACGTCGCCGCGGCCCTCGTCGGCGCGTCGCGTCCCGAGCAGATCGCCGACAACGTCAAGGCCTCCGGCGTCACCCTCGACGAGGGCGTGATGTCGGCCATCGACGAGGCGCTGAACGGTGTCGTCGAGGACGACGCCGAGATCACGTACGAGACCTCGCCCAAGAAGCGCCTGGTCTGAGTCGGACCGATCGAGGGCGGTGCGGGAGATGACGGTGCACAGTGCCGGACTCCTCCTGTACCGCCTTCGTCGTCCCGCCGACGGAACGGATCCCGGTACATCCGCCGTGGAGGTGCTGATCGCCCACATGGGCGGTCCGTTCTGGTCGGCGAAGGAGGCCGCCGCGTGGAGCATCCCGAAGGGCGAGTTCGACCCGGACGCCGAGGACGCGTGGGATGCGGCGGCGCGGGAGTTCCGAGAGGAGCTGGGCGTCGATCCGCCCGATGCTCCCGCCGCCGAACTCGGCACGTTCCCGTACTCGTCGGGAAAGCGCGTGACCGTGTTCGTCGCCGACGGAGACGGGTTCGCCGCCCCGAGCGACGGCTTCGGGGAATTCGAGATGGAGTGGCCGCCGCATTCGGGGCGCACGCAGCGTTTCCCCGAGGTCGACCGGGTCGAATGGGTCGGTGCAGATGTGGCGCGGGAGCGGCTCGTGAAGGGTCAGCGCCCCGCCCTCGACGCGCTGCTCGACCGGCTGGCGGACGCCGGCGCCTGAGAGCGCGTCTGTCGCGGATGCGGCGCGGTCAGCGACCGTTCTTCGGTGCGGTCGAGACGTCGATGCGGTCGTGCGACCCGAGCGAGGACCACGCGCTCGCCGTGCCCTTCGCGGCGTGCTCGGACGCGCGCACCGCCCGCTCGTCCGCCCAGGCGTTCAGCACGTGCCCCGAGTGGCCGCGCACGTGCTCGAGCACGACGTCGGGGAGTCCGGCGGCGCGCCGCGCATCGCGGGCGCGGATGAGCTGCTCGAGCAGGTCGACGTTCTTCGTGGGGGCGCCGGTCGAGGTCTTCCAGCCGCGGCGGCGGTGGCCGTCCATCCACTTCTGGTAGGTGTCGATCGCGTACCGAGAGTCGGCCTGCACGACGAGGTGAGCGACGTCGGCGTGGTCCTCGATGGCCTTGAGCAGTCCGGTGAGCTCGCCGATGTTGTTGGTGCCGGCGGGGATCGCTCCCGCCGCCCAGTGCCCGTCTTCGCCGACCCACGCCCATCCCGCAGGGCCGGGGTTGCCCTTGCAGGCCCCGTCGGTGGCGACGACATAGGGAGAGGGTTCAGTCACTCTCCCCACGCTACCTCGGGGCCGCGACCGCGCCGCACCGTCGTCCGTTCGGCGCAATCCCTGGTGCGTCATCCGTATACGCAAGGGGCCTCTTCCGTCGACTTCGCCCCTTGATGTCCCCTCAGTGTATACACTGAGGGGATGCGGGTGGGTGACGACGGAGTGCGGATGCGCGCGAGCGACCGTGCCTACGGCGCGCTGCTCGACGACATCCAGTCCGGCGCGCTCGCGCCCGGCGCCGTCCTCGGCGAGACCGAGCAGGCCGCGAGGCTGGGCGTATCCCGCACCCCGATGCGCGAGGCCCTCGCGCGACTGGCCGCCGACGGGCTGGTGGCCCAGCAGTCGCCCCGGGTCACCGTGGTCGCCGGCGTCGACGCCGACGACATCCGCGCCCTGTTCGAGGTGCGAAGGGCGTTGGAGGAGCAGGCGGCGCGGCTGGCCGCCGCACGCGGCGAACCACGGGTCTTCGCCGACCTGGCAGGCGCCTTCGCCGACATCGACGCGCACGCCGACCCCGACGCCTACACGCGCCTCATCGGCGACTTCGACCGCGCCCTCGACGCCGCGGTCGCGAACGACCACCTGACCTCTGCGCTGCGAACGGTGCGCACCCACCTCGTGCGCGTGCGACGACTGGCCCGCGATCGCCCGGCCCGGGTGCGCGCGTCGGTGACCGAGCACCGACTGATCGCCTCGGCGATCGCGCAGCGCGACGCCGACCTGGCCGCTCACGCGACGCACGTGCACCTCCACAACGCGCTCGAGGGCATCCTCGGCTCCCTTCCCGCCACCGTTTCTGAAAGGCTCGTCCCATGAGCGTCTTGCACCACACCCGTGTCCACCGCAGCGACGAGAACCTGGCGCGCGACGGACAGCTCGCGTGGCACATCGCGCAGGTCGCCGCCGACCCCGTCGAGGTCGACGACGAGACGCGCGACATGATCATCAACCGCATCATCGACAACGCCGCGGTCGCGGCGGCCTCGCTCAGCCGTCGCCCGGTCTCGGCCGCGCGCCAGCAGGCGCTCGATCACGCGGTCTCCATCAGCGGCGCGGGCGCGACGATCTTCGGATGCGCGCTCGAGCGCCGCTCGAGCCCGGAATGGGCGGCGTGGGCGAACGGGGTCGCCGTGCGCGAGCTGGACTACCACGACACCTTCCTGGCCGCGGACTACTCGCATCCCGGTGACAACATCCCGCCGATCCTCGCCGTCGCCCAGCACGTCGGCGCCGATGGCGCGGCGCTCGTGCGGGGCCTCGCGACCGGATACGAGATCCAGATCGACCTCGTGAAGGCGATCTGCCTGCACGAACACAAGATTGATCACGTCGCACACCTCGGCCCGTCGGCTGCCGCGGGAATCGGAACGCTGCTCGGCCTCGATGTCGACACGATCCACCAGGCCATCGGGCAGGCGCTGCACACCACCACCGCCACGCGTCAGTCGCGCAAGGGCGAGATCTCGACGTGGAAGGCGCACGCGCCCGCGTTCGCCGGGAAGATGGCGATCGAGGCCGTCGACCGTGCGATGCGAGGCGAGACCTCCCCCTCGCCGATCTACGAGGGGGAGGACGGGGTCATCGCCTGGATGCTCGACGGCCCCGACGCCTCGTACGACGTGCCGCTGCCGGGTGAGGGCGAGCCCAAGCGCGCCATCCTGGAGTCGTACACCAAGGAGCACTCGGCCGAGTACCAGGCGCAGGCGTGGATCGATCTGGCGCGCAAGCTTCACAGCGAGCGCCCGGAGCTCGCGGACCCCGCGAACGTCGAGGCGATCGTGCTGCACACCTCGCACCACACGCACACCGTGATCGGCTCGGGGGCCAACGATCCCCAGAAGTACGATCCGACGGCCTCGCGCGAGACGCTGGACCACTCGATTCCGTACATCTTCGCCGTCGCTCTGCAGGACGGCGGCTGGCACCACGTCGACTCCTACACGCCGGAGCGGGCCGGGCGCGAAGACACCGTGGCGCTGTGGCACAAGGTCTCCACCGCCGAAGACGAGGAGTGGACCCGGCGCTACCACTCGATCGACCCGGCCGAGAAGGCCTTCGGCGGGCGCGTGGTCATCACGCTCGCCGACGGCTCGACGGTCGAGGACGAGATCGCCGTCGCCGACGCCCACCCCCTCGGCGCGCGGCCGTTCGCCCGCGAGGACTACATCGCCAAGTTCCGCACGCTCGCCGAGCCGGTGCTCGAGGAGGCGGAGATCGAGCGCTTCCTCGGGCTGGTGCAGCGCCTTCCGGAGCTGACCGCCGATGAGGTGCGGCAGCTGTCGATCGTCGCCAAGCTCGGGGTGCTCGCCACCGCACCCGCCCCGAAGGGCCTCTTCTGATGCTGTACGCGCAGACGCCGCCGCACGAGAAGCGCCGCCTGTTCCGGGAACGCCTCGCCTCGGGTGAGCTCCTCCGGTTCCCGGGGGCCTTCAACCCGCTGAGCGCGCGACTGATCGAGCGCAAGGGCTTCGAGGGCGTGTACATCTCCGGCGCCGTGCTCTCCGCCGACCTCGGCCTCCCCGACATCGGCCTCACGACCCTCACCGAGGTGGCCGCGCGCGGCGCGCAGATCGCCCGCATGACCGAGCTGCCGGCGATCATCGACGCCGACACCGGATTCGGCGAGCCGATGAACGTCGCCCGCACGGTCCAGACGCTCGAAGACGCGGGCCTTTCCGGCACGCACATCGAGGATCAGGTCAATCCAAAGCGCTGCGGACACCTCGACGGCAAGAGCGTCGTCGATGACGACACGGCGATCAAGCGCATCCGCGCGGCCGTCGACGCGCGGCGCGATCCGAATTTCCTCATCATGGCGCGCACCGACATCCGCGCCGTCGAGGGGCTGGATGCCGCCACCGACCGCGCTCGCGCGCTCGTCGACGCCGGCGCCGACGCGATCTTCCCGGAGGCGATGCGCACGCTGGAGGAGTTCGCGGCGATGCGCGAGGCCGTGGACGTGCCGATCCTGGCGAACATGACCGAATTCGGGAAGTCCGACCTCTTCTCGGTCGACCAGCTCGCCTCCGTCGGGGTGAACATGGTCATCTGGCCGGTATCGCTGCTGCGGATGGCGATGGGTGCGGCATCCGATGCTCTCGATACGCTGGTCGACGAGGGGCATCTGACCTCGCAGCTGGGCAGCATGCAGCACCGCGCCGATCTCTACGACCTGATCGACTACGAGGGGTACAACCGCTTCGACCAGGACATCTTCACCTACCGCCCATCCCCTTGATCAGCCACACCATGTCCCACTTCCCGCTGCCATAGGCCTTCATGCCGACAGAAAGTGGGACACGCAGCCCGCAGGGACGACACGAAGGAGTGACCGTGACAGACATCCGAAAGGGACTCGTGGGCGTGGTCGCCGACGAGACCGCCATCTCGAAGGTGAACCCCGAGACCAACAGCCTCCTGTATCGCGGCTACCCGGTGCAGGAGCTCGCCGCCACGCAGCCGTTCGAGGCGGTCGCGTTCCTGCTGTGGAACGGGGAGCTCCCCACGGACGACCAGCTCGCCGAGCTCCGCTCCACCGAACGCGCGCACCGGGAGCTCGCCGACGACGTCCGAGCGGCGATCGACCTCGTGCCGCTCGACGCGCACCCGATGGACGAGGTGCGCACCGCCGTGAGCGTGATCGGCGCGCAGGATCTCGCCGGTCTCGGCTCGGTGATGGATGCCTCCGGCAGCGCCGAGGACAACCTCGTCCGCAGCATCCGGCTGTTCGCCGTGCTGCCGGCCATCGTCGCCTACGGTCAGCGTCGTCGTCGGGGCGAAGGTCTCATCGCCCCGCGTGACGACCTCGATTACGCGGCGAACTTCCTCTGGATGACCTTCGGCGAGGTGCCGGATGACGTCGTCGTCGACGCGTTCAACCGGTCGATGACCCTCTACGCCGAGCATTCGTTCAACGCCTCCACCTTCACCGCGCGGGTGATCGCGTCGACCCTGAGCGACCTGTACTCCGCCGTGACCGGCGCAGTCGGCGCCCTCAAGGGCCCGCTGCACGGCGGCGCGAACGAGGCGGTGCTGCACGTGTTCGACGAGATCGGCGACGCCGGAAACGTCTCGCCGTGGCTGGATGACGCCCTCGCCGGCAAGCGCAAGATCATGGGCTTCGGCCACCGTGTCTACAAGCGGGGCGACTCCCGCGTGCCGACCATGAAGGCCGCACTCGACTCCCTCGTGTCGCACTACGACCGCCCCGAGGTCGCCGCGCTCTACGACGCCCTCGAGACGGAGTTCATCGAGCGCAAGGGCATCTACCCGAACCTCGACTACCCGTCCGGGCCCGCTTACAACCTCATGGGCTTCGACACCCACACCTTCACGCCGCTGTTCGTCGCGGCGCGCGTCGTGGGCTGGACCGCGCACATCATGGAGCAGCAGGCCTCGAATGCGCTCATCCGTCCCCTGTCCGACTACAGCGGGCCGGATGAGCGACACGTGGCGGGGTACGTGCCCGACACCGCCGCCGTCGACGTCGCCGAGCGCCCCGAGGAGGCCGCGGGCTGATCTGTCCGGCGGCGACGCGGCGTGAGAGGATCGCGACATGCGATCCGCCGTCATCGTCGACGCCGTCCGCACTCCGTCGGGCCGGGGAAAGCCCGGCGGGGCGCTGAGCGGGGTCCACCCCGCCGACCTCGTCGGTATCGTGCTCACGGCGCTCCTCGAACGCAACGGACTCGAGTCCGCGCAGGTCGACGACGTCATCCTCGGATGCGTCAGCCAGCTCGGCGATCAGGCGATGAACATCGCGCGCCAGGCCGTGCTGTCCGCCGGATTCGACGAATCGGTTCCGGCCACGACGATCGACCGCCAGTGCGGGTCGAGCCAGCAGGCCGCGCACTTCGCCGCGCAGGGGGTGATCGCGGGCGCCTACGACGTCGTCATCGCGGGCGGTGTCGAATCGATGAGCCGGGTGCCGCTCGGATCGTCGACCGCCGGCGGCAGCGTGCCGGAAGGCATCCGTCGCCGCTACCCCGAGGGTCTCGTGGGCCAGGGGGTCTCGGCGGAGCTCATCGCCGACCGCTGGGAGCTCACGCGAGACGAGCTCGACGCCTTCGCCGCGGAGTCCCACCGGCGCGCCGCCGAGGCCTGGCGGCACGGGTGGTTCGATCGCCAGGTGACGCCCGTGCTCGCGGGCGGATCGGACGCGGTCGCTTTCGATGAGACGGTGCGCGAGGGCACGACGGCGCACGCGCTCGCCGGGCTGTCACCGGCGTTCCGCACCGACGAGCTCGCGGCGCGCTTTCCGCGGGTCGAGTGGCGCATCACCGCCGGCTCCTCCTCGCCGTTGACGGATGCCGCGTCGGCCGTGCTCATCATGGCGGAGGAGACGGCCGCGGCCCTCGGCCTCACACCGCGCGCCCGCTTCCACTCCTTCGCGGTCGTCGGCGACGATCCGCTGCTCATGCTGACCGGACCGATCCCGGCGACCCGCCGCATCCTCGACCGCAGCGGCCTGGCCCTTTCGGACATCGACGTGTTCGAGGTGAACGAAGCCTTCGCCTCGGTGCCGCTCGCGTGGCAGCGCGAGTTCGACGTCGATCCTGCGATCGTGAACCCGTGGGGCGGAGCGATCGCCCTCGGGCACGCCGTCGGCGCATCCGGCACGCGGCTGATGGCGACCCTCGTCGACGCGCTCGAGCAGCGCGGCGGCCGCTACGGCCTCCAGACCATGTGCGAGGGCGGCGGTCTCGCGAACGCCACGATCCTCGAACGCCTCTGACCTCCGCGGCCTCGCCCTCGAGAGGAGATCCCGCCTGCCGAGGTCGCGTATCGCCGTATCGATCCTCTCGGCGCGGGATCTCCTCTCGAGGGGCGGATGCGCGGGCAGGCCCTTCGCAGCGGCGGCGGGGGAGACGGCGACGGCCCCCGACCCCTTGTGGGGATCGAGGGCCGTCGGAGGGATGCGGGTTACGCGGTCTGACGACGCCGGATCGCGAAGGCGACACCGCCGGCGACGAGGAGGAACGCGCCGCTCAGGGCGATCCCCCACGGCAGCTCCGCGCCGGTGGCGGCCAGGGCGCCTTCCTCGACGACGTCGACACCGATCTCGATCGGGTCCTCACCGTCGGTGGTGATCACCAGGCGGTGCGCACCGAGCTCGAAGTCCGCCGGGATCTCGATCGAGAAGCGGATGCTGCCATCCGTGCTCGCCGCCGGGATGCCGGTGACCTCGATGGGGTCGCTGAACAGGGTGGCGGCGACCTGCTGGCCGGCCTCGAGGCCCGTCAGCGTGACGGTCAGTGTTCCGCCCTGCTCGACGCGGCCGTCGTTGCCGAGCGTCACCTCGGCCCAGTCCCCACCGGTCTGCTCGCCGGTGCCCGGGAGCTCCCCGCCCGGGTCGGTCGGCTCGGGAGCGGGGGTGCCGGTGCCGGGGTTCTCGCCCCCGGGGTTCTCCCCGCCGGGGTTCTCCGAACCGGCGACCATCGCGCGACCGAGCGGCGCCGGGTCGACGACGTCGAACGCCTCGAAGTAGGCGACGGTGGCCGTGAGGTCCACCTGCCCGGTGTCGGTGCGGTCGGTGCCCTCGGTGAACGCCGGGAACCCGTCTCCGCCGTTGGCGACGAAGGAGTTCGTGACGACGGTGAAGGTGTCATCGGCTGCGATCGGCTCGCCCTCGTAGAACATCTCGGTGATGTCGCCGGAGCGCGGGTCGGACTCGGTGTACTCGTAGGTGAACCCTTCGGAGACGCCGAGGTGCAGCTTCGGGCGGTCGCCCTCGGCCTTCCACTGGTCTTCGAGGATCTCCTCGATCTGCGCCCCCGTCAGGGTCATCGTCACGAGGGTGTTCGCGAAGGGCTGGACCTCGGCGGCTTCCTTGTAGGTGATGACGCCGTCAGGCGCGTAGGTGAGGTCGGCGCGCAGGCCGCCCGGGTTCATCAGGGCGATCTCGGCCGGGGTGCCGGCGTAGGACGGGTTGGACGTGGCCCAGAGGTACACGTCGGCCACCCAGTTGCCCATCGACGACTCCACGCCGCGGTCCGCTCCCGACGGTGTGCCGCCGCGAAGGATGTCGGCGCTGATCTTTCCGACGGGCACGGAGCCGACCTCGTCGGCCTCGGCGACCGCCGCGTCGACGATCGCCTGCACCTCGGCGTCGGGCTCGGCGAGTCCGGCGGTGAGGAACGTGGATGCCTGGATGGAGATCAGCTCCTCGGTCTGGGTGTCCCAGTCGATGTTCAGCAGGCCCATCGCTTTGCCGTACTCGGAGGCCTGGATGACCGGACGGGTGTTGCCGTCGGTCCCGTCGACGGCGACGTCGCACGCGTAGGTCTGGTGCGTGTGCGCCGAGACGATCGCGTCGATGTCGGCCGAGGCGCCGGTGGCGAGCGAGCCGAAGCCTGCCTGGTCGGCCGCGAGGGCCTCGCAGTCGCTCGTGGCCGCACCGGAGTGGGTGAGCAGGATCAGCACGTCGGTCTCGTCGGCGATCTGCGCGGCGACGCGGTTGGCCGCCTCGAGCTCGTCACCGAACTCGATCCCCTCGATCCCGGCCGGGTCGACCATGGTGGCGGTGTCCGGCGTGACGGTTCCGATGAACCCGATGTCGACCCCGTCGACCGTCTTGATCGCGTACTCCGGAAGCACCGCCAGGCCGGTCTCGCTGTCGTAGACGTTCGCGCCCAGGTTGTAGGGCAGCCCCGCCGCGATCTCCTCCTCGGTGACGGTGTCGTCGGTGTTCCCGCCGAATCGGGGGATCACCCGGTCGCTGAGATCGGCGAACCCGCGGTCGAACTCGTGGTTGCCGACAGCGCCGACATCCAGGCCCGCCTCGAGGAGCGCGTCGATCGAGGGGTTGTCCTGCTGCGAGAACGACGTGAACGTCGACGCGCCGATGTTGTCACCGGCCGAGACGAACAGGGTGTTCGGGTTACGGGTTTCGAAGTCCTCGACGATGCCGGCGAGCACGGCGGCGCCGGCCTCCCCGGACGAGCCCGCCTCGAGGCGCCCGTGGAAGTCGTTGATCGTGAGGATGTCGATCTCGGTGACGTTCGGGTTCCCCATCGCGTAGATGGTCGTGGTGCCGGACACCTCGTTGCCGACTGCCAGCAGCGGCTCGCCGATCGGCGACTGGGAGGCCGGGATGAACTCCAGACCCTCCGGGCCGAGGTCGCCGGCGCTCGAGAGCGTCGCCCGGTGGTCGGCGTTCTCGGGGTCGTAGTCGTCGATCGCATCCTCCACCGAGACCGAGAAGTCGCGGTTGTTGAGGTAGCTCATGTAGATCGCGTCCGCCGGGTCGGTGATGTCGTAGGTCATCACGCCGCCGACCCGCTCGAGGCCGATGAAGGCGTACGTGCGGTCACCCACGGTCCCGATCGCGAGGTTCTCCGGCTCCGGGCCCTTGTCCTCGCTGCGCCCCTCGAGGTTCGACTCGGTGTGGTTGGAGTTGAAGAACTCGGGAGCCGCCGCGGCGGTGACCTCTTCGAAGTCGCTGCCGGAGTCGAAGACGAGCTCGCCGTCGGTGGTCCAGATGGAGAAGGAGCGTCCGCCGAGCGTGTAGAGCTCGTCGAAGCAGGTGCCCTCGTCGTTCAGGCCCATGTCGGTCAGGACGTTCAGGCGACCGAGGTCTTCGTCTTCGAGCATCCCGGCGAGCGGGCTGGTCTCGCAGACGGCCGGCGCGTCGGTCTCGTCGACGTCGCCGAGGTCCTTCGCGCGCACGGCGTCGATGAACTCGCCCCACTCGCGGCTGTCGCCCTCGTTCGCGGTGACGAGGTAGGTCTGTCCGCCCACCTCGTAAGCCTCGATGCCGTCGGGCATGTAGACGCCGTAGAGCCCGTCGTAGGAGGCCTGGTTGTAGGTCGGCGCGTCCTCAGGGTCGCGGTCGCTCGCGTCGAGCGTTTCCACCGAGTAGTCCTTGAAGCCGAGAGGCCAGATGTCGGTGACCGTCGCCGAGGCCAGGTCGACGACGGCGACGGCGTTGGCCTCCTGCAGGGCGGCGTAGGCGGTGCCGTCGGCGATCGCGACGTACTCGGGCTCGAGGTTGCGGCTCACGCGGTTCGCCTCGAGTGCCGTCTCGCCCTGATCGGGCGCGGCCACGTCGGGTCCGAACACGCGCACGTCGGCGGGAAGGTTCTCCCCCTCGAAGGCGTCGAATCCCGCGGTGCGGACGGCGTCCTGTGCCGGCGCCGCCTTCTCGGCGGGCAGCGTGACGACGCCGATCGAACCCTCCGGGTCGACCGAGAAGTCGTCGGCGGGCTCGCCCTCGTTCGCGACGACCGCGTAGGTGCCGTCTTCCGAGATGGCGACCATGTCGGGGAGGGCGCCCACGGTGACCTCTCCGAGGATCGGCGAGGCGTCGCCGTCGGGCACGAAGTCCGCATCGAAGAACACCAGGCGTCCGGGCGCCGTCTTGTCCTCGTCCTCGAACGCGATCACCCCGAGGCCGTCCTCCCGCACGGCGAGCGAGTTGGCGACGCCCGCGCTGGAGATGTCGAACATCTTCGTCGGCGCCGACGGGTTGGCGGCGTCGAGAGCCTCGACCGTGCCGGCCTGCGCGTTCACGACGAACAGCCGGTCGCCGTAGGAGTGGACGATCTCGGCGGCGGAGGCATCGAAGATGCCGGTCTCATACGTGCCGATCGGCGTCAGCTCGAGCGTCGCGCTCTCGCTGGTGTCGGTGACGGGAGGATCGATCACGGCGGCGCCGGCCGCGCTGATCGGGACGAAGGCGAGCGCACAGGTCGCTGCTGCCGTGGTGGCAACGGCGACCGCGCGTCTGAACGTGGCTGAGGGCATGACCGTCCTGACGGGTGTCGGGTGTGCAGGGATACCCGTCAGGTCTATTGAGCGGCGGTAGCCGCCGGGTGAACGATCGGCGAACGCGAGCGAGCCTGATCGGCGTTCTCGTGGCGGAGTGCAACCGCTCGATGATTATCGGAAGGCCTGGGAATTATATGGATGTCCAGCTAAAATAGTCGAGATGCTCTGCGCGCGCCGTTGCTCGTGAGCGAAACCGATGAGATCGAAGGAGATCGCATGTCGATGAGCACGCAGTCGGTGGGGACGGGGTCGATGAACACGCCGTCGGTGAGCACTGCGGAGGAGCGCGCCGCCATCGTCGATGCGGTGCGGGACTTCGCCGCCGCCGAGATCGCTCCGCACGCTCTGGAGTGGGACGAGCGCAAGCACTTCCCGCGAGACGTGCTGCACCGCGCGGGCGAGCTCGGACTCGGGGGGATCACCGTGCGCGAGGACGCCGGCGGCTCCGCGCTGTCTCGCTCCGACGCCGTGCTGATCTTCGAGGAGCTCGCGGCGGCGGACCCGGCGGTCGCGGCCTACATCAGCATCCACAACATGGTGGCGTGGATGATCGACACCTACGGTTCGAGTGCGCAGCGCGAGCAGTGGCTGCCGCGTCTGACGGCGATGGCGGACCTCGGCGGGTACTGCCTCACCGAACCCGGGGCGGGATCGGATGCCGCCGCCATCACCACCAGCGCGATCCGCTCCGGCGACGAGTACGTGCTCACCGGTGTGAAGCAGTTCATCTCGGGCGGCGGCGTCGCATCCGTGTACGTCGTGATGGCGCGCACCGGCGAACCCGGCGCGCGCGGCATCAGCGCCTTCCTCGTCCCCGCCGATGCGGAGGGCATGTCCTACGGCGCTCCCGAGAAGAAGATGGGGTGGAACGCCCAGCCGACGGCGCAGGTCATCCTCGATGAGGTGCGCGTGCCCGCCTCGGCCATGCTCGGCGACGAGGGCCAGGGGTTCCGGATCGCGATGTCCGCGCTCGACGGGGGACGGGTGAGCATCGCCGCGTGTTCGCTCGGCGGCGCCCGCTCCGCCCTCGATCGTGCGACGCGCTACGTGCAGGAGCGCTTCACCTTCGGTGAGCCGCTCGCCGAGAAGCAGGCCGTCGTCTTCGCGCTCGCCGACATGGCCACTGATCTGCGGGCCGCGCGCGGCATGGTGCGCGATGCGGCGGCGGCGCTCGATGAGCGATCCGACGACGCGTCGATGCAGTGCGCCATGGCCAAGAGGTTCGCCACCGACGTCGGATTCCGCGTCGCGAACGACGCCCTGCAGCTGCACGGCGGGTACGGCTATCTGCACGACTACGGCATCGAGAAGATCGTGCGCGACCTGCGGGTGCACCAGATCCTCGAGGGCACGAACGAGATCATGCGCGTCATCATCGGACGCGAGCTGATCGGGGCCTCGCGATGAGGGTCGCGTTCCTCGGTCTCGGCCACATGGGCCTGCCGATGGCCCGCAACCTCGTCGGCGCCGGGCACGACGTCGTCGGGTTCGACGTGGTGGACGGCGCGCGGGAGGTGGCGCGCGCCTCCGGCCTGCGCGTCGTCGACTCGGCGACGGATGCGGTCGCCGACGCCGAGGTCGTCATCACGATGTTCGCCGCCGGTCACCAGGTCATCGACGCCTACCGCGGCGGTGCGGGGCGGCCGGGGCTGCTGGCCGCCGCCCCCGGCGGCATCCTCTTCGTCGACTGCTCCACGATCGCCGTCGACGAGGCCCGCGCCGCGCATGCTCTCGCCGAGGCCGCGGGGCTGCGCAGCGTCGACGCGCCCGTCTCGGGCGGGGTGGTCGGCGCCGAGAACGCGACGCTCACGTTCATGGTCGGCGGGTCGGATGCCGACGTCGACGCGGCACGGCCGCTGCTGGAGGTGATGGGTGCGCGCGTCGTGCACTGCGGCGGACCGGGACTCGGGCAGGCGGCGAAGGTGTGCAACAACATGATCCTCGCGGCGTCGCAGATCGTGGTGGCCGAAGCGTTCGTGCTGGGGGAGCGCCTCGGTCTGTCGCACCGGGCCCTGTTCGACGTCGCCGCTCACGCGTCGGGGCAGTGCTGGGCGCTGACCACCAACTGCCCGGTGCCCGGGCTCGTTCCGTCGAGCCCCGCGAACCGCGGCTTCGAGCCGGGATTCGCCGGCGCCCTGATGGACAAGGATCTCGGGCTCGCCGAGAAGGCCGTCGAGCTCACCGGTGTCGACGCGCGGATGGGCATGCTCGCCCGCACGATCTACCGTGAATTCGTCGACGGCGGTGGGGCCGGGCGCGATTTCTCGGGCATCATCGAGAGCGTCCGCGCCCCGTCCGACGATCCGAGGAGCACCGCATGATCGACTACGAGACCATCCGTTCCGACACGCGCGGCCGCGTCGGCTGGATCACCCTCCACCGTCCCGAGGCGCTCAACGCGCTCAACACGACGGTGATGCGCGAGGTCGTCGACGCCGCCACCCGCTTCGACGCCGACGAGCGCATCGGCGCCATCGTGCTGACCGGGTCGGAGAAGGCGTTCGCCGCCGGCGCCGACATCAAGGAGATGGCCGACAAGTCGGGCCTCGAGATGACGATGGACGATCACTTCGGCCAGTGGGCGCGCTTCGCGGCGGTGCGCACGCCGGTGATCGCCGCCGTCTCGGGATACGCCCTCGGCGGCGGATGCGAGCTCGCCATGATGTGCGATGTCATCCTCGCCGCCGACACCGCGAGATTCGGTCAGCCCGAGATCAACCTCGGCGTCATCCCCGGCATGGGCGGCACGCAGCGCCTGCTGCGCGCGATCGGCCCGTACAAGGCGGCCGAGCTCATCCTCACCGGTCGCACGATGGATGCTGCCGAGGCCGAGCGTTCCGGTCTCGTCTCACGTGTCGTGCCGGCCGCCGACCTGATCGAGGAGGCGGAGAAGACCGCGTCGACGATCGCCGAGAAGTCGCTGCCGTCGCTGTACGCCGCCAAGGCCGCCCTCGCCGCCGCGCAGGAGTCGTCGCTGGCGGAGGGGCTGCGCTACGAGAGGCAGGCCTTCGCCGCGCTCTTCGACACCGCCGACCAGAAGGAGGGCATGGCAGCCTTCCGCGAGAAGCGCCCGCCGCACTTCACCCACCGCTGATGCCGACCCGTTCATCCGCGAGACCCGGGCGCACCGCCGAGACCGGGGTGCGTGCGGCCGGGTCTCGGACGCCCGCCCGGGTCTGGATGCGCGGGAGCTCAGAGCGGGTCGGGCACCGGACGCGGGTCGGTGAAGTCGCCGGCGTCCTTGCGCATCCGCGCGATGATGCCGGCAAGCTCTTCGGCGTCGCCGTCGTCGAGACCGACGTTCTCGAACACCTCGGCGTTCAGCGCCACCGTCGCGCGCTCGACCACGTCGCGGCCGGCGTCGGTGAGCACGAGCATCGCGGCGCGTCCATCGACCGGGTGCGGCTCGCGGGCGGCGAGCTCGGCGCGCACGAGCCGGTCCACCGTGTTCGTGACGCTCGTGGGATGCACCTGCAGGCGCGCGATCGCGCTGGCCATCGGCATGCGCCCGTCGCGCGTGAAGGCGAGCAGCCGCAGCATCTCGTACCGCGCGAACGACAGGCCGAACGGCTTCAGCGCCGCATCGATGCGGGCCATGAGGATCTGCTGCGCGCGGATCACCGAGGTGACCACCGACATGCCGGTGGCGGCATCCGTCCAGCCGTGAGCCACCCACTGGCGCTTCGCCTCGGCGAGCGGGTCGATGGGCAGGGGGCGCTGTCGGGCCATCCTCCACCTCCGGGTCGTCGTCTCCACGCTAGCCCAGCGGGCCCGGCCGGTGGCGCGCGCATAGACTCGACACGACGAAGGAGCGGAGCCTGATGAAGATCGTGGTCCTGGTCAAGGAGGTCCCGGATACCTACGGTGACCGCGTGCTCGATCTCGAGACCGGCCTCGCGCAGCGCGACGCCGGGGACCGGGTTCTCGATGAGATCGGCGAACGGGCCCTCGAGGTCGCTCTCGCCCATGCCGATGCGTCGGGCGACGCCGAGGTCGTCCTGCTGTCGATGGCGCCGGATGCGGCGACGACGTCGCTGCGCCGAGGTCTCGCGATGGGGGCGGCATCCGCGGTGCAGGTCGTGGACGAGGGCCTCGTGGGCGCCGACCTCGGCCTCACCGCGCAGGTGCTCGCCGCAGCCCTGGACCGCATCGGATTCGATCTCGCGATCACCGGAAATCTCTCCACCGACGGCACCGGCGGCGTGCTGCCGGCGATGATCGCCGAACTGCTCGACGTCCCCGCCGCCACCGCGCTGACGAGTGTGCGGATCGGCGACGTGGAGGTCGCAGGTGTGCGCGCGAGCGACGCGGGGACCATGGAGGTGTCCGCGTCGCTCCCGGCGGTGATCTCGATCACCGAGGCGCTACCCGACCCGCGCATGGCGAATTTCAAGGGGATCATGGCCGCGAAGAAGAAGCCCTTCGAGACGCTGACCCTCGCGGATCTCGACATCGACCCGCTCGACGGGCGGTGGTCGCGATCGATCATGATCGGCATCGCCGAGAAGCCGCCCCGCGCGGCGGGGGTCAAGATCGTCGACGAGGGTGACGCGGGCGAGAAGCTCGCGGACTTCCTCGTCGAGAACCGGCTGGCATAGGAGCGACGACATGGCGGAATACGCGAAGGATGCGGTGCTGGTGCTCCTCGAGGCGACGCCCGCGGGCGAGCTGACGAAGTCGGCCGCGGGTCTGATCGGAGCCGCGTCGCAGGTCGGCACGCCGATCGCCGTCCTCGTCGGCGCGGAGAAGCTGGCGCACGATGCCGCGGCTCTCGGAGCCGGCACGGTGCTGGTCGCCCCGGCGGGCGAGGGACTCACGGTTCCGGCCGTCGACGCGCTGGCGGCGGCCGTCGAGCTGGTCGACCCGGATGCGGTCCTGACGGCCCACTCGATCGAAGGGCGCGAGGTCGCCGGGCGCCTCGCCGCCCGGCGTCGATCCGGCCTGTGCGTCGACGCCGTCGGTGTCTCGCGCGACGACGAAGGCGTGATCGCGCACCACTCGGTGTACGGCGGGTCGTACGACGTGGATGCGTCCGTCACGTGGGGTGCACCCATCATCACCGTGCGCCAGGGCTCGATCGAGGCGCGCGCCGATGCCGTCGCCGATCCGGTCATCGAGACGCTCGAGGTCGCTCCGTCGGGCCGGAAGGCGGCGACCGTCGGCGCCGTCGCCGAAGCCGCCGTCTCGTCGTCGCGACCGGAGCTGCGCGGCGCGGCCAAGGTCGTCTCGGGGGGTCGCGGGCTCGGCTCCGAAGAGAGGTTCGCCCTCGTCGAGCAGCTCGCCGACGCCCTCGGCGCCGCCGTCGGCGCCTCTCGGGCCGCGGTCGACGCGGGGTACGTGCCGGCGTCGTTCCAGGTCGGGCAGACCGGCGTATCGGTGTCGCCGCAGCTGTACATCGCCCTCGGAATCTCCGGCGCCATCCAGCACAAGGCCGGGATGCAGACGGCCAAGACGATCGTCGCGATCAACAAGGACGGCGACGCCCCGATCTTCGACATCGCCGACTTCGGCGTCGTCGGCGACCTCTTCACCATCGTGCCGCAGCTGATCGCGGCGCTCGAGGCGAAGCGGAAGTAGCGCGGATGGCGACCTACGCGCGCACCGTGCGGCAGGGGCTGCCGCGGCGGCCGAGCGGAGAGCCGTGGCCGCCCGTCGACGCCCCCGTTCCGTCCGTAAATGCGGTGCCGCCCGCCGACGCCCCCGTTCCGCAGTCGGTTTCTGCGGGTGTTTCGGGTGTGGATGCGTCGAATGTGACTGCGGAGCGGGATGTGGGGGTGCACGGTTCTGTTCCGCAGTCGGTTTCTGCGGGTGTTTCGGGTGTGGATGCGTCGAATGTGACTGCGGAGCGGGATGTGGGGTCCGCGGCGGCGTCGACGCTGCGCCGCGGCCTGCCGAGGGTGAAGGGCGGCGACCCGTGGCCGCCCGCCTCCGCTTCCGCCGCGGCATCGGCTGGCGCGGCGGCTTTGGGTCCGCAGACCACGGCGGCGGAACCGGTCGCGCCGACGGCCCGGCCGACCGAGCCCGCCGCGCCTGCCGCGCCTGCCGCGCCCGCCGCTCCGCAGTCAGAAGCTGCGGGTGTGGGCGCGCTTGACCCACAGAAAGTGACTGCGGAACGGGGTAGCCCGACTGCGGAACAGGGGAAGTCGGTGGGTGGCGGGGCTGTCCGCCGCGGGCTGCCGCGGGTTCGCGGTGGGGAGCCGTGGCCCCCGGCACCCGTCCGGCCGGCCCCCGCCGCGGTGGCGCCCGAGACGGATGCCACGCCGAGACCCGGCGGTGCACCCGAAACGCCGGCCGCCGCCGTGGCGGCGCGGGCCGACCTGACGCAGCCCCTGCCGTTCACGCGCACGGTGTGGCACGGGCGGGCGCCGCGGACGGCGCCGCCCGCATCCGAGCCCCGTCGCATGGGTCCCTTCACGCCGCTGCAGTGGGTCGGGGCGGTGGTCGTCGGCGGCATCGCCGTGGTCTACGCGGCCGCGATGCTCGTGCTGGCGATGCGGTGGCTCGCGAGCACCGAGCCGCTGCAGGCGTTCCTCACCGCGTTCCCGGGCGAGTACCACCTGCCGGAGGGGGCGCCGGTGGGTCTGCCCGCGTGGCTCGGATGGCAGCACTTCCTCAACACGTTCTTCATCCTGCTGATCATCCGCACCGGGTTGCGCGTGCGCACCGAGAAGCGGCCGACGGCGTTCTGGTCCCCGCGAAAGAACCGCAAGCGCAAGATCAGCCTGAACCTGTGGTTCCACCAGGCGCTCGACATCCTCTGGATCGCCAACGGCGTCGTGTTCGTCGTGCTGCTGTTCGTCACGGGTCAATGGATGCGGATCGTGCCGACCTCGTGGGAGGTGTTCCCCAACGCGCTGTCGGCCGGCATCCAGTACCTCACGCTCGACTGGCCCACCGAGAACGGGTGGGTGAACTACAACAGCCTGCAGCAGCTGGCGTACCTCAGCGTCGTCTTCATCGCGGCACCCCTGGCGATCGCCACGGGCGTGCGCATGTCAGGGGTGTGGCCGAAGAACGCCAAGACGCTCAACCGGGTGTATCCGGTGGAGTGGGCGCGCGCGGTGCACTTCCCGGTGATGCTCTACTTCGTGGCGTTCATCTTCGTGCACGTCGTGCTGGTCTTCGCCACCGGGGCGCTGCGCAACCTCAACCACATGTACGCCGCGCAGGGCTCGGCCGATCCGAACGCCTACGCCGACAACTGGACCGGGTTCTGGATCTTCGCCGCCTCGCTCGTGGTGATCGCTGCCGCCTGGGTCGCCGCACGCCCGCTCGTGCTGGCGCCCATCGCGCGCCTGTTCGGGTCGGTGTCGGGCCGCTGAGCGGAGCCGCGAACGGGGGATAACCCCCGGTCGGATCTCCGGATCCCTCGGGCGCGCGTCGCCGGGGGCCGGTCGTACCGTTGTCGACATGACCACTCCCGACTCCCCACCCGGACGCCGGCCGGCCGCACCGGCGATGATCGCCGGATCGCTCGCGCAGCTCGCCGCGCTCGGCGTGATCGGTCCCGCCGTCTTCACCGTGCTGTTCACCCTGCTGGGGGTCGGACTGGGCCTCGTGCCCCTTCTCGGCGTCGGCCTGCTGCTGCTCTACGTGCTCGTCTACGCGATGTACGCCACCGCGTGGCTCGAGTACGCCCGCGTCGACGGCCTCTACGGCCTGGAGCTGCCACCGGTCCGCGTCCGCCGCTCTTCGCGCCCCGGATTCGGCGGGTTCCTCCGCATGGTCTGGGCGCAGTTCACCGACCCGATCGTGTGGCGCGGCATCGCCAGCATCGCGGTCTCGACCGTCCTCGGTCTTCTCGTCGTCCCGCTCCTCACGGCCGTCATCGCGGGCATCGCCGGCGCCTTCGCACCGCTGTACGCGGGCGAGACCGTGCGTCTGTTCGGCATCGGACTCGACGTGGGGTCGGCCCTCGCCGTGCCCGTGGGCATCGTCGGGGCGCTCGCCGCATCCGCCGCCCTCGTGGGACTCGCCATCCTGCACGGGGTGCTCGGCCGGGCGATCCTCGTTCCCTCCCGGGAAGCGCAGCTCGCCCACGAAGCGCGACTCTCCCAGGAGCAGCGTGCCGGCGCGGTGCGATCGGCCGAGGTCGAGCGCACCCGGATCGAGCGCGATCTCCACGACGGCGTGCAGCCGAGACTGGTCTCGGTCGGGATGACGCTGGGCCTCGCCCAGCAGAAGGTCGACGTCGACCCGCAGGCCGCCAAGGAGCTGATCGCCGAGGCGCACACCTCGACGAAGGCCGCGATCACCGAGCTGCGCCAGCTCGCCCGCGGCATCCACACCTCGGTCCTCGACGACCGCGGACTCGACGCCGCCCTGTCGGCGCTCGCCGCCCGCTCGCCGGTGCCGGTCACCCTCGACGTGCGCGTTCCCGGCCGGTGCGGTCCGGCCGCCGAGGCCGCGGTGTACTTCGTCATCGCCGAGTCGCTCACCAACGCCGCCAAGCACTCTCGGGGGACCGAAGCGCGCGTGCTCGTGCGGCTGCGCGAGGAGGGCACGCTCTGGGCCCGCATCGAAGACAACGGCGTGGGCGGTGCCCGCGTCGTCGCCGGCGGCGGACTCGACGGCATCGCCAATCGCGTGCTCGGCGTCGGCGGCACGTTCCGCCTCGACAGTCCCGGCGGGGGCCCGACGACGGTGGAGGTGACGGTGCCATGCGCATCCTGATCTGCGAAGACTCCGCACTGCTGCGGGAGGGCCTGGTGCGCCTGCTCGCCGACGCCGGCCACGAGGTGGTCGCCGCCCTTTCCGACGCGACGCGGCTCGACGACACCGTCGTCGAGGTCTCGCCCGACCTGTGCATCCTCGACGTGCGGCTGCCGCCGACGCGGACCGACGAGGGCATCCGCGCCGCCCTGCGGCTGCGCGCCGCCGACCCGCAGCTGCCGGTGCTCGTGCTCTCGCAGTACGTCGAGGAGCGCTACGCCAGCGACCTCATCGCCGGCAAGGGAGGAGCCCTCGGCTACCTCCTGAAGGACCGCGTCGCCGACGTGGGCGAGTTCGTCGAGAGCGTCGAGCGGATCGGTGCCGGCGGCACCATCCTCGACCCCGAGGTCGTCGCGCAGCTGCTGTCGCGCCGCGCCCTCGACGAACGGATGAGCCGCCTCACCGACCGGGAGGCGAGCGTTCTCGCCCTCATCGCGGAGGGGAAGTCCAATCACGCGATCGCGCGCACCCTCTTCGTCAGCGAGGGCAGCGTCGAGAAGCACATCACCGCCGTCTTCCAGAAGCTCGACCTCGAACAGGACGAATCGGGGAACCGGCGCGTCCTGGCCGTGCTCGCCCACCTCGAGCACGGCGGCCCCGTCACCGGCGCCCCGCAGACAGGAGAACCGTCATGACCGACACCCTCACCCCACCGCCTGAGCAGCCGCCGGCCGCCCCTGCGCCGACCGCGCCGCCGTCGCGCACGCGCGCGTCGTCGACCGTCATCGCGATCCTCACGATCGCGTTCGGCGTGGTCGTGATCGTCGGGGCGCTGGTCGCGACGTCGTTCCGGGCCGTGGGCGCGGCGATGGTCGATGACGCATCGCACACCGCGGACGCGGTCGGCGTGCGCACCCTCGACGTCGACGTCACGGCCGCCGAGCTGCGCGTCGAATTCGCCGACGTCGACGAGGCGCGCCTCGACGTGTCGCGCGCAGCCGCCGCCGACCAATGGCGGCTCGAGCGCGACGGCGACCGCCTCGCCGTCTCGACCCCGGACGAGTTCTTCGGCATCCCGTGGCTCTTCGGCGGCAACGGCAGCGCCGTGCTGGTGCTGCCCGAGCGACTCGAAGGGGCCGGAATGGATGCGGCGCTGGACCTCGCCGCGGGACGCATCGTCGCGGACGCTGACTGGGGCGAGGTCGACGTGTCCGTCAGCGCCGGGGAGATCGACCTCGGCGGCACCGCCGACGGCGTCGTCGCCGACGTGAGCGCCGGCAAGATCGGGCTCGATGTGTCGGACGTGGCCGACGGGCGCTTCGACGTCAGCGCCGGGGAGATCGTCGCGCGACTCGGCGGGAGCGCCCCCGACGCCCTGCAGGTGTCGGTGAGCGCCGGATCCCTCCGCCTGGTCGTCCCCGACGACGTCTATGCCGTCGACGTCGACGTGTCGGCCGGTGAGGTGACCAACCGGCTGCAGACCTCGCCCGACGCCGCCCACCGCATCTCCGGAGACGTCTCCGCCGGCGACCTCCGCCTCATCCCCGGCAGCTGAGGGCCGCGCTCAGGCGCGCGCGGTCCCGCGGCCGGGAGGATATCCCGGCTGGAGAGGACGGATCCGCAACGAAGCGTCCTCTGGGAGCGGGATCTCCTCCTGAGGCGCACGCGGTTTGAGGCGCACGCTGAGGCCTCGGGGCCTCGGACCCGCGGCCGCATCCTGCCCGCGCCCCTGCCCGCGCCCGGATCCGGTCCGGCGCTCAAGAGGAGAACCCGGCTGGAGAGGACGGATCCGCAACGAAGCGTCCTCTCGGAGCGGGATCTCCTCTTGAGGCGCACACGGTTTGAGGCGCGCGCGGTGGCCTTGAGGTGGCGCGGGCCTCAGGGTGGCGCGGGCCCCAGGGTGACGGCAGCTGAGGGCCGCGCTCAGGCGCGCGCGGCGCGGCCGGCGGCGTACCCCTCGGCGTAGGCCTCGTCGGCGCCCTGCCGGAACATGTCGCGCTCGGCGGGGCGCACGATCGTGCGGGCGCCGGGCAGGTCGAGGTCGCCGACGAGGTCGGCGCGCCCCCGGACGACGGCGACGGGCAGCCCCGCGGCCTTGCCCTTGACGAGGTCGGCGGCACCCGCGATCTCGTCGGCGACGCACGGCATCGTCACCACGAGGGGTCGGCCTTCGGTGTCGGTGTGCCCGCGCAGGTCTTCGAACACGTGCACGCCGGCGGCGCCGATCGCGTGGTCGGTCTGACCCTCGCGCCATGCGCGGCCGAGCGTGTCGGTCACGAGCACGCCGATGCGGGCGCCGCAGCGCTCTCGCAGGCCGGACGCGATCGCGCGGGCCGAGGCGTCGGGGTCCGCGGGCAGCAGCAGCACCGTGCCATCGGGGGTGTTGGAGGCATCCACTCCGGCGGCGGCCGAGACGATGCCGAGGGGATTCTCCACGATGCGCGTCACGTGTCCGGTCGGGCTCGTGCGCGAGGCGACCAGTCGCACGGTCTGCTCGGTGATGGCGTCTTCGCGGTCGTCGGCATGCAGGATGCGGCCCTCGGCCTTGGACACGATCTTCGAGGTCACCACGACGATGTCGCCGTCGGCCAGCGGAACGCCGTGCGCGACGGCGTCGGCGATCAGGGCGACCAGATCGTCACCGGGTGAGACCTCGGGGATGCCCTCGAGGGCCCACGCCTGCAGCACGCCGGTCAGCGCACGAAGCGCACTTCGGTCAGCGTCTCACCGAGGAAGGGCTCGGTGTGGGTCGCGCCGTCGAGCGTGAAGCCGTTGCGGGTGTAGAAGCGGTGAGCGCGCGGGTTGTCCTCGGCGACCCAGAGATAGATCTCCTCGTCGGCGGGCACGACCGCGTCGAAGAGCTTCTGGCCGATGCCGGTGCCGTGCCACGCGTCGAGCAGGTAGATGAAGTACAGCTCGCGGTTGCGCACGGCATCCTTGTCGCGGGCGGGACCGGATCCGGCGAACCCGACGATCTCGCCCTCGACGAGTGCGGCGAACATCCGGAAGTCGTCGCCCTGCACGGCCCAGTGGGTCCAGAGTTCCGCCAGGCGTCGTGGCGACACCTTCTCCAGCGCGGCCTTGCTGATGAGGTGGTCATAGGTCTCGTGCCAGCAGGTCGCGTGCACTCGACCGAGGTCGACGGCATCCACGTCCCGGACCGGACGGACGACGATGTCGGTCTGCAGTTCGGCTTCCATGCGGTGACTCTACGCTCGGCCGCGCCCGGCCGGAAATCCGCCGGTGAACGCCGGGCGACGAGCACGGGAACGGATGCGCGCCGCGCGCAGGAACGGATGCGCGCCGCGCGAGAGCCGGATGCGCGCCGCGCGAGGGATTTGTGCCGTTCCGACAACCGGATCGCGCGGGACGTCGTGAATCGCTACCATCGGCGCTCGTGAATGTGTGGTGGCGCACCCTGCTGACGATCCTGCTCGCACGCCGGCGCATGCGCCGCGAGGGGGCCATGTCGCCGACGGCGGTCGGACGCATCCGCCTGACGACCCTGCCGACCGACATCGACATCCTGCAGCACATGAACAACGGCAGATACCTTTCGCTGTTCGACCTCGGGCGGTGGGACCTGCTCACCCGCACCGGGCTGCTCGGCGCGATGCGCCGGCACGGCTGGTACGCCGTCGTGTCGTCGGAGACGGTGACCTTCCGCAAGTCGCTGAACCTGTGGCAGCGATTCGACGTCGAGTCGCGGCTCATCGGGCACGACGACCGGGCGGTGTACCTCGAGCATCGCGCGGTGGTCGACGGCGAGGTCTATGCCCGTGCCGTCATCCGCGCCCGCATGATGAAGCGCAGCGGCGGCACCCTCTCCCACGAGGAGCTGTTCGGCGCGGTCGGCCGCCCCGAGGGCATCCCCGACGTCGATGCGTGGATCCATGACTGGGCGTCCGCCTCAGCCCTTCCCTCGACCCGTCGCGAGGCCCCCAGCATCTGGGGCTGAATCGCCCGGATCGCTCCTCGGCTCCGCGGGTGCGCCGACGTAGGCTTCGCGTATGTCCCAGCCCTCCCCGTCGCGAGTGTCTTCGGACAGTCTCACCGCCCGCGCCGTCGCGCTCGCCAAGCGCTGGACGCGCGAATCCGCGCAGGTCGAGACCGACCCGGCCGCCCAGCGGCTCGCGGGGGTGCTCAAGGACGCCAACGGGCTGCCGTTCACGATGGGCTTCGTCGACGGCGTCATGCGCCCGGAGAGCCTGGGTGCGGCCGCCTCGCGCCTCAACCGCATCGCGCCGCTCGTGCCCGAGTTCCTGCCGTGGTACCTGCGCGGCGCCGTGCGGGTCGGCGGTGCCGTCGCCCCGGTGCTGCCCGCGCCGGTCGTGCCGATCGCGCGCCGGGTGCTGCGGGAGATGGTGGGGCACCTGGTGGTGGATGCGCGCCCCGACAAGTTCGGTCCGGCCATCGAGCGGCTGCGCGAATCCGGGGCGCGGCTCAACCTGAATCTGCTCGGCGAGGCCGTTCTCGGCGAGGCCGAGGCGAAACGGCGGCTCGACGGCATCCACGACCTCATCCGTCGACCCGACGTCGACTACGTCTCGGTCAAGGTCTCCGCCATCGCGAGCCACATCTCGATGTGGGCCTTCGACGAGGTCGTCGACGCGGTCGTCGAACGCCTCCTGCCCCTCTACCTGTCGGCGGCCTCCGACGACACCTTCATCAATCTCGACATGGAGGAGTACCGCGACCTCGACCTGACCATCGCCGTCTTCACGCGCATCCTCGAAGACCCCCGCCTGGCCGGTCTCGAGGCCGGCATCGTGCTGCAGACCTACCTGCCGGATGCGCTGCCGGCGCTGCAGCAGCTCACTGCGTGGGCCCGGCAGCGCGTGGCCGCCGGGGGCGCGCGCATCAAGGTGCGGCTGGTGAAGGGCGCGAATCTCGCGATGGAGCGCGTCGACGCGGTGCTGCACGGGTGGGAGCTCGCCACCTACGACGCGAAGGTCGACACCGACGCGAACTACGTGCGGTGCCTCGATCACGCGCTGCGGCCGGAGAACACCGCCGCCGTGCGTCTCGGGGTCGCCGGGCACAACCTGTTCCACATCGCCTACGCGTGGCTGCTCGCCGGCGACCGCGGCGTCTCGGACGACCTCGAGATGGAGATGCTGCTGGGCATGGCCCAGGGGCAGGTGGCCGCGGTCGCCCAAGAGGTGGGACACGTGCTGCTCTATGTGCCCGTGGTGCGGCCGGATGAGTTCGACGTCGCGATCAGCTACCTGGTGCGGCGGCTGGAGGAGAACGCGTCGAGCGAGAACTTCCTGTCGGCGGCGTTCGAGATCGCCGAGGACTCCGAGCTGTTCGACCGCGAGCGCGACCGCTTTCTCGCATCGGTGGCTCGGGCCGCCGACCCGTCGCTACCGGCCGGGCCGAACCGCGCGCAGGATCGCGCTGCCCAGCCCGATGCCGACGACGCGCGCGCCGTCGCGGGCGGGGCCCGCGCCGTGCTGCGCGAACCGGAGCAGGCGCAGACCGGCACGCCCGCCGAGAGCGGGCTCACGCAGGCCGTCCTCGGCATCGCGCGCTCCTCCGGTGACGATGGCGACACCGACGCGACGCCCTTCGGCTCGTTCGGCGACGCCGTGCGGTTCGGCGGCGAGGCGTTCGTCGACACCGCCGTCTTCTCCGAGCGCGAACGTCGCACGCTGGCGCCCGCGGCCGGCGCGCCAGGGTTCGTCAACACGCCGGACTCCGACCCGGCGCTCGCAGCCAACCGGGCGTGGGCGGCCGACATCCTCGCCCGCGTCGCGACCTCGACCGCGGGGGAGAGCGTCGTCGCGGCATCCCGTGTGAACGACGAGGCCGACCTCGATCGCGCCGTGCAGGGCGTGCGGGATGCGGCGCGCGCGTGGGGTGCGCGCCCGGCCTCCGAGCGGGCGACCGTGCTCCAGGCCGCCGCGCGCGCCCTGGAGGCGCGGAGGGGGGAGCTCATCGAGGTCGCCGCCTCGGAGACGGGGAAGGTGTTCGCCGAGGCCGATGTCGAGGTCAGCGAAGCGGTCGACTTCGCGAACTACTACGCGGCGACCGCGCGCGAGCTCGACCGCGTGGGCGGCGCGCTGTTCCTGCCGTCGAGCGTCACCGTCGTCGCCCCGTCGTGGAACTTCCCGATCGCGATCCCCGCGGGCGGCGTGCTGGCCGCGCTCGCCGCCGGGTCGGGCGTCGTGTTCAAGCCCGCGCCGCCGTCGCGGCGCTGCGCGGCGGTCGTCGCCGAAGCGCTGTGGTCCGCCGGGGTGCCCCGTGACGTGCTCGCGTTCGTCGACATCGACGAGGCCGACCTCGGCCGACGACTCATCGCTCATCCCGACGTCGACCGCGTCATCCTCACCGGCTCGTGGGACACCGCCGCGCTGTTCCGCTCGTGGCGCCCCGATCTGCCGCTGCTGGCCGAGACGAGCGGCAAGAACGCCGTGATCGTCACGCCCTCCGCCGACCTCGACCTCGCCGCATCCGACCTCGTCAAGAGCGCCTTCGGTCATGCCGGTCAGAAGTGCTCGGCGGCGTCGCTGGCCATCCTCGTCGGCCCGGTCGGGCGGTCGAGGCGGTTCTCCCGGCAGCTCGTCGACGCGGTGCGATCGCTGCGCGTCGCGCCGCCGACGGATCCGCTCGCCGAGGTGGGCCCGGTCATCGAGAAGCCGCAGGGCAAGCTGGAGTGGGCGCTTTCGACCCTCGACGACGGCGAGCAGTGGCTCGTGGAGCCGACCCTGCTCGACGCCGGACCCGCATACGACGGTCGTCTGTGGACGCCGGGAGTGCGCGTCGGGGTGCAGCCGGGATCGCGCATGCATCTCGAGGAGTTCTTCGGGCCCGTGCTCGGCATCATGCACGCCGCGTCGCTCGAGGAGGCCATCGACCTCCAGAACGCCGTCGCGTACGGCCTGACAGCGGGCCTGCACACGCAGAGCCCCGACGACCTCGCCCGGTGGCTCGACGGCGTGCAGGCCGGCAATCTCTACGTCAACCGCGGCATCACGGGTGCGATCGTGCAGCGTCAGCCCTTCGGCGGGTGGAAGCGCTCGTCGGTCGGGCCGGGAGCGAAGGCGGGCGGACCGAACTACCTCATCGGGCTCGGCTCGTGGCGGCCGACCCCCGGTGGGGCCGGCTCGCAGACGCTCCACCTGAAGGGGCTCGACTCCCGCATCACCGCCGTCATCGAATCCGCCCAGCCGTCGCTGTCGTACGACGCCTTCGACTGGCTGCGTCGGGGTGCGCTGTCGGATGCGGTGGTGTGGAGTCGGGAGTTCGGCCAGGTGCGCGACGTGTCGGGGCTCGGCATCGAGCGGAACCTGTTCCGCTATCGCCCGGTCGACGTCGCGGTGCGGGCGGCGGGCGACGCGACCTGGCAGGCGCTGCTGCGCGTGATCGTCGCCGGCATCCGCTCCGGTTCGTCGATCACCGTCAGTGCGCCGGTGGGGCTGCCGGCCGAAGTGCGGCGCACGCTCGACGACCACGGCGTGACCGTCTACGTCGAGAGCGATGCGGAGTGGATCGGGCGGATGACCCTGCCGAACCGACCCCCTCGGGCGCGGCTGGTCGGAACCCGCGACTCCCTGCCGCCGCTGCACCGCGCGCTCGCCGAGGGGACGGGCGGCGATCCCGATCTCGCCGTGTACGACTCGGAGGTCACCACGGCCGGTCGCATCGAGCTGCTGCCCTTCCTGCACGAGCAGGCCGTCTCGATCACCGCCCACCGGTTCGGCAACCCCGACCCGTGGTCCGACGCGGTGATCTGACCCGCGGGGTGAAGGATCTCGGTCTGAGGCGGCCTCGCGGACCCCGTGCCGGCCGCCCGGATGTCGGAGAATCGCCCCGAGGTCGGAGGATTCGGCGCGGATTCTCCGACATCGGCGCGAATCTCCGACGGTGCGGTTTCGAAACAGCGGCGCCGCGTGTCGCAGGCATGCTGGAATGAGGGGATGAGCGAGCGCAACTGGGCCGGCAATGTCACCTACCGGGCGCGGCGCATCGCTGAACCCCGAAGCCTCGACGAGCTCGCTGCCATCGTCGTGGAGGAGCCCCGCGTGCGAGCCCTCGGCAGCCGCCACTCCTTCACCGACATCGCCGACACCGAGGGCGTGCTCGTCTCGCTCGCCCACCTGCCGGGCGAGGTCGAGGTGGATGCGGCCGCCGGCCTCGCGCGCGTGCCGGCCGGTCTCCGCCACGGCGACGTCGTGCCGGCCCTCGACGCCGCCGGTGTGGCACTCGCCAACCTCGCCTCGCTGCCGCACATCTCCGTCGCCGGTGCGGTGCAGACCGGGACGCACGGGTCCGGCGACCGGATCGGCACCCTGGGCACCCAGGTGACGGCGGTGGAACTCGTGACCGCCGAGGGGGAAACCCTCGTGCTGCGCCGCGGCGACGCCGACTTCGCCGGTGCCGTCGTGGGGCTCGGGGCACTCGGCGTGGTCACCCACCTGACCCTCGAGGTCGAGCCGGCGTACGAGATCGCGCAGACGGTGTTCGAAGGCGTCCGGTGGGACGACGTGCTGCCGGAGATCTCCGCCGTGACCGGCGCCGGCGACAGTGTGAGCATGTTCACGACGTGGCAGGACGCCGACGCGATCGGCCAGGTGTGGGTGAAGGCCCGCCCGGGGCACGCTGATCACGACGCGCTGCGCGCGCTCGGCGGGCGCGAGGCCGACGGGCCGCGGCATCCGCTGCCGGGCATCGACCCCGCCCCGTGCACCGTGCAGGGCGGCGAACCCGGTCCGTGGTTCGCGCGGTTGCCGCACTTCCGCCTCGAGTTCACTCCGTCGGCGGGCGACGAGCTGCAGAGCGAGTACCTCGTCGATCGCGCCGACGCCCCTGCGGCGATCGATGCGCTTCGCCGCCTCGCGCCGCGGATCGCCCCGGCGCTGCAGGTGTGCGAGGTGCGCACGATGGCGGCCGACGACCTGTGGCTGAGTGCCGCGTACGGCCGCGACACCGTCGGTCTGCACTTCACGTGGCGCCTCGACCCGAATGCCGTCGGTGCGGTGCTGCCGCTCATCGAGGAGGCGCTGCCGGACTCGGCGCGCCCGCACTGGGGCAAGGTCTTCGCGATGGATGCCGCGACCCTCGCCGCCCGCTACCCCCGCTGGCGGGACTTCACCGCGCTGCGGGACCGCCTCGACCCCGGCCGCCGCTTCGGCAACGCCTACCTCGCCGCCCTCGGCCTCTGACCGCATCCTCACCCGCCCCGGCCCACCCGGCCCCCGCTCCGCTCCGCCCCCCGCCCCCCGCCCCGCCGATGTCGGAGAATCGGCCGGATGTCGGAGGATTCGGCGCAGATCCTCCGACATCGGCGCGAATCTCCGACGACGACGCGTGCCGGATGCGCCCGTCCGGCGCGACCTCGGCGTGAATCTCCGACCGAGCGCGCATCGTGCCACAATGGACTCCGGCGTGCCCGGGCCGCCGCTTCTCCTCGTGCGATCCACGGCGGGGACAGGACCGCCGGGCCTCTGGACAGCGTCCGCCGCCCCCTTCACTGAGGAGCGAAGATGTCCACGCACCACACCGATTCGTCGAGCACCGCCGCCACCGAGCGCGTCGCGCAGCACCGCCGGTACCTGATGTGCCGCCCGGAGCACTTCACCGTCAGCTACACCATCAACCCGTGGATGGAGCCGGCGAAGCCCACCGACACGGCCAAGGCCGTGCGGCAGTGGCAGGCGCTGTACGACACCTACATCGAGCTGGGTCACGAGGTCGAGCTGATCGATCCGCTCGAGGGTCTGCCCGACATGGTCTACACGGCCAACGGCGGATTCGTGATCGACGGCGTCGCCTACGGGGCGAAGTTCCGCTTCGATGAGCGCGTGCCCGAGGGGCCGGCCTTCATGGACTGGTTCGGGCAGAACGGGTTCGAGGTCGTCGCGCCGCGCGAGGTCAACGAGGGCGAGGGCGATTTCCTGCTCGTCGGCGACACCATCCTCGCCGGCACCGGCTTCCGCTCGACCGGCGACAGCCACGGCGAGGTCGGCGAGGTCTTCGGCCGCGAGGTCGTCTCGCTCAACCTGGTCGACCCGCGCTTCTACCACCTCGACACCGCGATCGCCGTGCTCGACCCGGTGCAGGGCCCCGGCGGCGTCGACCACGCGAACATCGCGTACCTGCCGGGCGCCTTCGACGAGCCCAGTCGCTCGATCCTCGCCGAGCGGTATCCGGATGCGATCCGCGTTTCCGACGAGGACGGCGCTGTCTTCGGTCTCAACTCTGCCTCCGACGGCCGGAACGTCATCATCTCGCCGCGCGCGAAGGGCTTCGAGACCCAGCTGCGCGAACGCGGCTATCACCCGGTGCTCGTCGACCTGTCCGAGCTGCTGCTCGGCGGCGGCGGCATCAAGTGCTGCACCCTCGAACTGCGATCCAAGGAAACGCCGGTATGACCCCCGCCACCTCGCCCAGCCTCGACACCGCCACCATCCGCGTCATCGGCGCGGAGGACGAGCACCTCGCCCACAACTACAACCCGCTGCCGGTCGTGATCTCGCGCGGCGAGGGCGTGTGGGTCACCGACGTCGAAGGCAAGCGTTACCTCGACCTGCTCTCGGCGTACTCCGCGCTGAACTTCGGACACCTGCACCCGGCGCTCGTCGCCGTCGCGCAGGAGCAGCTGCAGCGCCTGACCCTCACGAGCCGCGCCTACCACAACGATCAGCTCGTCGAGTTCTCGTCGGGCCTGGCGAAGCTGTGCCGGAAAGACCTCGTGCTGCCCATGAACACCGGCGCCGAGGCCGTCGAGACGGGAATCAAGGTCGCCCGCGCGTGGGCGTACCGGGTGAAGGGCGTCAAGACGGATGCCGCCCGCATCGTCGTCGCGGGCGGCAACTTCCACGGGCGCACCACGACCATCGTGGGCTTCAGCGACGACCCGGATGCGCACGACGCGTTCGGTCCGTACGGTCCCGGCTTCGTGCAGGTGCCCTTCGGCGACGCCGAGGCGATCGCGGCGGCGATCGACGAGAACACCGCGGCCGTCCTCATCGAGCCCATCCAGGGCGAGGCCGGCGTCGTCATCCCGCCGGAAGGATTCCTCACCCGCGTGCGTGAGATCTGCACCGAGAAGAACGTGCTCTTCATCGCGGATGAGATCCAGTCCGGCCTCGGTCGCGTCGGCGAGACCTTCGCGTGCGACCGCGAGGGCGTCGTGCCCGACGTCTACCTGCTCGGCAAGGCGCTCGGCGGCGGCATCCTGCCCGTCTCGGCGGTCGTCGCCGACCGCGACGTGCTCGGGGTCATCAAGCCCGGCGAGCACGGCTCGACCTTCGGGGGCAACCCGCTCGCCGCCGCCGTCGGCGCCCGCGTGGTCGAGATGCTCGCCTCGGGGGAGTTCCAGACGCGCGCCAAGGCGCTCGGCGAGCACCTCGAGGCGAAGCTGCAGGGGCTGGTCGGGAACGGTGTCACCGCCGTGCGCGTGGCGGGCCTCTGGGCCGGCGTCGACATCGACCCGAGCGTCGGCAGTGGCCGCGAGGTGGCCGAGCGCCTGCTCGGGCGGGGTGTGCTGGTCAAGGACACGCACGGGGCGACGATCCGCATCGCCCCGCCGCTGACGATCCGCGCGACCGAGCTGGACTGGGCGATCGAGCAGCTGAAGGTCGTGCTCGCCGCCTGACGCGACCGACGACAACCGCATCACCCGCCGACACCGCGCCGCCCGCTGGGACTACGCCACCGACACCGGGACCTCGTGCCAGCCCGTGGCCCCGTCCGGGGCCGGTGGCGCCGACTCCGAGGTCTGGGTCTGGCCGTCGGCGCTGATGGCGCGGCACCGCAGGGTGTGCTCGCCGGGCTCGGCGCTCCACGGCAGACTCCACTGCACCCACGTGTCGTCGGAGATCGCGGCGGCGAGCGTCGCGGGCTGCCAGTCGCCGTCGTCGATCTGCACCTCGACGCCGTCGACGCCGGTGTGGGGCTGCCAGGCCATTCCGGCGATGACCGTCTCGCCGGCGGAGAGCTGCCGGCCGCGCCGCGGAACGTCGATGCGGGACTGCAGCTTGATCGGCCCGCGCTCGGACCAGCCGCGATCCGTCCAGTAGGCGGTCGCCTCGTCGAACCGGGTGACCTCGAGGTCGACGACCCACTTCGTCGCCGACACGTAGCCGTACAGGCCCGGCACCACCATGCGCACCGGGAACCCGTGTTCCGGCGGCAGCGGCTCGTCGTTCATCGCGACCGCGAGGATCGCGTCGCGGTCGTCGGTGAGGGCCTCCAGGGGCGTGCCGGCGGTGAAACCGTCCGACGAGCGCGAGAGCACCATGTCGGCGTCGCCGGTGGGCTTCGCGCGCGCGAGCAGCTCGCGGATGGGGTAGCCCAGCCACCGGGCATTGCCGATGAGCGATCCGCCGACCGCGTTCGACACGCACGACAGTGTCACCGTCGTCTCCACCAGCGGCAGGGCGAGCAGCTCGTCCCACGTGAGCACGACCTCCTCCTCCACCAGGCCGTGGATGCGCAGCTCCCAGTCCGCGGGATCGATCGACGGCACGATGATGGCCGTGTCGATGCGGTAGAACTCCGCGTTCGGGGTGATCACCGGCGCAAGGCCGTCGACGCCCAGCTCGGCGCCCGCCGGTACGGGCGGCGCGGTGGTGGCCGGTGCGGGGAGCACGACGGCGTCGCGCACGGTCGTGATCGCACGGGATCCGGCACGGGCCGCGTTGCCCGCCGCGACGGCGAGGGCCCCGCCGACCGCGGCGACGGCCGTCCAGGCGAAGAAGGCCCGGCGATTCGGCAGCTCGGAGGCGGTGTCGGTGCCTCTGCGCGGCGGCTTCGGGCGCAGCATCCCGACCAGCACGTGCAGCGTGCCGCCGGCGACGGCACCGGCCAGGATGCCGGGGAGGAAAGGCAGCGGGTCGCCGGTATCGCTGAGAAGGGCGGTGATCGCCGCGACCGCACCGAGGGCGACCGCGATGACCGCTCCGGCGGGCGGGCGCCGGAGCTCCGCCCACCCCGCCCACGCCGCCACGACCGCGAGCACGAGGGCGATGCCCACGGTGAGCGCGATCTTGTCGGCCGTGCCGAACCAGTCGATCGCGAGGTCTTTCGCCCAGGCGGGGGCGGCGTCGATCAGTGCGCCGCCGACCACCGCGAAGGGGCTGGATGCGGGAGCCGCCAGTGCCGCGGTGAGCTCGCCGGCGCCCGCGCCGAGCGTGGCGGCGGCGATACCGGCTGCTGCTGCGGCGGCGCCGGATCCCCTCGATGTTCGCACGGCCTCGGTCACCGTCTCAGGCTACGTCGGCCTGTACGTGGGCGCGCCGAGAGGAGGTGACGAATCGGTGACGGCTGCGCCGTGGTGGCGGCGCTCGAGCGCAAGGACTGAGCCCTCGTCAAGCCCCCGGGGGAAACAACACGGCAACACGTCGCGGGCTAGGGTGAAGCCCATGGGAGATCTCTTCGACGGCTACGGGTCCACCCAGACACCCCGGCGGACGCCTTCGGGGGTACCGGCCTTCGACGAGATGTTCGGCGACGTGACCACGTCGGGTGCTCCATCACGGTCGCGTGACGCCTACCGCGAGCTGCACCACGCGCTCGCGCAGATGACCCAGGAGGAGCTTCGCGGGCGCACCGAGTCGCTCGCCACCTCCTATCTCGCGCAGGGCGTGACCTTCGACTTCGCCGGAGAGGAGCGTCCGTTCCCGCTGGATGCGGTCCCGCGCGTGATCGACTACGACGAGTGGTCGAAGACCGAGGCCGGCATCAAGCAGCGCGTGCGCGCGCTCGAAGCGTTCCTCGATGACGCGTACGGGCACCAGCACTGCGTGCGCGACGGTGTGCTGCCGGCCGGTCTCATCGCCTCGTCGCAGTACTTCTACCGGCAGGCCGCGGGCATCCACTCCGCGAACGGCGTGCGCATCCAGGTGTCGGGCATCGACCTGATCCGCGACGAGCACGGCGAGATGCGCGTGCTCGAAGACAACGTGCGCGTGCCCTCGGGCGTCAGCTACGTCATCTCGAACCGTCGCGTGATGGCTCAGACGCTTCCCGAGCTGTTCGTGTCGATGCGGGTGCGGCCGGTCGGCGACTACCCGAACAAGCTGCTGGCGGCGCTGCGCGCATCCGCCCCGCCCGGAGTGGAGGAGCCCAACGTCGTGGTGCTCACCCCGGGTGTGTACAACTCGGCGTACTTCGAGCACACCCTGCTCGCCCGCCTCATGGGCGTCGAGCTCGTCGAGGGGCGCGACCTGCTGTGCATGGGCGGCAAGGTGTTCATGCGCACCACCCGCGGCCCCAAGCGCGTCGACGTGATCTACCGCCGGGTCGACGACGACTTCCTCGATCCGCTGCAGTTCCGCGCCGACTCGATGCTGGGCGCCCCGGGCCTCATGCTCGCGGCGCGGCTGGGCAACGTCACGATCGCCAACGCCGTCGGCAACGGCGTCGCCGACGACAAGCTGCTCTACACCTACGTGCCCGACCTGGTGCGCTACTACCTGGCGGAGGAGCCCATCCTCAAGAACGTCGACACGTGGCGGCTCGAGGAGCCCGACGCTCTCGAGGAGGTGCTCGACAGGCTCGACGAACTCGTCGTGAAGCCGGTCGACGGATCGGGCGGCAAGGGCCTCGTCGTCGGACCCGACGCCTCGCCGAGCGAACTCGACACGCTCCGCACGCGGTTGCGAGCGGATCCGCGCGGATGGATTGCCCAGCCTGTCGTGATGCTGTCGACCATCCCGACCCTCGTCGAAGACGGGATGCGCCCGCGTCACGCCGACCTGCGTCCGTTCGCGGTCAACGACGGCGAGGACATCTGGGTGCTTCCGGGAGGCCTGACGCGCGTCGCCCTCCCCGAGGGGCAGCTCGTGGTCAACTCCAGCCAGGGCGGCGGATCGAAGGACACGTGGGTCGTCGGCGGTTCGGCTCCGGCTCACGTCGAGTACGGGCAGGGCAGCGGCATGGGCGGACTGGTCGCCGACCAGGCCGCCGTGACGCAGTCGATCCCGATCATCTACGAAGACCACGACGAGCCCGACACGGCTCCGCAGGATCGCCCGCGTTCGCGCACCGAACAGGCCGAGCAGCAGCAGCAGACGAGCGTTTCGTCTCGCTCCGCTCGCTCAACGACCGGGGCTGGCGGGGGTCCGGTCGTCGGGCGAGGAGGGCAGCGACGAGACGATACGCGCGACGGAGGTGACGTCCGATGCTGAGTCGCATCGCAGAATCACTGTTCTGGATCGGGCGGTACATCGAGCGCAGCGACGGCACGGCGCGCATCCTCGAGGTGCACCTGCAGCTGCTGCTGGAGGATCCCTGGATCGACGAGGACACCGCGTGCCGGTCGCTGCTGAACGTCATGGGGTCTCTGCCGTCCGACACGACGACTCCCGTCACCCGCGACGATGTGCTGCAGCGTCTCGCGATCGACCGGATGAACCCCGCCTCGGTGGCCTACTCGCTCGGCGCCGCGCGCGAGAACGCCCGCCGTGCCCGCGAGATCGTCTCGAGCGAGCTGTGGGAGACGCTGAACACCACCAACTCCCGCATGCCGCGTCGGCTGCAGACCGACAAGGCCCACGACTTCTTCCAGTGGGTGCGTGAGCGCGCGTCGCTGGCCGTCGGGAGCGTCGACTCGTCGACCAGCCGAGACGAAGCGTGGCAGTTCTTCACGCTGGGCCGCAGCATCGAGCGCACCGACATGACCGCCCGGATGCTCGCCACCCGCTCGCTGACCGAAGCATCCGGTCCGTCGTGGACGACCATCCTGCGCTCGTGCGGCGCGTACGAGGCGTACCTCCGCACGTACCGCGGCATGCCGAGTGCCAGCAACGCGGCCGAGTTCCTGCTGCTGGACCGCCTGTTTCCCCGCTCGATCATCTTCTCCATCCAGCAGGCCGAGGAGTGCATGAGCGCGATCGATCCGCGTGCTGACCGGGTCGGGCATTCCAACCCGGTGCTGCGCGCGCTGGGGCGCATCCGGAACGACCTGGAGTACCGGCCGGTGAGCGAGATCCTGAGTGAGCTGCCGCTGCACATGGATCGTGTGCAGCGGGTGACCCGCGAGGCGTCGGAGGCGATCCGCAGTCGCTTCTTCCCGACGCACGCCGAGCCGAGCTGGATCGGGGAGACGTCATGAAGAGACTCCGCATCGAACACGAGACCGGCTTCTCCTATCCGGGCGATGTCTCGGCGTCGTACAACGAAGCGCGCATGCTGCCGGGATCGACCGACAGCCAGTTCGTGCTCAGTTCGTCGCTCGACATCGATCCGTCGACCTCGGTCAACCAGTACGTCGACTACTTCGGAACGCGTGTCGCGGCGTTCGACGTGCTGTCGCCGCACGGTGCGCTCACCATCACCGCTCGGTCGCTCGTCGAGGTGCGCGAGCGGCCGATCGAGCATCCCGACATCACGTGGGACGACCTGAAGCGGTCCACGAGCCGTTCCATCGAGACCGTCGAGCAGCTCACGCAGACGCGACGCACGATGCCGCATCCCGAGGTGGCGAGGCTCGCCGAGGGCATCGCCCAGCAGCACGAGAATCCGAGCGAGGCGGCGCACGCGATCGCGGTGGCCGTCGGTGACGCCGTCGAGTACATGAGCGGCATCACGAGCGTGCTCTCGACCGCGAGCGAGGCCTGGGAGGCGCGCAAGGGCGTGTGCCAGGACATCGCGCACATCACCCTCGGGGCACTGCGCTCGGTCGGGATCCCCGCCCGATACGTGTCGGGATACCTGCACCCGCGGCCGAACGCCGACGTCGGCGAGCCGGTGACGGGTGAGTCTCACGCGTGGGTGGAGTGGTACGCCGACCAGTGGCAGGGGTTCGACCCGACCAACAACATCGAGATCGGCGACCGGCACGTGCTCGTGGGCCGGGGTCGGGACTACAACGACGTCCCCCCGCTCCGCGGCGTCTATGCCGGCCCGTTCAAGAGCCAGCTGCACGTGAAGGTGACGATCACCCGCGAGTCCTGACCGCATCCGGCACCGTCGCGTGCGGGCGTCGGCGCCGCGCGCCCGCCCCGATGTCGGAAATCGGCGTCGATGTCGGAGGATTCAGCGCGGATTCTCCGACATCGGGTCGATGCTCCGACATCCGGGTGATGATCGGGGAGTGGACCACGACGCGAATCCGAGAGGCGGGATGCTCGTCGGCGTCTACCGGGCCGACGGTGGTCCGCTCGGGGAGCTGCGGTATGTGATCGGGCACATGCTCGGCACCGCGCACTGTGCACTCTGCGACATCACGCACACATGGCGGCGCAAGCCCGAGTGGGATGCGATGGTCGAGCGATTGGACGTGTCCATCGACCTGCGTCACCTGAACGAGATGGACGACGACGTCGCCGCCGCGGTCGCCGAGTACGGCGCGCCCGCGGTCTTCAGGCGAGCTGAAAACGGCCTCACTCTGCTTCTGGATGCGCACGAGCTCGACGCGGTCGGCGGATCGGTTGCCGGCTTCGAGCAGGCCCTCCGCGCCAAGGGCGTCGGCTGACCTCGCGGACGTCGGAGATTCGTGCCGATGTCGGAGAATTCGGGCGTCGATCCTCCGACCTCAGGCCGATTCTCCGACCTCGGCGTGGGTGGCGGGAGGCGCGGGGCTACGGATGGGTCGGGCTGCGGGAGGGGAGGCGCGGGGTAGAGGGGCGGGTGGATGCGCGGATCACGCCGACGGGGGAGCGGCGGTGGAGCGACGCGCCTCCAGACGCGGTTGGAAGACCACGTTGTGTTCGGGCGTGCGTCCTTCGATCAGCGCGTGGAGCCGGCTCCAGGCCAGTCCGCCGAGGATCTCGTGGGGCACGGATGCGGTGGTGAGGGTCGGGGTCATGAAGCGGGCGAACGGGATGTCGTCGAAGCCCGTCACCGAGATGTCGTCGGGTACCCGCAGACCACGTTCGCCCAGGCCGTGGACGACGCCGAGGCCGACGAGGTCGTTGAACGCGATGGCGGCCGTCGCGCGGGTTTTCACGAGCGCGTCGACCGCATCCATCCCGCTCGTGCTGGTTGCTCCGCCGGGAACGCGCTGCAGGGAAACGCCCTCGACGCTGCGCACGAAATCCTCCAGGCCGCGAAGGCGATTGTGGTTCGCGGAACCCTCGGGGCCCTCGATGTAGGCCAGGCGGCGGTGGCCCAGGGTGTAGAGGTGGCGCGCGATGTTCTCGAACCCGGTCCGCGAGTCCGCTGACAGCGTCGGCGCGTCGATGACGGTATTGGACCGGTTCGTCAGCACGACCGGGGCCAGATCCCGCACGGTCTGCGCGAGGGTGTCGTCTTCCATGCGAGGCGCGCACAGCACCAACGCGTCGCATCGGCGACGGATCTCCCCCGCGAGCAGCGGCTCGTCGTCGATGGATTCCGCGGAGTCGGCCACCAGCACGCGATAGCCGTCGTCTCCGGCAGCGAGGCTGAGGCCGGTGAGCACCGCCTGAAACACCGGGTTGGCCAGGTCGGGAACGAGAAAGCCGACCGCGCTCGTCTTGCCGCGGGCGAAACTGCGCGCCAGGTGATTCGGGGTGTAGCTGAGTTCGGTCGCGGCCGACCGGACGCGGTGCGCCGTCTCGACGTTCCCCCGGAACTGGTCGTTGAACACGCGGGACACGGTCGCGGGAGACACCCCGGCCCGTCGGGCGACGTCGGTGATCGTCACGGCGAGTCGGTCATTGCTCACGGGGCACCATCCTTCGGCACGCTGAATGGGAGACTACTTGATTCCGGATGTCGCGAATCCCTTGATCAGGTAGCGCTGACCGACGAGGAACACGATGAACAGGGGAACCAGAGAGACGACGGACATGGCGAACATCGATCCGTAATCCGAGGTCGACTGCGCGTCGATGAAGCCCTTCAGCGCGACCGACGCCGGGAAGGTCTCGGGGAGCCGGAGATAGATCAGCGGTGAGAAGAAGTCGCTCCAGGTCCAGATGAACGTGAAGATCGTCGCGGTCGCCACGACATCGGGAGGGGTGGGGTGCGTGGCGGGATGGTGACGGCCTGGCGCGGTCGCAGGCTCAGGTCGGGTGGGTGTGCAGCGGTCAGGGGCGGGTGGGTTCCACGATGGCCTTGATCGTCGAGGGGTCCGCGGTAGATTCCAGGGCACGCGCGACCTCGCTGAGGCCGAAGGTTGCGGTGACCATCGCATCCAGGTCGACGTGTCCTCCGGCGACGAGCGCGATCGCGGTTGGCCAGGTGTTGGCATAGCGGAAGACCCCGGTGACGATCAGCTCCCGGTTCTGGATGATCGTGATCGGCAGGGGCATCTCGGAAAGGCCCATGCCCACCAGGACGACCCTTCCCCCGGGCCGTACCGCCGTGATGCCCTCGCGCACGGCGGAATCGGCACCGGACGCGTCGACGAAGGCGTCAACGGTCGACACCTCGGGCGGAGGCGTTGCGCGTGGATCGAGGACCACGTGCGCACCGAAGCGGAGCGCCGTCTGGCGCCGCTCCGGTGCGAGATCCGACACGATCACCTCGGTGACGCCGAACGCGCGCGCGACCTGAACCAGGGCGATGCCGATCGGACCCGCACCGGCGATCAGGACGCGCGCCCCGGGGGAGAAGCACGCCTTCCGTGCCGTGGCGATCGCTACCGACAGCGGTTCCATCAGAGCGGCCGCGTGATCGCTGACCGAGTCGGGGATGCGGTGCGCGAAGTGGCTCTGGATCGTCACATACTCCCGGAAGGCGCCGTCGGTTCCGGGCACGGCGTAGAACCTCATGTGCGGGTCGAGGTTGTAGTCACCGCGCAGCGTCTCGGGCGAGGAGGGTGAAGGATGCTGCGGTTCGATCGACACCCTCTCGCCGACGCGCCCCGGATCGGTCGCGTCGCCCACGGCGACGATGGTCCCGCCCGACTCGTGCCCGAGCACGAGGGGATCGCTCGCCTTCCAGTCCCCGAGATGGCCGTCCCGATAGAAGTGCACGTCGGATCCGCAGACCCCCACGGCGGAGACGCGTACGAGGACCTCATCCGAGCGCGGGACCGGGACCGGTCGGTTCTGCGTCTCGATGTGTTCCGGCCGGATGAGCACGCTCGCCCTCATCGATGCCGGCGGTGCGACGGGAAGCGTTCCTCCGCGTGCGGTGGGGGTGCTCATGCGTTCTCCTCGAGGGTTTCGCGGGCGGCGGTGATG
The DNA here is from genome assembly GCF_015277875.1 of Microbacterium luteum. Taxonomy (NCBI): domain Bacteria; kingdom Bacillati; phylum Actinomycetota; class Actinomycetes; order Micrococcales; family Microbacteriaceae; genus Microbacterium; species Microbacterium luteum. The sequence continues at coordinate 3,056,970 of NZ_CP063814.1, read as the reverse complement.
ACGGCTTCGGTGGTGATGCCGAACTTGTCGAACAGGGTCTGGTAGTCGGCGGAGGCGCCGTAGTGCTCGATCGAGACGGACCGGCCGCGGTCGCCGACGATGCCGCGCCAGCCCAGGGCGAGTCCGGCTTCGACGGAGACGCGGGCGGTGATCGCGGTGGGAAGGACGCTCTCGCGGTAGTCGGCGTCCTGCTCGGCGAACCATTCCAGCGACGGGGCGGAGACGACGCGCACGCCCACGCCGTCGGCGGCGAGGGCTTCGCGGGCGGCGACGGCGAGCTGCACCTCGGACCCGGTTGCGATGATGATCACGTCGGGCGTGCCGTTCGGTGCTTCGGCGAGGACGTATGCGCCCTTCGCGGCGAGGTCGGCGGAGGCCAGGACGTCGCCGCTGGCTGCACCGTCACCGCGCTCGAAGGTGGGGATGTTCTGCCTGGTCAGGGCGATGCCGGAGGGGCCGGCGTGGCGGCGGAGCATCTCGTGCCAGATCACGGCGGTCTCGTTCGCATCGGCGGGGCGGAGCACGGCGAGGTTCGGGATGGCGCGCAGCGCGGTGAGCTGCTCGATCGGCTGGTGGGTGGGGCCGTCTTCTCCGAGGGCGACGGAGTCGTGGGTCCAGACGAAGATCGAGGGGATGTTCATCAGCGCGGCCAGACGCACCGCGGGGCGCATGTAGTCGCTGAAGATCAGGAACGTCCCGCCGAACGCGCGGGTGGGGCCGTGCAGCACGATGCCGTTGATGATGGCCGCCATCGCGTGCTCGCGGATGCCGAAGTGCAGCACCCGCCCGTACGGGTTGCCGTCCCACTCGTCGGTCGACCACTCGGACGGGATGAACGAGGCGGCGTTCTTGATGGTGGTGAGGTTCGATTCGGCGAGGTCGGCCGAGCCGCCCCACAGCTCGGGGAGCTTGTCGGCCAGGGCGTTGATGACCTGCCCCGACGCGGCACGGGTGGACACGTCCTTGCCCGCCTCGAACACCGGGAGCGCATCGGCGAGATCGGCGGGGAGCTCGCGGGCGTTGATGCGGTCCCACAGCGCCTTGCGCTCGGGGTGCGCGCCGGCCCACGCGTCGAACTTCTCCTGCCACGCCGCGCGCGCTTCTGCGCCACGTCGGCGAGTGAACGAGTGTGTTCGAGGACGTCGTCGGGCACCACGAAGGTCTGCTCCGGGTCCCACCCGAGCACCTCCTTCGTCGCCTTCAACTCGTCGTCGCCGAGCTTGGAGCCGTGGATCTTGCCGGTGTTCTGCTTGCCCGGCGAGGGCCACCCGATGATCGTCTTCAGCACGATGATCGACGGCTTCGACGTCTCGGCCTTCGCCGCCTCGAGGGCTGCGTGAAGCTCGGCGACGTCTTCGACGTACTCGCCCGTCTTCTTCCAATCCACCGTCTGCACATGCCAGCCGTACGCGGCGTAGCGGGCGGCGACGTCCTCGGTGAACGCGACGTCGGTGTCGTCCTCGATCGAGATCTGATTCGCGTCGTAGATGACCACGAGATTGCCGAGCTCCTGATGCCCGGCCAACGAAGACGCCTCGCTGGTGATGCCCTCCTGGATGTCCCCATCCGACGCGATCACATAGATGGTGTGATCGAACGGCGACTCACCCGGCGCAGCCTCCGGGTCGAACAGACCCCGCTCATACCGGGCCGCGTACGCGAACCCGACCGACGACGCCAGACCCTGACCCAGCGGCCCGGTCGTGATCTCCACACCATCGGTGTGACCGAACTCCGGGTGACCCGGGGTCTTCGACCCCCACGTCCGCAGCTCCTTCAGATCCTGCAGCTCCAACCCGAACCCACCCAGATACAGCTGGATGTACTGCGTCAACGACGAATGCCCCGCCGAAAGGATGAAACGATCACGACCCGGCCAGTGCACGTCCGCGGGGTCGTGGTTCATCACCCGCTGATACAGCAGGTACGCCGCCGGAGCGAGACTCATCGCCGTTCCCGGGTGACCATTGCCGACCTTCTCGACAGCATCCGCCGCCAACACGCGCACGGTGTCCACCGCGCGCCGATCGATCTCTTCCCAACGCAGTTCCGACACGGCGTCTCCTTTGATCGCTGCGAGGTCGCATCCGCTCACCTCGACACAAATGTTATAAACAGATGTTTCTTGTCACGTGAAAGCGTGTCAAGATCACACTTAACATCACACGGAGGAAGACCTCCGGCCCCATTCGAATGGGGAGAGCGCCGAGGCTCGGGAGCGTACCCGCGTCTTCGGTGACGACGAGTACGGGAGCAAAGATGCGCGCGATTGTCTTCACAGACGAAGGGGCCCTCGCCCTCGAGAACCGAGACCGGCCCGAGCCCGGTTACAAAGAGATCCTCATCCAGACGGCGGCCGTGGGGATCTGCGGGACGGACACTCATGTGTTCGACGGGGAGTTCGAGGGGACGATCTTCCCCCTCGTGCCCGGACACGAAGCGACCGGCACCATCGTCGCGCTCGGCGACGGCGTCAACTCCGGCGTCTTCGACTTCGCCGTCGGCGACCACGTGGCGGTGAACCCCAGCACCACGTGCGGCGAGTGCGAGTACTGTCTGAACGGCCATCAGAACCTCTGCCGGTTCTGGAACGGACTCGGCGTGGTGGCTTCGGACGGTGCATCCCAGGAGTACTTCACTGCGCCGGCGAGCAACGTCTACAAGCTCAAGCCCGAAACCGACCTCTATGAAGCCGCGCTCATCGAGCCCCTGGCGTGCGCCATCCGCGGCTGGGACGTGCTGCCCCGGCGACTCGGCGACCACGTGCTCGTCTACGGCGCCGGCACGATGGGATTGCTCATGGCGCAGCTGGCGACGAAGGCGGGCGCCGCCACCGTCACGATCATCGATCTGAATTCGGAGAGGCTCAAGACGGCGCAGGAGTGCGGCATCGCCCTCCGCTACACCTCGGCAGACGACGCCGACCGCGAGAAGTGGGACGTCGTGATCGACTGCACGGGAAACATCCGCGCGATCGAAGACGCGCTCACGCGCGTCAAGCCCGCAGGCTTCTTTCAGGACTTCGGTGTCGCACCGGCCGACAAGACCGCGCAGTTCTCTCCTTTCCGCGTCTATCGGGATGAGATCTCGATCGTCGGGACGATGGCGGTGCTGAACTCCTTCGGCCGCGCGGTCGAACTGTTCGAGGCCGGGGCGATCAACGCGACCGCGATGATCAGTCATTCCTTCACCCTCGACGACTACTCCCAGGCGCTGGAGATGTTCCGCAAGGGCGAAGGGCGCAAGCTCCAGATCCGTCCCAACGACACCGAGTCGCGGGTGCTCCTGTGAGCGACACGACCGCACGCGCGAAGGCAGGCCGCAGCGGCTCGTCGCGGAAAGCGATGTGGATCTGGATCGCTGTCGGGGTCCTCGTGGTCGTCGGCATGGCGCTCGGAACGCGGGTCGTCGCGGCGGATGATCCGCTGGCGCAGGGTGCCGTGGAATTCGACGCGGAGACCTTCGGCGCGGAGACCTTCCCGACCGTCCAGTCCGATATCGTCGCGCAGGCCGTGGAGGCACAGGAACTCGCCGAAGCTATCGCCGCCGACCCGGAGGCCGCCGCGGCGGAATACGCCGTCGAGAGTTCGGGGGGACCCGTCTTCAGCGTGACCTTCACCGGAGTCGTCGGAGAAGGGCAGTCCGGAATCTATGAGGTCGACGTCGAAGGAGTGCCGGACGATCTTCTGATCCGCCTACAGACCGGTCCGGCGATCAACGGCACCGAGCTGCGCGATGCGACCGGGGAGATCACGTTCGGGCAGTTCACCAACCAGATCGACTATCAGAATGCCGGGTCCGCGCTCAATGAGGAGATGAAGGCCGCCGTGCTGGCCGATATCGACTCGGAGGCGCTGACCGGCGAGACGATCACGGTCACCGGAGCGTTCACGCTCATCAACCCCGAGTCGTGGTTGGTGACCCCGGTGGAGGTGTCGGTGTCATGAGCCGTGAGGCCGACTACGACCACGTCGTGCTGGAAGCACGCGACATCGTCAAGACGTACGGCGGAACCCGCGCCCTCAAGGGGGTCAATTTCGAGATCCGGCGGGGGACCGTCACGACCCTCTTCGGAGAGAACGGCGCCGGCAAGTCCACCCTCATGAAGATCCTCTCCGGCGTGGAGCAGCCGACGTCGGGACAGATCGTCCTGGACGGGAAGCCGGTGACGTTCGCCTCCACCAACGAGGCCCGCGACCGGGGCATCTCGATCATCCATCAGGAGCTCAGCCTCGCGCCGAATCTCTCCGTGCGGGACAACATCTTCATGGGGAGGGAGATCCGCGGTCCTCTGGGCGTCGACTACGCCGAGGAGACGCGTCAGACGCAGGCGCTGCTCGATGAGATGCAGCTGCCGATCGCACCGGACACGCTCGTGCACGATCTGCGGGTCGGTCAACAGCAGATCGTCGAGATCGCCCGCGCCCTGTCGGTGAACTCCCGCATCCTGATCATGGACGAGCCGACGTCGGCTCTCGCCGCGGCAGAGGTGGAGGTGCTCTTCGGCATCATCCGCGATCTCCTCGCCCGCGGAGTCGCGATCGTGTACATCTCGCACCATCTCGAAGAAGCGCTCGAGGTCACCGACCACGCGGTGGTGCTCCGAGACGGCACGATGACGGCGCGCGACGAGCGAGCCAACATCGACCTCGAGTGGATCGTGCGGAACATGGTCGGCGAGAACTTCGATCTCGGGTCGCCACCGACCGGATACGAGTTCGGCAAGGCGATCCTGCAGGTCAGAGACCTCACCGTCGTCGACCCGGAGAACCCCGAGCGCGCGATCGTGAATCGGTTGAGTCTCGACGTGCGCAAGGGTGAGATCGTCTGCATCTACGGGCTGATGGGCGCCGGACGCACCGAGCTGCTCGAGGCGATCGCCGGAAAGGAAGAGGTCGCGGAGGGTGACGTTCTGCTGGACGGCGCGTCGCTGGCGCCACTGTCGATCGCCGAGCGCATCGACGCCGGCGTCGGGCTGGTCCCGGAGGACCGGCAGCGCGACGGCCTCGTCCAGACCTTCGATGTGGGGACGAATCTCACGCTGGCGAGTCTGACGCGGAGCCTCTCGCGCGGCATGCTCTCCCGTCGGCGCGAGAAGGAGCGGGCGCGGGATCTCATCCAGACCGTGACGGTCAAGACCTCCGGCCCGGATCAGCTGATCGGAGCGCTGTCCGGAGGCAACCAGCAGAAGGTCGTGATCGGCAAGATCATCGCCACCGAGCCTCGCGTCATGCTCCTCGACGAGCCCAGCCGAGGAATCGACGTCGGTGCGAAAGGCGAGGTCTTCCGACTCCTCGCCGATCGCGCACGAGACGGCCTCGCCGTCATCTACTCCACTTCAGAGGTGGGCGAGTGCCTCAGCATCGCCCACCGGATCATCGTGATGCGCCGCGGCCGGATCTCGGCAGAGTTCGGTCCCGACGCCACCAAGGACATGATCATGGCCGCCTCCGGCGAGTCCGTGGCCGCATAGAGAGTCCAGAACGGATCGGACAATGACGACGACAACCACCACCACCATCCTCGCCAAGCGCAAGGAATTCTCGCTGGCGAAGCTGCTCCTGGAGGGGCGGGCGTTCCTCGCTCTCATCCTCATCATCGTGGTGTTCTCCCTCCTCTCTCCCAACTACCTCACGGTGGAGAACCTGCTGATCATGGCGTCGCACGTCGCCATCTACGCACTGCTGGGCATGGGGATGCTCATGGTGATCCTCAACGGGGGCATCGACCTCTCGGTCGGGTCGACCCTCGGCTTCTCGGCCGTGATCGGAGGCTTCCTCCTGCAAGGGGTGCCGATCAACATCTTCGGCGTGATCCTCTTTCCGAGCGTTCCGGTGGTCGTCCTCCTGTCCGTCGGTGTCGGCGCGCTGGTCGGGCTCGTCAACGGCATCCTCGTCGCGCGATTCAAGGTGGCTCCGTTCGTGGCGACGCTCGGGATGCTCTACGTCGTGCGCGGACTCGCCCTCCTCATGACCAACGGACTGACGATCAACGACCTGGACGGCGATCCGGCTCTCGGGAACACCGGTTTCGCGTGGCTCGGATTCAACCGCATTCTGGGGATCCCGATCGGCGTCATCATCATGGGCATCGTCGCGATCGTGCTGGGCTACGTTCTCGGCCGCACGCGATTCGGCCGGTGGCTCTACGCCTCCGGGGGAAACGAGCGGGCAGCCGAGCTGTCCGGTGTCCCGGTCCGTCGTGTGAAGGTCTCGGTCTACGTGATCTCCGGCATGTGCGCCGCGGTCGCGGGCCTCATCCTGGCGTCGACGCTGACGAGCGCGAGCCCGACCGCGGGAAACACCTACGAGCTCACGGCGATCGCTGCCGTGGTGATCGGCGGCGCCGCCCTCTCCGGCGGCCGCGGCAACATCCGGGGAACGCTGCTCGGAGCCTTCGTGATCGGCTTCCTCGCCGACGGGCTCGTGATCGTGGGGGTCTCCGCCTACTGGCAGATGGTCTTCATGGGAGCGGTCATCGTCGTGGCGGTCCTGCTGAACACCCTGCAGTACGGTCGCCGGCGCCGCCCGGCCGCACCCTCGAACCCGGCGTCGCCCCCGTCCCCGACGGGTCCGTCGGCGCCGTCCTCGTCGGGAGAGGCCCAGCCGGCCACCGCCGGACGCTCCTCCTGACCGCACCATCCCGGCATCGAGCACGCTGTCGGGTCACCAAGAAAGGACGATCCATGTTTCGCAAGAAGGTCATCGCCGCCCTCGCTGCGGGTGCACTCGCGCTGGGCGTGAGCGCATGCTCTTCCGGAGAACCGGCCGATTCATCGGGCGCGGCGGAGGAGGGTGAGGCCGGTGGTCTCATCACGATCATCGTGAACGATCCCGCCAACCCCTACTGGAAGACCGAGGGCGACGTTGCGCAGGCGACCGCGGAAGAGCTCGGATACGAAGCGACGGTCGGAGCCCACAACGGCGACACCAACACGGAGAACTCGCTGATCGACACGGCGATCTCGAACCAGTCCGCCGCAATCATCCTCGACCCGGCGAACGCCGACGGCTCCGTCGCCGCCGTGCAGAAGGCCACGGATGCCGGCATCCCGGTGTTCCTGGTCAACGCGGAGATCAACGAGTCGGGAATCGCGCTGGCCCAGCTCGTCTCCAACAACTCGCAGGGTGCCGCCATCGGAGCTCAGGAGTGGGTTGCGCAGATGGAGGAGGCGGGCAACTACGTGGAGCTGTTCGGCGCACCGTCGGACAACAACGCGCAGACGCGATCGAATGGGTTCTCGACCGTCATCACGCAATACCCCGATCTCGTCGAGGTCGGTGAAGAGGTCGCCAACTGGGACCGCACCGAGGGACGGAACAAGATGCAGGCCCTCATGCAGGCCAACTCCGACATCAACGGCGTGATCTCCGGAAACGACGAGATGGCTCTGGGCGCGATCGCTGCGCTTCAGGAGGCGGGCCAGCTCGACGGCGTGGTCGTCGGCGGCTTCGACGGTTCTCCCGACGCCGTCGCCGCGGTCGAGGCCGGAGAGATGGCCTACACCGTCCTGCAGCCGGTGGCTGTCTTCTCCGAGGAGGCAGTGCGGCTCGCGGACGAGTACATCCGCACCGGTGAGGCCCCCGAGACCGAGAAGCAGTCCTTCGACTGCATCCTCATCACCGCCGACAACGTCGCGAACATGACGGGGCCCTTCACCTACTCCGGCTGAGCCGGATCCGGACCGGTCGCGCGCTCCCGCGCGGCCCGTGGGGGCGGTGCCCGCCGGCATCCGCCCCCACACCACGAACGAAAGACATCATGAGCTACGTCCTCAACACTTCCGAAGGCTTCGCCGACGAATCCGCCGCGGGCTTCGTCTCCGTGCATCGATCACTGGTGCGACGGGTTCCGGGCGGCGTCGCACGCCGCACCCGGACGCCTGCCGGAAACGTCGCCGTCGTCATCGGCGGCGGCTCCGGTCACTACCCCGCCTTCGCGGGCCTCGTCGGCGAGGGTCTTGCTCACGCAGCTGCCATGGGGAATGTCTTCGCCTCGCCGAGCACCCAGCAGATCTGCTCCGTCGCCCGGTCGGTCGCCACGGATGCCGGTGTGCTGCTGTCATACGGCAACTACGCCGGAGACGTGCTGAACTTCGACCTCGCGCAGCAGCGACTGATCGACGAGGGAATCCCCTGCCGCACCGTGAGGGTGACCGATGACGTCTGCAGCGCGCCTTCCAGCGAGGCGCACAAGAGGCGCGGGATCGCCGGCGACCTGGCGGTGTTCCGGGCAGCCGGCTGGGCGTCGGCGCAGGGGTTCGATCTCGACACGGTCGCCGGCATCGCCGCGCGTGCCAATGCGCGCACTCGTTCTCTCGGCGTCGCCTTCTCGGGCTGTACCTTGCCGGGAGCCGACGCTCCGCTCTTCACGGTGCCAGAGGGCCAGATGGCCGTGGGTATGGGCATCCACGGGGAACCGGGACTCGAGGTGCGACCGCTCGGAACGGCAGATGAGATCGCGCGACTCCTCGTCGAGGGTCTGCTCGCCGATGCGCCGGACGATCACGGCACGCGCGTCGCCGTCATCGTCAACGGCCTCGGCTCCGTGAAGGCGGAGGAGCTGTTCGTCGTGTACGGCGCGGTGGAGCGGCTCCTGGACGAGGCGGGGCTCATCGTCATCGAGCCGGAGGTGGGCGAGTACGCCACGAGCTTCGAGATGGCGGGGGTCTCCCTCACCCTGACGTGGCTCGACGAGGAACTCGAAGCGGCATGGCGCTCGCCCGCCTACACGCCCGCGTACCGCAAGGGTGCCGTCGAGACGTCCGGCACCGAGGCCGTCCTCGAGAATGACGCGGCGATCGAGCAGTCGATCGCCGCGGGAACCGCTGAATCCGCTGAGGCGGGTGTACGGGTGGTCGCCGCGATCGCCGCCATCAAGGCGGTCATCGACCGTGAGGCGGACGAGCTGGGGCGTCTGGACGCCGTTGCCGGCGACGGTGACCATGGCATCGGAATGCAGCGCGGAGTGCGCGCGGCCGATGAAGCAGCGCGGGCGGCGTCGGAGAGCAGTGCCGGCGCGGGGGCGGTGCTGATCGCCGCGGGTGACGCGTGGGCCGACAAGGCCGGCGGCACATCCGGTGCCCTCTGGGGGGCGGCTCTCCGAGCGCTGGGGGCCACCATCGGCGATGTGTCCGCCCCGGCCGCCACCACCGTGGCAGCAGGTATCGAGGCTGCCCGCAAGGCGGTACAGGACTACGGGGGAGCCGAAGAGGGAGACAAGACCCTCGTCGATGCGCTGGTGCCGTTCGCGCACGAGCTGGCGGAGCAGACGGCGGAAGGTGCTGATCTGTTGACCGCATGGCGCCGCGCCGCGGGGGCCGCGACGGACGCCGCTCACCGCACGGCCGACCTGATTCCGCGCGTGGGGCGCGCGCGCCCGCACACGGAGAAGAGCCTCGGCACGCCCGACCCCGGCGCGATTTCGCTCGCCCTGGCCGTCACCGCCGTCGCCGACACGCTCGGCGATCACTGAGACCCGTCGAAAGGAATCCCATGCCTGAGAAGTGGCGCATCGTCGTCGGCTGTGACGACGCCGGATACGAGTACAAGGAGCAGCTGAAGGCCGACCTCGAGGCGGACCCGCGCGTCGCGTCCGTCGTCGACGTCGGTGTCGATGCCGACGGACACACGGCGTACCCGAAGGTCGCGGTCGCCGCCGCCGAGCGCATCCGTGACGGCGCAGCCGATCGCGCGCTCCTCGTGTGCGGCACCGGCCTCGGTGTGGCCATCGCTGCGAACAAGGTCGACGGCGTCCGTGCCGTCACCGCGCATGACGGCTTCAGCGTCGAGCGGGCCGTGCTCAGCAACAACGCCCAGGTGCTGGCCTTCGGCCAGCGCGTCATCGGCCTCGAGCTTGCTCGACGACTCGCACGCGAGTGGCTCGGCTACGTCTTCGACGAGACATCGCCGTCTGCTGCGAAGGTGGCCGCGATCAACGCCTACGAGCAGACGGGTACCTGTGGATGAGCCCGGCGCCGCAGCCTCCGCGCGACCCGTTCCGCGTGTTCTGGGGGTGAGCCTCAAGTCGTATCTGGGGGTGGAGCAATCGCGGCGGTGGGCGGCCGAGATCGCGCGGATCGCGCGCACGCATGCCGCCGTGCGATGCGGTGCCGTGGAGGTGTTCGTGCTCCCCTCACTCCCGGCGTTCCCGGGCGTGAGAGATGCACTGGTCAGGACGAAGGTGCGCGTCGGTGCACAGGACTTGCACACCGACGACCGTGGGGCGCACACCGGTGCCGTGAGCGGTGCAGATCTGCACGAGATCGGGTGCCGTCTCGTCGAGATCGGGCATGCCGAGCGTCGCACCGTCTTCGGCGAGGGCCCGGATGTCGCGCGCGCGAAGATGCGGGCCGCCGTGCGGAATCAGCTCACGCCGGTTCTGTGCATCGGCGAGCCCGAACGATCCGATCCCGCCGCGGCGGCTTCGCGCTGTCTCGAGCAGGTCCGGTCCATCCTGGCGGGTGTCGGCGAGATGACGGAGCTGCTCGTGGCCTACGAGCCCGAATGGGCGATCGGCCGACCGACACCCGCGCCGCCGGCCTACGTCCGTGAGGTCGCCGCGTTCCTGCGCGCCGGCATCACTCGAACCGGCGGAGGGACGCGACTGATCTACGGCGGAAGCGCCCAGCGAGGAACCCTCACCGAACTCTCCGGAGCGGTCGACGGGCTCTTCCTCGGTCGTTTCGCACACGACCCGGCGTCGTTCGCGGGCATCCTCGATGAGGCCGCCGCGCTATCGTGAGCTTGCAGGAGGAACGATGACCACCCCCGAGGGAGCTGCGGAGCCGAGCTCGCGGCAGGACCGCCAGGCTGCGCGTCAGAAGGCGATCACCGAGGCGGTCATGGCGGCGGGCGTCATACGTATCGAGCAGCTCGCGGAGCAGTTCGGCATCAGCGTCATGACCGTCCACCGAGATCTCGACGAGCTGGCGAGTCTGGGACTACTTCGGAAGAGCCGCGGAGTGGCGACGGCGATGGCCACGCCACTGGTCGAGTCGAGCGCCGTCTATCGCTCCAATCGCCAATCCGAGGAGAAGGAGGCGATCGCTCTCGCGGCGATGGACTTCATCGACCCCGGACAGGCGATCATGCTCGATGACAGCACGACCGTCATGCACATGGTCCCCCACCTGGTCGCGAAGAGGCCGCTGACGGTCATCACGAACACGCTCACCATCATGGAAGAGCTCCGAGGTGCCAACGACATAACGATGCTGGGGCTCGGCGGGCAGTACTACAACTGGTGCAGCGCCTTCATGGGGCGGATGACGACGTCGGCGATCGAGGCGATGCGCGCAGACGTCTTCCTCATGTCCACCGCCGCGGTCTCGGATGACATCGCCTTCCACCAGTCACTTGAGACTGTCGATGTGAAGGGGGCGATGTTCGAGGTCGCCAGTCGCCGCATCCTTCTCGTCGACCACACGAAGTTCGAGAAGCGCGCCCTCCACGCACTCTTCCCTCTGCGTCGGTTCGATGCGGTCATCGTCGACGCCGCAATGCCGAAGTCGGAGGTCGATCGGCTCCGCGACTCCGGGGTGAACATCGTGGTCGCGCGTCGCCAGCGCTGACGTCGTCGTCGGCGTCGTCGGAGATTCGCGCCGATGTCGGAGGATCCGGGCTGCATCCTCCGACATCGGGCCGATTCTCCGACATCCGGGGGCGGATGCCGGCGCGGCGCGGCGAGTCGGGTCAGGCCTGGGGGGTGAAGCGGCGCGGGGAGAAGGCGGATGCGACGACGGTGCGCAGCTGTTCCAGCGACGCGTCCGCGCCGAACCAGCCCTGGGCGCGCGCCTGAACCAGCACGTTGCCGATGGCCGTGGCTTCGACGGGTCCGGCGAGCACCGGCATTCCCGCACGGTCTGCGGTGCGCTGGCAGAGGAGGCGGTTGAGCGAACCGCCGCCGACGATGTGGATGGTCTCGACGTCGCGTCCGGCGAGGCGGGCGGCGTCGCGCACCGCACCGGCGAAGGCTTCGGCGAGGCTCTCGACGATCGCGCGCGCGAACGCCGCGCGCGTGGCGGGCACCGGACGGTCATGCTCGCGATACCAGTCCGCGATGCGCGCGGGCAGATCGCCCGGCGCCATGAACCGCGGGTCGTTCGCGTCGAAGAGGGCGACGGATGACGCCGGCACCTCGCCGGCGTCGGCCAGCAGCGTCGGCAGGTCGATGGGCTCACCAGACTCGCGCTCCCACTGCCGCACGGACTCGCTCAGCAGCCACAGCCCCATGACGTTGTGGAGGAACCGGACGCGGCCGTCGACCCCGCCCTCGTTCGTGAAGTTCGCCTCACGCGCGGAATCGGAGGTGACGGCGCTTTCGAGTTCCAGGCCGACGAGCCCCCAGGTGCCGCACGAGATGTACGCCGCGGTCGACGGATCGGTCATCGGAACGGCCACGACCGCCGACGCGGTGTCGTGCGACCCGACCGCGACGACGTCGAGCTCGGCACCGATCTCGGACGCCATCGCGGGGCGCAGGCGCCCGAGGGATGCGCCCGGGTCGACGAGGTCGGCGAAGAGGGCCCGGTCGAATCCCAGGGTGCCCATCAGGTCGGTGTCCCACGCTCCGTCGGTGACGCTGAGGAGGCCGGTGGTCGACGCGTTCGTGCGCTCGGCGGCGCGCACGCCGGTGAGCTGGAAGGCGAGCGCATCCGGCACCAGCAGGAGCGCATCCGCACCGCTCAGCGCGTCACCTTCGGCGGCGAGCTGGTAGAGCGTGTTGAACGGCAGGAACTGCAGGCCGTTGCGCCGGTAGAGATCCGCGGACGGCACCTTCGCGTGCACGGACTCGACACCGCTCTCGGTGCGCTCGTCGCGGTAGTGGAAGGGCTCGCCCAGCATCCGGTCGCCGCGGAACAGGGCGTAATCGACCGCCCACGAGTCGATGCCGACGCTTGCGATGCCGGCTTCGGCGCGCACCGCATCGGCGAGACCGCGCAGTGCGTGGGCGTGAAGCGCGGTGAGGTCCCAGTGGAGACCGGATGCGAGACGGACACCGCCGTTGGGGAAGCGCGCGACCTGCTCGAGCGCGAGGGTGCCTGCGGAGGCGTCCACGCGCCCGATCATGACGCGTCCGCTGGTGGCTCCGAGGTCGACCGCGGCGACCGCGCCGCCGGTCACGCGGCGGCTCCGTGGCGGCGGGCGGGATGCGTTTCGTCTCGGCGCTGCGCTGCTCGCTCAACGACCGGCAAGGCCTGGACCTGGTCTCGGTCGTTGAGCGAGCGGAGCGAGACGAAACGCTGGTGCCGGTCGTTGAGCGAGCGGAGCGAGACGAAACGCGCCGGGGTCGACGCGGACGTCATCGCAGGAACGCGGCGGCGACGCCGGAGTCGACCGGGATGTGCAGGCCCGTCGTGCGGGAGAGCTCGGGCCCGGTGAGCACGTAGACCGCGTCGGCGACGTTCTCGGGCACGACCTCGCGCTTGAGGATCGTGCGGTTGGCGTAGAACTGGCCGAGGTCCTCTTCGGCGACGCCGTAGGTGGCGGCACGGTTCGCGCCCCACCCGGAGGCGAAGATGCCCGATCCGCGGACGACGCCGTCGGGGTTGATCCCGTTCACGCGCACGCCGTGCTCGCCGAGCTCGACCGCGAGAAGTCGCACCTGGTGCGCCTGGTCGGCCTTGGTCGCGGAGTAGGCGATGTTGTTCGGGCCTGCGAACACGGAGTTCTTCGACGAGATGTAGATGATGTCGCCGCCGAGCTTCTGAGCGATGAGGATGCGCGCCGCGGCCTTCGACACCAGGAAGGAGCCCTTGGCCATGACATCGTGCTGCAGGTCCCAGTCCTTCTCGGTGGTCTCCAGCAGCGGCTTCGACAGCGACAGTCCGGCGTTGTTGACCACGAGGTCGACGCCGCCGAAGGCGAGCACCGCTTCGTCGAACGCGGCCTGGATCGCGTCGGCCTCGGCGACGTTGGCGGCCACGCCGATCGCGACGTCGGTGCTGCCGAGCTCCGCGGCGGCGGCCTGCGCCTTCTCGAGGTCGAGATCCGCGACGATCACGCACGCGCCCTCGGCAGCCAGACGGGTCGCGATGGCCTTGCCGATGCCGGATGCGGCGCCGGTGACGAACGCGACGCGGCCCTGGTGGCTCTTGGGCTTCGGCATGCGCTGCAGCTTGGCCTCTTCGAGGGCCCAGTACTCGATGCGGAACTTCTCCGCATCCGAGATCGGGGAGTAGGTCGACAGGGCCTCGGCGCCGCGCATCACGTTGATGGCGTTGATGTAGAACTCGCCCGCGACGCGCGCGGTCTGCTTGTTCGCGCCGAACGAGAACATCCCGACGCCCGGGACGAGCACGATGAGCGGGTCGGCGCCGCGGATCGCGGGTGACTCGGCGTCGGCGTGGGCCTCGTAGTAGGCGGTGTAGTCGGCGCGGTACTCCTCGTGCAGCTCGCCCAGGCGCGCGATGGCAGCGTCGACGGATGCGTCGGCAGGCAGGTCGAGGATCATCGGCTTGACCTTGGTGCGCAGGAAGTGGTCGGGGCAGCTCGTGCCGAGCTCGGCGAGGGCGGGTGCCTTCTCGGACGCGAGGAACTCCAGCACGACGTCGGCGTCGGTGAAATGCCCGACCATCGGCTTGTCGTGCGAGGCGATGCCGCGGATGGTCGGAGCCAGCGCGGCGGCCTTCGCGCGTCGCTCGGCCTCGGGCAGGGCGCCGAAGCCGGCGCGCTCGGCGCCGAAGGGCGCATCCGCACCGTGCTCGGCGATGTAGGCCGCGGCGGTGTCGATGATCCACAGCGAGTTCTTCTCGGACTCCTCGGAGGTGTCGCCCCACGCGGTGATGCCGTGGCCGCCGAGGATGCAGCCGACCGCCTGCGGGTTCTTCGCCTTGATCTCCGCGATGTCCAGCCCCAGCTGGAAGCCGGGGCGACGCCACGGTACCCACACGACCTTGTCGCCGAAGATGGTCGCCGTCAGCTGCTCGCCGTCGGCGGCGGTGGCGATCGCGATGCCCGAATCCGGGTGCAGGTGGTCGACGTGGGCGGCGTCGACCAGGCCGTGCATCGCCGTGTCGATCGAGGGAGCAGCGCCGCCCTTGCCGAACAGGCAGTGGTCGAAGGCCGCGACCATCTCATCCTCGCGCTCGAGGCCGGGGTAGACGTTCACGAGCGAGCGCATGCGGTCCAGGCGCAGCACCGCGAGACCCTTCTCCTGCAGCGTGCCGAGGTCGCCGCCGGACCCCTTCACCCACAGCAGCTCGACCGGCTCACCGGTGACCGGGTCGATCTCGGTGCCCTTTGCCGAGGTGTTCCCCCCGGCGTAGTTCGTGTTCTTCGGGTCGGCGCCCAAGCGGTTGGAACGGGCGATCAGGTCGGCCGCGGCGGGATTCGTCATGACGTTTCCTTCGTAGGGATCGTTCGGCTGCGGTTCCGCAGTCGTGAAGTGCGGGTTACGGGGTCGTCGCATCCGCAGAAAGCGACTGCGGAGCGCTGGTCGTGGGAGTCGTGCGGGTGGGGCGGGGATCGGGATCGGGATCGTGCGAGGCAAGGGCCAGGATGCGCGCGGCGAAGCGCTCGATCGACGGTTGCGCGGCTCCCTCTTCCGGGCGGTTGAGGTGCCCGTGCTGGGTGCCCGGCTCGGTGGAGCAGGCGACGTCGACGCGGGCGGCTCGCAGGGTCTGGGCGAACGCCTCGCCCGAGACGCGCAGTTCGTCGACCTCGTCGTTGATCATGATCGTGGGCGGGAAGCCGGCGAGCTCCGCTGCCGACGCCAGGCCGGGCGCGGCGTAGACATCGGCGGTCGACACCGGTGCGCCGAGGTAGTTCTCGTACATCGCGCTCACGACGTCGGGTCCGAATCTGTCGGCGTCGGGCTCGGCGTCGAGAGCTGCGCGCAACGCGTCGTCGGGCGCGGGTTGCACGGGGTGCAGCGTCGGATAGGCGAGCACAAGGAGCGGGGGTGTCTCGCCGCCGGCGTGCAGGGTCTTGAGGGTGGCCCCGGTGGCGAGATTCGCGCCCGCGCTCGCGCCGCCGAGCGCCCACGGGCCGGTCGTCAGATCGGATGCGGCCGCCCACGCGTACGCGAAGGCGACCTCCTCGCGCGCGACCGGGTACCGGAACGGCGGCGCCAGCCGATAGTCCACCGACACGACCGCGATGCCGAGCTCGGCGAACGCGCGCGCGACCCCGTCGGCCTCGGGCATGTCGAGGTCGCCGTGGGCGAACCCACCGCCGTGCGCCCACACCAGGCCGGCGGCTGCCGGTGCGGCGGGGACGTAGGTGCGCACGCGCAGCGGGCCGTGGGGCCCGTCGAGCACGCGGTCGGCGACGGTGGTCATCGGATCAGGCGCCCCAGCCGGCCTGCGTGCCGCCGACCCGCTCGGCGACGATCTTCTGCTGATACCCCGAGGCGGCATAGGCGGCCATCGGGTCGGCCGGCAGTCCCCGCGACTCGCGCCACTGCGCGAGCGCCGGACGCACGTCGGTGTAGAACGCATCCATGAACACGGCGTTGGCGGCGAGCACGTCGTTCGCGGCCTGCGCGGCGTCGAGGGCCTCCCGGTCGACGAGGAGCGCCCGGGCGGTCATCTCCTGCACGTTGAGAACGGAGCGGATCTGGCCGGGGATCTTGTCCTCGATGTTGTGGCACTGATCGAGCATGAAGGCCACGTCGGGGTTGTTCAGTCCCCCGCCGCGGATGACCTCGAACAGGATGCGGAACAGCTGGAAGGGGTCGGCTGCGCCGACGATCAGGTCGTCGTCGGCATAGAAGCGGGAGTTGAAGTCGAACGAGCCGAGCTTGCCGAGGCGCAGCAGCTGCATGACGATGAACTCGATGTTGGTGCCGGGCGCGTGGTGGCCGGTGTCGAGGCACACCATCGCCTTGTCGCCGAGCGTCGCGACCTGGGCGTACGAGGTTCCCCAGTCCGGAACATCGGTGTGGTAGAACGACGGCTCGAAGAACTTGTACTCCAGCACCAGGCGCTGGTCGTCGCCGAGGCGCGCGTAGATCTTCTGCAGCGAGTCGTTCAGGCGGTCCTGCCGGGCGCGCATGTCCATCTGGCCGGGATAGTTCGATCCCTCGGCGAGCCAGATCTTGAGGTCACGCGACCCGGTCGCATCCATGATGTCGATGCACTCGAGGTGGTGGTCGACCGCCTTCTGGCGGATGCGGTCGTCGTGGTGGGTGAGGGCGCCGAACTTGTAGTCCTCGTCCTGGAACGTATTGGAGTTGACCGTTCCGAGAGTGACCCCGAGGTCTTCGGCGTAGGAGCGCAGCTCGGCGTAGTCGTCGACGGTGTCCCACGGGATGTGGAGGGCGACCGACGGCGCCAGCGCGGTGTGCTTGTTGACCTGCGCGGCGTCGGCGATCTTCTCGCGCGGGTCGCGCGGCGTGCCTTCGGTGGTCCACACGCGGAAGCGGGTGCCGGAGTTGCCGAACGCCCAGCTGGGCAGCTCGATGCCCTGGCCTTCGAGCTGGGTGAGGATGTCGTCGGACAGCGTCGTCATGATGCAGTGCCTTCTTCGGTCGGAGCCGTGCCGGTGGCAGCGAGCTGGTCGTGCAGGTTGAAGATCTCGGTGAGGGGGGTGGCGGCCTGGTCGGGGCGACCGGAGAGGTCGACGAAGAATCGGGACATGTCGGCCTCCCATCGCGCGGCGACCTCGCTGCCGGCGAGGTAGGCCTGCGCCGCGTCGTCGTCGTCGGTCTCGTAGTAGCCCACGAGGCGGCCGCCCTCGGCGAGGAAGAGGGAGTAGTTGCGGCGCCCGGCGGCGGCGATCTCGACGAGCATCTCGGGCCAGACCGGAGAATGGCGGGCGATGTACTCGTCGAGGAGCTCGGGCTTGATCTGCAGTTCGAAGCAGACCCGCGTCGGGGTGTGGCTCGTCATCGAGTAGCGCTCCTCAGGCGTCTATGAATCGATTCAACGATAAGCCAGTGCCGCGTGATGCGCAAGTCCGCCGGAGGGTAGGCGTTGCGGGGCGGAGGCATGTCCCACTTTCGGTCGGCATGGCGGCTCTTAGCCTCGATCCACCGATGGGCGGGGGCGCTGAGCGAGCGTCGTGACGTAGAAATGCCCCTCTGATCAGGAAGAATAGAGCTTGTCTAAGGCCCCTATTCACCCGATCCGAGAGGCATCTCGTAGATGCAATTCAAGCACGCTCCTGCTGGGGTGTCCGCGGTGTTCGACGATCCGAATCTCGTGTCGGCCGCGGGGCTGGTGCCGATGCTCCGTCTGGCGCGTTCCGCGGGGCTGGACGAGCTCGCGCGTGAGCGGTTGAGCGTCCCGGCGGACAAGGGCGCCAACGCGGGTGCGAAGGTGATGGCACTGGTCGCGGGCATGCTCGCCGGGGCGGACTCGATCGACGACATGAACCTGCTCCGCCATGGCGGAATTGGCCGGTTGTTCGACCGGACGTATGCGCCGTCGACGCTCGGGTCGTTCCTGCGGGAGTTCCGGTTCGGACACGTCCGCCAGCTCGACGCCGTCGCCTCCCGGGTGTTCGCGAATCTCGCTGTCAACGCGCCGCTGCTCCGAGCAGGCGATGGCGAGCGGGTGATGGTCGATCTTGACGACACGATCATCGAGGTCCACGGATACCAGAAGCAGGGCGCCGGTTTCGGATACTCCGGCGTCCGCGGCCTGAACGCCCTCCTCGCCACGGCATCGACCACCTCGTCGGCGCCGGTAATCCTCGGGCAGCGGCTGCGGCAAGGGAAGACCGGGTCCCCGAAGGGGGCCGCACGGATCGTCGGCGATGCTCTGGCGACCCTGCGCCGCACCGGTGTCGCCGCAGGGACTCGGCCGCTGCTGCGGGCGGACTCCGCGTTCTACGGACACGCGACCGTCGGCACCGCGATCACAGCCGGCGCCGACGTGTCGGTGACCGTCAGGATGGACCCCGCAGTGAAGGCCGCGATCGCGACCATCCCCGATGACGCGTGGACGATGATCGAGTACACCGACTCGATCCGTGACGAGACCACCGGGCAGCTGATCTCCAAAGCCGAAGTCGCCGAGGTCCCGTTCACTGCGTTCCGATCGAGGAAGAAGGCCGAACAGGTCGCAGGACGGTTGGTGGTGCGCCGGGTCCCCGACCTGAACCCGCGACAGGTGCAGCAGCCGACGCTGTTCGACGTCTGGCGGCATCACGCGTTCTTCACCACCACAGCGAAGGACGTGATGGACACGGTGGCCGCGGACAAGACGCACCGCGGTCACGCGATCATCGAGCAAGTCCACGCCGACCTCAAAGCGGGGCCGCTCGCGCACCTGCCCTCCGGGGTGTTCACCGCGAACAGCGCCTGGCTGGTGCTCGCCGTGATCGCATTCAACCTCACCCGGACCGCTGGGGTCATCGCCGACCGGGTGGGACGGCTCGCGAGAGCAACGACCGCGACGATCCGCCGCACCCTGATCAACGTCCCCGCACGGCTGGCACGCTCCGCGCGCCGGATCACGCTCCACCTGCCCGAGGCCTGGCCCTGGGAGCACGCGTTCACACAACTCTTCAAGATCACGCACGCACCACCGCCAACGGTAACCACCTGACCATCGCCGCAACGCGGCACGACCGAGGACCACGTGGACGACCGGGATGCGACGCCCGGAACTCAACCCTGCCCTCGACACGTCACCGCGCACCGATCATGCCGCCCCGGCGCAACTACGGCTCATCGGTGGATCGAGGCTTAGGGACAGAAAGTGGGACATGGCGGAGGGCAGGTGGGCAAGTGGATGCCGAGAGGCGGGCGATGGATGCCTCTCCCGCGGCATGTCCCACTTATTGACGCCATGGCGGCTGTTGAGGACAGAAAGTGGGACATACCGCGGTGGGCGGATGCTGCGGGGCGGCATCATGTCCCACTTTCGGTTGGTATGGCCACTCTTGAGGACAGAAAGTGGGACATACCGCGGTGGGCGGATGCTGCGGGGCGGCATCATGTCCCACTTTCGGTTGGTATGGCCACTCTTGAGGACAGAAAGTGGGACATGCCGCGGTGGGAGTAGCTGGCCAGCGGGTGCGGCTCAGCGGGTGGCCTCTTCGAGGAGCTCCAGGATGTGGCGGTAGCCGACGCCGGTGGCGCGGGTCATGCCGAGCTCGCACGTGCGGTTGCAGGAGGCGTGGGCGTCGCCGGCCAGGGCGGCGACCTCGGCCGCCTCGGCGGCGGTGGCCGATGCGGTCAGTTCGGGATGCAGCATGCCGCGGTCGCCCGCGAACGCACAGCACCCCCACGCGTCCGGGGTGACGACCTCGTCGGCCACGCGCTCGGCGATCCGGCCGAGTGCGTCGTTCAGTCCCATCTGGGTGGAAGAGCAGGTCGGATGCAGCACCAGGCGTGACGCGACGTGCGACGCCGCAGGCAGGCGCGGCAGCACCTCGCGGTCGACGAAGGCGACCGCATCCTCCACCGTGGCGTCGAGGCGGGCGCCCGCGAGCAGGTGCGCGAAGCCCTCGGTGCAGCTGGACGCGTCGCTGACGATCGGCAGTCCGGCCGCAACGGCGGTGCGCACGGCGTCGACGACCCGCCTCTGCATCACGTCGCGCCCGCGCGGGAATCCCTTCGACGTCCATGGCGTGCTGCAGCACAGCGCCTCGATGTCGTCGGGCACGGTTGCGGCGATCCCCGCGCGGGTGAGCAATGCGGTGAACGCGGCGCTCGCACCCGCACCGCCGCCCGCACCGCCGAACATGCTGCCGACGCACGCCGGCAGGTACACCGCGACCGGCTCGGCGCCGGCCGCTCCGACGTGGCGCCCGAGTATCCGCCGCGCGCGGCCGCCCGCGGGAAGCTCGGCCGAGTAGCGCGGCACCGTGTCGGAGCCGGCGACGGCGCGCGTGGCATCCGTCACCGCCGTCACCGCACCGGCGGGTGCGGCGTCGGCCAGCGTCAGCGCACCGGAGCCCACGCGCGTGACCGCTCCCCAGCTGCGCGCGGCGGCGGTCCATCCGGTCTCGAGAATGCGGCTGCGGTTCTCGGTGCGAAGGCGCTTGACGAGGGAGCCGGTGTCGATGAGCACGGGGCACGCCGTCGCGCACATGCCGTCGGCGGCACAGGTCTGCAGGCCCTCGTAGGCGTAGTCGCGTTCCAGCTCGCGCCGCAGGTCGTGATCGCCGGATGCCCTCGCCCGCTCCATCGCGCGGCGCGTGACGATGCGCTGGCGCGGCGTGAGCGTGAGGTCCTTCGACGGGCACACCGGCTCGCAGTAGCCGCACTCGACGCACCGGTCGGCCTCGGCCTCGATCGACGGCGTGAGCTTGATGTGGCGCACGTGGGCGTCGGGGTCGTCGTCGATGATCACGCCGGGGTTGAGGATGCCGGCGGGATCGCACAGGCGCTTGAGCTCGCGCATGACGTCGTAGAGCTCGTCGCCGTACTGCCGTCGCACGTACGGGGCCATCGCGCGTCCGGTGCCGTGTTCGGCCTTGAGGTTGCCGCCAGCGGCCAGTACCAGGTCGACCATGTCGTCGGTGAACCCGGTGAGGCGGTCGAGCTGCTCGTCGGTCTCGAACCGGTCGGTGAGCATGAAGTGGATGTTGCCGTCCTTCGCGTGTCCGAAGATCACGCTGTCGCGATAGGCGTAGCGGGAGAACAGCTCCTGCAGTGAAGCGCACGTCTCGGCGAGGGTGGGGACGGGGACGACGACGTCTTCGAGGAGTGCCGTCGTGCCGCTTGCGCGAGCGCCGGCGACCGACGCGTAGAGGCCCTTGCGGAGCTTCCAGGCGCGGGCACGGATGGCCGCGTCGGTCGATAGGGGCGCCGGTGCGCGCAGCGGCTCGGCGCCGAGCGCGCGGTCGCCGACTGCGACGAGGCGGGCGAGGGCGTCGGCCTCGAACGCCTGGTACTCCACGAGCAGGGCGGCGTGGCGGTGCACGTCGAACCCGACGATCTGCGGTGGCGCGTCGGCGAGAGCCTGACCGACGCGCAGCGAGGTCGCATCCATCAACTCGACGGTGGCGGCGCCGGTGTCCACGAGAGCCGGGAGGGCGCGGGTCGCGGCGTCGAGGTCGTCGAAGACGGCGAGGGCGGTGGCGGTGTGAGGCCGGATCGGCACCGTGCGGAAGGTGGCCTCCGCGACGAACGCGAGGGTGCCCTCGCTGCCGATCACGAGGTGCGCGAGCAGGTCGGCGGGGCGATCGTGGTCGAGGAAGGCGTTGACGCCGTAGCCGATGGTGTTCTTCATCGCGAACTGGCGGCGGATGAGCTCTACCGTCGCGGGGTTCTCGGCGACTCGTCGCCTCAGCCGCAGCAGCCCGTCGACGAGGCCGGGTTCGGCGCGCTGCAGCGCCTCGTCGGCGTCGGGTGCGCCCGAATCGACCCGTGTGCCCGAGGGGAGCACGAACACCATCGACTCGAGGGTGCGGTAGGTGTTCTCGGTCGTGCCGCAGGCCATGCCGCTGGAGTTGTTGTTGACGACCCCGCCGATCGTGCAGGCGGCCTCGCTGGCGGGGTCGGGACCGAGCCGGTATCCGTGGCGCGCGAGGCGGGCGTTGACCTGACGCACGGTGGCGCCCGGCTGCACGCGCACGCGCCGGCCGTCGTCGAGCACGTCGATGCGGCGGAATCCGCGGCGCACGTCGACGAGCAGTCCGTCACCGGCGCTCTGTCCCGACAGGCTCGTGCCGCCCGATCGGAAGGTGACGGGGCGGCGCAGCGTCGACGCGGTTCGCAGCAGCCGAGCGACCTCGGTCGCGTCCGCCGCGGTCACCACCGCTTCCGGGGTGAGCAGATAGTGGGATGCGTCGCTCGCCTGGGCGACGCGGTCGATGGCTCGCGTGCTGAGGCGTGCGGGATCGTCGAGTTCCGCGGCGAGGCGGGAGAGGCCGGTGTCGGCGGAGGTTGCGGCCGTCATCGACTGCCGGCCTCGGACTCGCCCAGCCGGCGCACCTCGTCGAAGAGGTCGACGCCGCCGACCTGGCCTCCCTTCAGCAGGAGTTCCACGCCGTCGACGGCGGGGTCGTCGGCGTGGGCGCGCAGCAGCACGATGTTGCCGACCGGGTTCGCCGCGATCGACAGCGACCGCACGCCCAGCAGCGTCGTGATGCGACTGGAGGTGTCGCCACCGCACACGATCACCCGAGACGCGGCGCCCGCGTCGAGCACAGCCGCCACGATGTGGGCGCCGGCACGGGCGAGCGCGTGCAGCGGGTCGGCGTCGTCGAGGCGGAGGTGGTCGGACCGGAAGGCGACGCTGCGTCCGGCGCCGAGCGCGGTGATCGTGCGCGCGATCGCGGCGTCGCGGTCGGCGGCATCCAACGGCAGGGTCTCGACGAGCCAGCCGGCGTCGGCGGCGGCATCCATCTGGCGACGGGTCTGGGTCGACCGGCTGCCCGAGACGGCGAGCACGGGCCCGCGTGCCGGGGTGGCGGCCGGCGGCGGCGACTCCCGACCCGGGCGTGCCGTGGCGACGGCGAGACTCAGCCCGCCTGACCCGACGGCGAACACCGGCGTCTCGAGCGCCGCGATGGCGCGGCCGACGAGGGCGAGGTGGGCGGCGTCGGCGGCGTCGAGCACCGTCGCCGCGGCGGGGGAGGCCGCGAGGGCGGCCATCACCGCCGCCGACGAGGTGTAGCGGGTGAACGGGATCCCGTCGATCGGGAGGGTCGTCTGTCGCGACAGGTGGCGGGCGAGATCGGATTCGGTCATGGGCGTCGACGGGTGCGTCGACATCGTCGGCTGCCGGTCGAGGCGGTGCACGACGCCGTCTTCGGCTGCGAAGTGGTGCCCGAAGACGGTGTAGCGTCCGAAGTCCGGCTGGGCGAACAGCAGCGGGACGGGGCCGTCGCCGACGACGTCGCGGGCGATCTCGATCACGCGTCCGATGCTTCCGACGTCGGGGGAGGAGTCGGCGGTCGAGCAGGCCTTGTACTGCACGAGGGGCGGATGCAGCGCCGCAAGGGCCGTCAGCGCCGGGCGCACTTCGGCGTCGAGCGCCTCGCGCGGCAGAGACCGGGCGATTCCGGCGATGCCCACCACGTCGACGGTCGCGGCCGCCTCACGCAGCGCGTCGTCGTCGGGAAGGCCGACGAACAGCCGTCCGCTCCAGCCGGCGCGCGCGAACTGGAGGAGGGCGTCGACGCTGCCGGTGAAGTCGTCGCCGTAGAACCCGGCGCGCGGCGCGGCGCCGGCGGCCTCAGACACGAGCGGCCCCGAACGCCTCCGTCGCGCGGCGCAGGGCGGCGGAGCGCTCGAGGGCCGTCTCGACGCTCTCGCCCGCTGCCGCCGACGCCCACGCCTCGCGCATGCTCGCCACGCCGGCGCGCGCACCGTCGGGGTGCCCGTGGATGCCGCCGCCGGCGAGCACGAGCAGATCGGTGGTCCCCGTCTCGGCATAGGTGGCGTGCGCGAGGCCGCCCCACTGCCCCGAGGAGAGCACGGGCACGGTGGATTCGAGGCCGAGGAGGGGCTCCCGGACGGCGGCGATCGCATCGAGCACCTGCGCGTCGGTCTCGTAGAACTTGTTGGAGATGCCGTTGGTGTGCAGGTGGTCCGCGCCCGAGAGGCGTGCGATCTTCTGCCACGCGCGGAAGCCGATGCCCAGCTGTTCGGATCGGCTGATCGACCCGAACATGGCGCGGTGCCCGTGGATGGGCAGCTGCGAGCGGCGGCGGATGTATTCGAGGCCGGGCAGACCGACGAGGTTCACGCACACCATGATGCAGGTGCCGCCGGCGGCGAGCACGAGATCGTGGTTGGCTTCGAGCCGGTCGATGTCGTCGGTGATGTTGAACGCGTACATCGGCTTGACGCCGGTGCGATCGGCGTGGCGTTCGAGCACCGGCATCACCGCCGCGACCCGCTCCCGCAGCGGGGCCTGGGGGCCGTTGCCCTGCAGCTCGTCATCCTTGATGAAGTCGACGCCGGCCGCGGCGAGATCGCCCACGAGGTCGGCGAGGTCGGCCGGGGAGAGCCCGATGCTGGGCTTGACGATCGTGCCGATCATGGCGCCGTCGGGGCGGGACATCAGTCGTCGGGTGCCGGCGACGCCGAACTGCGGCCGGCGTAGCGCTCGGCGAACGCCGGAGGCAGGTCGAGGTCGACGAGCTTGATCGCCGACAGCTGCTTGATCTCGAACAGGTTCCCCGCGACGGCGGCCAGCAGGTTCGGCAGCGAGGGCCCGAAGTTCTCCAGGGGGAAGCGGATGCGCAGCCGAGCGCGTCGCCGCGTGGCCGGGTCTCCCACCGACCCGGGCAGCGGTGATGCGCCGGTCAGCGGGATCTCCTCGAGCGATTCGACCTGGGCCGCGAACCGCGCGCGCAGATCGTCGGACTCGCGCTCCACCCGCACGAAGGTGCCGGTCGACTGCTCGCCCGCGAGCACCTCGGCGGCATGCTCCAGCGGCAGGGAGGTCTCGATGATGTAGGTCGCGATGACGTGCGGCGCGGTCATGGTGCTCACCACACCACCGGCAGCCATACCGACATCTCGCCCGGCCCGCGGTTGCTCCACGCGTAGTACGGGATGAGGCGCGCGCCCGCCGTTCGCACGGTGGCGTCGTCGAGGTCGGCGTAGAGGGTGTCGTCGGGGCGGGGGAGCACGGCGATCTCGGTATCGAGTGCGATGACGCGGTGCCCGGCGATCTCGGCCTGGACCGGTGAGAGCTCCGTGCCACGGCGAAGGGCGGCCTGCTCGAGCATCACGCCCTCGGGAAGGTCGTGGCTCTCCAGCGCGTAGACGACCGGGCCGCGCTGCACGGCCACCTGGTTCGTCACCTCCTCGGCGAGGCGGTGCGCGCGCAGGAGCCGCACCGGCATGGGCAGGTCGAGCACGATCTCGTCGCCGGCCGACCACGCGCGCTCGATGCGGGTGTAGGAGGACGGGGCGCTCACCGGGACCGGTTCGCCGTTGACCGTGAGCGTCGCATCCGACGACCATCCCGGAATGCGGAGGTGCAGCGGCACGGTGCCGGTCGCTTCGCGCACGGTGAAGACGATGCGCCCATCCCACGGGTAGTCGGAGTGCTCGTCGAGCGCCAGCATCCGGCCCTCCTCGAAAGGAACGTCGATGCGGGATCCCCCGTACTGGTGCACGAACAGACCGTCCGGTGACACCGAGGCGATGCGCTCGTGCAGCCGCGAGAGTGTGCGGGCGATGTTCGGCGGGCAGCAGAAGCAGCTGAGGTAGCGTGCCCGCCCGCGCGCGTCGGAGGCGGGAGGCTCGGGCACCGGGTGGAGGGCGGTGTCGCCCGCGCGCCGCAGCGGGAAGGGGAGACCGCGCACCTGGCGCAGCGGGTTGGTGTAGAAGTAGGTCGTGCCGTCGAGGCCGATGGTGGACAGCAGCGAGTTGAAGGCGATGCGCTCGATGACGTCGGCGTATCGCGCGTCGGGCTCGAGGGCGAGCATCCGCTCGGACCAGAAGATCATGCCGATCTGCGCACACGATTCGTTGTGGGCGGTCGTGTTCGGCAGCTGGAAGGGGCGCCCGTACGCCTGGTGCACCCGGCTGATCTCGCTCTGCCAGGGGTAGCCGTCGGGCGAGGCGCCGTCGTAGAGGGCGCCTCATCCGCCGGTGATGTAGAGCTTGGTGTCGACGACGTCGTTCC
The DNA here is from genome assembly GCF_015277875.1 of Microbacterium luteum. Taxonomy (NCBI): domain Bacteria; kingdom Bacillati; phylum Actinomycetota; class Actinomycetes; order Micrococcales; family Microbacteriaceae; genus Microbacterium; species Microbacterium luteum. The sequence goes on along the minus strand of NZ_CP063814.1, from coordinate 3,030,482 downwards.
AGAGGCGCTCGAGCACCGACGTCAGACGCTCATCGCCGGTCTCGGCGACGAGGTCGGCGAGACCCGCGTAGAGATAGTTGGCACGAACCGCGTGACCGGCGACGGCGGTCTGCTCGTGCACCGGGATGCGGTCCTGATTGTCGTCGCCGCCCTCCTCGAACTCGTCGCGCACGCGCAGGAAGTCCTCGGCCAGGCGCAGGTGCTGCTCGTCGCCGGTGACGCGGTGGAGTTCGATCGCGGCCATGTAGTGCGACGGGCAGATCGCGCTGCGGGCGAGCTCCACGGGCTTGTCGGTGGCGAGGCTCTGCAGGAATCGTGCCGCGTTCTTGGCCGCGTTCAGTAGAGTCTCGCTGCCGGTGACCTCGTAGTGGCGCACGGCGGCGGTGATGAGGTGGCCGAGGTTGTAGGTCTCGAAGTTGAAGCGATCGGCGAGGGCGACGACCTGCTGCCGGTGGCGTTCCGAGATCGCCGTGGGGGTGTGGAGGTATCCGTCCTCACGCTGCACGGAGGCGATGAGGGCCGCGATGTCTTCCAGCTGCCGTTCGACCTCGGCATCGGGATGAAGCTCGAGCTGCGCGACGGCGGATTCGAACCACTTGTAGGTGTCTCCGTCCATGAACGGCGGACCCTGGTGCTCGCCGTCTTCGAGTCCGGCGGCGATCCGGAAGTTCGTCAGGCCGGGGCTGATCGCCGGGTCACGGAGCATGTCCCACATCGAGGGGACGGTCACCTCGTGCGTGCGCTGCGCGATGCCGGCCCAGAAGCCGCTCGACCAGCGCGCGTTCTCCGCCGTGAGCGGATGCAGCGGGGCGTGGGTGCGCAGGGGAGTGGTCGCCGACATTGGCAGGTCCTTTCGCATCAACGTGGTCACAGGCTAACCTGGGTGTGCAACTTCTCGCAACGCTGCATGGATATTCATCCAGCCGTGGACTCCATCGAAGGGGATGATCGACACATGTCCGAATCCACACGGGTCGCCTTTCTGCACACCGGCGCGGTGGTGATCGCGCCCGTCGCCGAACTCGCACGCGAGTTCCTTCCGGGTGTGGACACCGTGAACTATCTCGACGACCGTATCGTCGCCGACCTGCGCGACGAGAGCCGGGCCGCGGGAGTTGCGGCGCGGGTCGCCGAGCTGGTGCGTGCGGCGAAGACGGCCGGGGCGGATGCGGTGATGCTCACCTGCTCGTCGATCTCGCAGCTGGCCGTTACGACGGCGGACGAGGTCGGCATCCCCGTGCTGCGCATCGACGAGGCGATGGCCGACGAGGCGGTCGCGACGGGGGATCGCATCGCCGTGCTGGCCACGTTGCCCACGACGCTCGAGCCCACGCTGGCACTGATCGGTGAGCGCGCCGCCCTCGCGGGAGCGAGGCCGACGGTCGTCAGCGAGGTGATCGACGGCGCCTTCGCCGCGGTGTCCGGCGGCGATCGCGCGTCGCACGACCGTCTGGTCGCCGACGCGATCACCCGCGTCGCCGCCGATGCCGACGTCGTCGTGCTCGCTCAGGCCTCGATGGCGTCGGCTGCGGATGCGGCGCACGTCGACGTTCCGGTGCTCACGAGTCTGCGCCCGGGCATCCAGCGCCTGCGCGACATCGTCACGCGCAGCTAGGTACTCCGGGTGAAGGGATGGGGTGCGCGGGCGGGCTATCCGGTGTCGGCTCGCGCGCGGGCGGGACTGCCGCGACGGGGTGAGCGACTCGGAGCCGCGTGGCCTGGGGCTTTCGATGCCGGTCGGAAACGTCGCTGCGGATCCCACCAGGCGGGACCGCGCACGTGCGGCACACCGTCTCGCATGACGATCTCCCACCCCGATCGCTCCAGCGTGCGGTGGTGGAAGAAACACAGCGGCACGCCGTTGTCGACGTGGGTCGGGCCGCCCCGGGCGTGCTCGTCGACGTGGTGCACCTCGCACCAGCGCGCGGGCACCGGGCATCCGGGAATGATGCACGATCCGTCGCGCGCGATGATCGCCCGCCGCTGGGCCGCGCTGAAGATGCGGCCGCTGAAGCCGAGGTCGATGATCTTGCCCCTCGGGTCGTGCACGACGCGCTGCACCGTTCCGCCGCACGCCACCTGGTGGGCGACCGCGACCGGCACTGCGCCGATGCCGTCGATATGGGCGGCGCGACCCGCGGCTAGATCCTCAGCGCTCACCGAAACGACCAGCGTGGGTGCCGCGCCACCGATCGTGGGAGCGTCGGCGGCTCGCGCCGCGATGCCGAGCGCAACGGCGAATGCATCGTGCTGGCGCTGCGACACCGTGCGGTCGTCGTGTACGGCCGGCTCTTCGGCGGATCGTTCCGCCGCGTCGTCGGTGAAGCGCGGTCCCGGCGCGCGCTCCGGACCGTGCGGATTCAACACGGCGTCGATGAGTATCTGCAACTGCCCGGCCACCTCGGGCAGGAGCTCGCCGCGCACCGGAATAAGACCGTCGCGCCCGCGTACACCGACCCACAGCCCACGGTCGCGGAGCGCGCGCTCCTCGAAGGGCGCGGCACCGTCTTGATCGAGGCGGTCGACGAGGGCATCGGCGAGCGTGCGCAGTTCCCACGCGTCCATCGGAGGATGCTCCGCGGGCGCATCGGTCACGGGCTCGCCGTGCTCGTCGAGGTCGTCGGAACGGATGCCGCGCGCGGCCGCGGCGAGAACGCGATCTGCCAGGTGCATTCCCGCCGGGTCGATACGAGCCGACGCCGCGCGCAGGCGCGCCGTGGCGGCCACGACTCCGGCGGCCGACACGGCGCCGTCGCGCATCGCCGCCCGCATGGCGGGGAACGCACCGGGCAGGGGCTCGCCCGAGGTCAGGGACACCTCGTGCGGGAACGCCGCAGCCGCCGCGGTCCACACGCCCGCCTGCTTCTTGTCGCACCGGGTCGTGCGGCGCAGCAGGTCGCCCACGTTCGCGCAGCCGAGCCGGGTGGTCAGCTTCTCGTCGTGACCGCCGGTCGAGGCCGACTGAGCCTGAACGGTGGAGGCCACGATCAGCGCATCGACCTGGCGGGACACGTCGCCGAGCACCTGCAGCACGCCGAGAAGTTCGCCGTCGGTGGCGGCACCGGCGACCAACTCGTCGGAGGCGCCGGGCACGAGCGCGCTGAGCCGATCCTTCAGATCGGTCAGGGTGTCGAGCGCTTCGAGCATGCCTCCATTATCGAACATACCTCCGACATCGCCCGGCGACCGCTCACGCCATCCGCCGCCGCACGACGAGCCCCGCGCCGATCGCCACGGCGATCACCGCCAGCACCGGAAGGAGGGGGATCACCCCCGAGCCGCCGGTCACCGGAAGCGCGCCCGGAGCGGCCGTGTTGACGAGCGAGAAGGCGAGTGTCGCGCCGGCATCCACCGTCGTCGTCACCCAGCCGTCCGCGTCCGGGGTCAGCTCCTCGCCGTCGATGCTCCACGTCGCTGCACCCCAAGCCACGCCCTCGACGGACGGCGGTGCGAGCTCGCGCAGCCGCACGGTCGCGCCGGCGGGCACATCCACCACCTCGACCGTCTCGCCCGCCGCCACCTGCGACGTCTGCGCCTCGCCGTCGTCGACGATGTACTCGATCGTGAAGGCGGTGTCGGTAGGCACCTCGGATGCGGCTCCGCCGGTGAGCGTCTTCGTCACCGTGAACCCTCCGGTCGGCTCGGTCGACGCGGTGTTCGTCATGACCAGGGCGAGCGGTTCCGGATCGCCGTCCACGCGTAAGGCCACGAGTCCGCCCGGGGTCGTCGGCACCGGCTCGCCCGCGGCGGTCCAGGACACGGCGCCCCACTCGACACCGTCGATCTCAGGGAGATCCCCTTCGCGCAGCTCCACCGTCGAACCGACCGGCAGATACGGCGACACCGCCGGCGCACCGATGCCGGCGTTCAACGGATCCTGCGACTGCAGGCCGAGCCACCACTCGACCGGGAACGTGGTGTCGGCCGGCACGAGGTCCGCGGCGTCACCGCTGACCGCCTTCTCCACCGAGAAGCGGGCGAGCTCGGACACGGAGTTCACCAGCTCCCGCTCCGCCACGACGCCTGGTCGCACAAGCAGGAAGGCGGAGGGGTTCCAGGTCGCCTCGGCCCACGCGTAGTTCGGCGGTAGCGCCGAGGCGTCGGGCTCGACCTCGGCCAGGCGCACCGCCGTGCCCACCGGGAACTGCACCGGCTCGCCGTCGACGGTCGGTCCCGCCGGGGTTCCGTCGGCGGGAACCTCGATCGAGCCCGTCGCGATGCCCGCGAAGGGCTGATACGCCGTGTACTCGACGGTGAAGGATCCGGCGAGCACATCTCCGGGGTCGATGCCCGCGAAGCGCTTGACCACCTGGAAGGTGCTCGTGCGCAGGGTCGCGGAGTTGGTGAGCGTCGCGGTCGCGACGGGCTCGTCGTCGCCGACGATGACGAGCGGCTCCGGGGAGACGACGGGGTCTCCCCAGTCGATCCATCCCACACCGGGAGGTGTCTGCTCGACGAAGGTGACCTCGGTCCCGACCGGGAATGTGACCGGCTGCCCCTCGTCATCGAGCGGCGAGACCGCTGTGCCGTCGGCCGGAAGGCGCACGGTGCCGGTGACGACATCGCCGAGCGGCGTCTGTGCAGTCCACGCGACGGCGAAGCCGATGGTGGCGGGAAGGTTCGCGCCGTCGATGCCGGCGAAGGCCTTGCTGAGGGCGAAAGTGCCTTCCTGCAGGGTGTTCGAGATCTCGATGACGATGTCGCCGCTCTCGGCGATCGGGATCTCGACGATCGCGCCGTCGAGCGGACCGGCGCCCTCGAAGTTCTCGGGGGTGAACGTCTGCGGTTCGCCGTCGTCGGTCGTGACGGTGAAGGTCGGCAGCTCCCACGCGTCCGCGTCGGTCGGACTCCCGTCGAGCGTCGGCACGAGCTCGGCGAGGGCGATCGCATCGGCGTCGGTCTCGAGGTCGTCGAGCGTCTCGGGATCGCCCACGGGCAGGTCGCGCGTCGTGCGTTCCCCGGCCGGATCGGTGTTGTAGCTGACCTCGTAGCCGAACCGATCGTCGGCGGCGTCTCCGCTGGCTGACTTCACCAGGGTGACCGTGCGGTCGGCGGATTCGGGGGTGAGGAGATTCACGAGCGAGACGGCGACCGTCGACGTGTCGTCGATCTCGAACGTCGCCGAGGGGTCCCAGCTCGCGCCGGTCCAGTCGTACCCGGGAGGCGGCGTGACGCCGGACAGGTCTTCGTCCAGCGATATCTCGGTGCCGACGGGGAAGTCCTGTCCGACGGGCGCGGGCGTTCCGTCCAGCGGAACCTCGAGCGTGCCCTCGGCGATCTGCTCGCCGCCGAACGACGCCGTCCATGTCACCGGCACCGTGCCGGCCGGCGGCGCCGGGGTCGACCCGTCGGTGGTCTGCACCGACTTCGTCACCTCGAACGTGCCGACGAGAGCGGTCGCGGTGTTGGTGACGACGATGTCCGCGGTGCCGGTGCCGACGGTGATGCTGTCGGGCGCGATCGTCGGCGAGCCCCATTCATAGCCGGGGACCGACGGCGGGGCGATCTCGTCGAAGACGATCTCGGTGCCGATCGGGAACTGCTCGCCGGGGTCGACCCAGCCCCCGTCTGCCGGCACGTCGAGGGATCCGGTGAGCTCGGTTCCGTCGGGCTCGGTGGCGGTCCATGACACGGTGAACGTCGTCCCTGCGGGCAGGTCGTCCTCGGCGATGCCCTCGAGCGCCTTCTGCACCCGGAACGAGCCGCTGTCCGCCGCGCACGCGATCTCGCCGGCGAAGAGGAACGAGTGCACCTCGCCGCCCTCGAGCACGACGTTCTGACCGATCACCTGCCCGTCCAGCGGTGCCGCGTCGACGGTGACGTTCGCGTTCGGCGCGTAGATGGATCCGTCGATCCGGCCCTCGGCGGCGGTAACCGAGACGTCGCCGGTGAGCGCCGAGAGGTCCCAGAAGGTGTACGGCGAGTAGGTGCCCTGCGGGTCGATGCGCAGGCCGACGACGTCGGTGGTGCCGGCGGGAACGCGAATGATCAGCGGATTCGCGGCACCCGGAGTCGGACCGGCGGAGAACTGCAGCAGCGCCGCACCGGCGATCTCGCTGTAGTCGACGACGTTCGGTCGATCGGCGCTGAGCGGCTCGAGCACTTTGCGCGAACCGGCGTCTTCGGCCACGCCGACCGGATAGCCGAGGTCCAGGGTGGGATCGGCGATCTCATCGAGACACGCGGCGGCCTGGTCGTAGTCGGCCTGACGGTTCGCCTCCACGTAGTCGGCGACGGCGGTGGCAGACGTGTCGGCCGTGTAGATGCTGCCGTCGCCCGCTGCCGAGGCGGGGGGAGCGGCATCCTCGGGGTAGACCTGAGCGGTCGCGTCGATGAGCGGCGTCTGGTCGGGGTTGGCCGGGTTCGTGTTCAGCCGCAGCCAGTCGGCGCGCGTGAAGGCCTGGAACGGTCCGTCGCGCTGCACCATCTTGAGGTCGCCCTGCAGAGACGGGTCCGACGTGCCGGCACTCGTGATCGCGAGGATGCCGCCGCTGCCGGGACTGTACTCGCCGACGAGCAGCCGCGTCGGGTCGCCGTCGACGGTCGGCAGCGTGTAGTCGGCCGTTCCGGCGGCGACGTGGATGATCGTGTACTGCCCGTCGCCCGGCTTGGTGGCGACGCCCCCGGCCGCGAGACTGCCCTCGGTCTCGTCGTTGCCCATCGTGAGGTCTTCGCGGGCGTAGACGGTGAAGCCGCCGTTCAACGCGAACGGGTTGAAGGTGTCGGGGTATGCCGCCTGAGCCGGCGCCGGCGGCGCTGCGGCGGTCGCGACGGTGGCGCCGGTGGCGACGAGGGCGGTCGCGACCGCGCCGGCCACGATCGAGCGGATGCGGGACCGAGCGGTGTGAGGCATGGCGTCCTTCGAGGTGTCGCGCATCCCTCGGTGCACGGGAGCGTCGTCGCGACGACGGTACCGCAGCGGTCTCGATACCGGAACCCTGGGCGGCACGAGACCGGGCCCGGCGTCCGAGACCCGCACGCTTACGGAGGAGAAACGCCTTCCAGAGGACCAGGAGCCCGGAATCGACCTCTGGAGGCCTGATCTCCTCTCCTGTGCCGGTTGCAGGCGCCGGCGACCTGCCGAGGAGACGCTCGCCGGCGTTGAGCATGACCCGGGGCACCCCGACGCGGATCAGGCGGCGACGCGGATCAGGCGGGGGCCGCGACCGTGGCGGGAGCGACGAGCGCCACCGTGCGCGGGTGCGTTCCGTGGCCGACCGTCTCCGGCGCGGCGCCGGGCAGGTCGATCACCGCCGTCGCCCCGACCGGAACCGTCATCTCGGCGTGCAGCAGATCGCCGTCGATGCGCCACGCGATAGCCGTCTCGCCGTAGGGCGTGAGGTGGCGCGCGCTCGCCGAGGTGAGCCCGCCGCCGGGGCGCGGGGCGAAGCGGATGCGCCGATACCCCGCGGCGTCCGGCGCCAGGCCTGCGACCACCCGGTGGAGCCAGTCGGCCACCGCTCCCAGCGCGTAGTGGTTGAAGGAGGTCATCGCGCCGGGGTTGACCGTGCCGTCGGGAAGCATCGAGTCCCATCGCTCCCACACCGTCGTGGCTCCCTTGCCGACCTGGTACAGCCAGGAGGGGCACTCCTTCTCCAGCAGCACCGCGTACGCCGTGTCCAGCTCACCCGCTCCGGAGAGGGCGTCCGAGACGAGCGGTGTGCCGACGAAGCCGGTGGAGATGCGGTTCTGCGCCGCGCGCACGAGTTCGCCGAGGCGTCGTCCCGCCGCCTCGCGGCGGGGCGCATCCGGGATGAGGTCGAACGCGAGCGCGAGCGCGTAGGCGGTCTGGGCGTCGCTGGTCATGCGACCGTCGGGCAGTACGTAGGCGTCGGCGAAGGCCGCATCCACCTCGTCGGCGAGGCGGGCGTAGTGCGCGGTTGCCGTCTCGTCGCCGAGGAGCGCCGCCATCCACGACGCGATGCGCGCCGATCGGGCGAAGTAGGCCGTCGCGACCAGGTAGCGATCGGTCTGCGCATCCGCGGGATCCTCCGGCGGCGCGGCGGGATCGAGCCAGTCGCCGAGCTGGAAGCCCTCGTTCCACAGCCGGTCTTCGCCGGCGAGCTTCTCGACGAGGTCGACCCAGCGTCGCGCGCTGTCGAACTGCCGCTGCACGACGCCGGCGTCGTCGAAGCGCTGATAGAGGGTCCACGGCAGGATCGTCGCCACATCGCCCCACGCGGCACCCGGCCGGATGGGGGTCCACATGCGGTGCGACGGGATGACCGGCACGTACCAGGGCACCGTGCCGTCGGGCAGCTGATCGGCTTCGACGTCGCGCAGCCATCCACTGAGCATGCCCGAGACGTCGTAGAGGAACGACGCGGTGGGGCCGAAGACCTGGATGTCGCCGGTCCAGCCGGCGCGCTCGTCGCGCTGCGGACAGTCGGTGGGGATGTCGACGAAGTTTCCGCGCATCCCCCACACCACGTTGTCGTGCAGCTTCTGGACGTCGGGGTCAGAGGCGGAGAACCACCCGGTGCGCTCGAGGTCGGTGTGCAGAACGCGGGCGACGAGGGCGCCGGCGGCGACATCGGCGTCGAAGTCGCCCGGCCACCCGTCGACCTCGACGTACCGGAAGCCGTGGAAGGTGAACCGGGGCTCCCATTCCTCCACGCTGCGCCCGGCGAGGGTGTAGTGGTCGCTCGAGCGCGCCGAGCGCAGCGGACGTGTGTAGATCTCGCCGTCCTGCAGCACCTCGGCGGTGCGCAGGCGCACGGTCGCGCCGGCCGGCCCGGAAACGCGCAGGCGCACGCGGCCCGCGACGTTCTGTCCGAAGTCGAGGATGCGGGCGCCGCTCGGCGAGGTGAGCACCTCGACCGGCCGCCGCTCCTCGGTGCAGCGCACGGGAGGGGCGGTGGGTGCCACGAGGGTCGCCGGGTCACGCCAGCGCACCGCGGCCTGCTCCCAGGCGGAGTCGTCGAAGCCGGGGGAGCTCCATCCGTCGTGCTCGAGCCGCGCGTCGTAGTCTTCGCCGTCGTAAATGCCGGAGCGCAGGATCGGCGAGGCGGCGGTGCGCCACGTGCTGTCCGTCGCGATCGTCTCGCGACGGCCGTCGGCGTAGGTGATCTCGAGCTGTCCGAGGAAGGAGAGGTCCTCGCCGAAGACGTTGCGGAAGCCCTCGTACCAGCCGACGCGTCCGCGATACCAGCCGTCGCCCAGCCACGCGCCGATGGCGTTCTCTCCCGGTGCGAGAAGGTCGGTGACGTCGTAGGTGTAATACCGCAGGCGCGAGTCGTAGGAGGTCCACCCCGGGGAGAGGGTGTCGTCGCCGACGCGGCGGCCGTTGAGTTCGGCCTCGTAGAGTCCGTGCGCTGAGGCGTAGAGGCGTGCTCGCACGACCTCGCCGTCGACGGTGAACGAGCGGCGCACCAGCGACGGACGCCGCTCGTCGGACTCGCGCGGCTCGAGCCGACGTGCGCCGACGGGTCGGGCGGTCCAGTCCGTCGGCTCGAGAAGGCCCGCCTCGACCGTGCGGGCCGGTGAGGGATCGCTCCAGAGGCCGTCGGCGCCGGCGATCTGCACGCGCACGACGGCGCGCTCGCGAGAGGCGAGAGGCGACTCGGGCCACGGCACGAGAACCTGATCGTCGCCCGCGACCTCGTGCGCGCGGCTGCCGGACTCGCGCTCGATGAGCAGGCGGTAGGAGTTCTGCGTCCATCCGGTCGGCGCGTCGCTGATGCGCCAGGAGATGCGCGGAGCTGCCTCGCCGATCCCGAGCGGATCGCGATGGTGCTCGATGCGGGGTGCCGCGACAGTGACGTTCATGGATCCTCTGTGATTCGTAACGTTTCAAGCTCGCAGGCCGCGTCATCGACGACGTCCACCATTCGCGAGTTGGTACGTTTCAATATAACGGACGAAAGTGCGCGCGTCGACGAAGCCCGCCGTCGCTGCGTCACGCGGTCGGGCTCAAGCGCCCTCGATGAGGTCGCGTGCGGTGTGCACGTCGGTGAGGAGAACGGTGACCCAGCCGCCGGCGAGCGCTCCCCGGATCGGTTCACGCTTGTGGGGTCCGCCGGCGACGCCGATGCGGCGAGGGATGCGGCGGAACTCCTCGGCGGGAATGGAGATCGTCCGCTCGTCGAGAGGCCCATGGATGACCGAGCCGTCCGCGCGGAACACGCGGTGGCAGATGTCACCGACCGCGCCGTCGGCGAGGAGCGCCTCGAGCTCGCCCGGGCCGTACGCGTTCCCGCTGTCGGCGAGGAGGGCGGACGGTCGGACATCTCCGATACCGACCACCGCCGTCGTCAGTTCCCGCCACTGCGCGGTGACGGCTGCCAGACCGGGGTCTTCCAAGAGGCGTTCGCGCAGGCTCGCATCGGCGACCACGCCGGGGGCCTGGACGTAGGACGGGACGGCGCCGATCAGGCGCGCCAGGTCTCCCGCCAGGCGGTGCGACTGCGCCTGGGCCTCGCTCGAGCCCCGTCCTCCGAGGAGTTGCACGATGTGACCGCCGATCGGGGTGCGCAGCGGTCGCATGCGATCCACCGTCGCGAGGAGGGTGCGGCTCCACGAGGAGATCCCGATGCGCTCGCCGGCGGCGAACGTCTCCTCGAGGTAGGAGGCTGCGGCGCTGCCGATTCCGCCCATGACAGCGGCGGCATCGTCGCGGTCGGCGTCCTCGATATCGACGACGACCGCTTCATCCAGCCCGAAAGTCGTCTCCAGGCGAGCCTCGAGGTCGGGGTGCAGTCCCGGGGCGATCGAGACGATGGTGCGGATGATCCCCAGGTCCTCGGCACGCTTGAGCGATCGCGAGACCTTCGCCTGGGAGATCCCGAGGGTCTCTGCGATCTGGGCCTGGCGGATGCCGCGCTCGTGATACATCACCGCCACCTTGGTCAACTGGCGGAGATGGACATCGAGCGACGAGCCGTAGTGCGCCGACATGATCCTCCCGGCTTGCAAGTTTATTCGCAGCCGCGCTCGCTGCGGTGTGGGCTGGCGCGCTAGAATTGTGACGTTTCAACAGCAGGCGATGCCGGGACGAGGGAGTCGGGATGATCATCGGGGTTACCGGAAGCGGCGGAAAGCTCGGGCGGGCCACCGTCGAACGCCTGCGCTCCGACGGTCACGAGGTCGTCGGCTTCGACCTGCAAGGGCCGGCGGGTGTCGGCTTCACGCGCGTGGATTTCACCGACTACGGCCAGACCCTGGACGCCTTCCTCGGCGTGACCGCCCGCCACGGCGGACTCGACGCCATCGTGCACCTGGCGGCGATCCCCGTGAACGGACTCGTGCCCGACGCGGCCGCCTTCGACAACAACATGTCCGTGAGCTTCCACGTGCTCTTCGCCGCCCACCGCGCGGGGATCCGCACCATCGTCTCCGCGTCGAGCATCACCGCCATGGGATTCCCCTTCGATCAGGCCCCGCCGGCGCTCCCCGTGGACGAGACCTTCACCCGCGCGCACAACACCTATGGGCTGGGCAAGGTCGCCGAGGAGGCGATTGCCGCACAGATCGTCGGGTGGGCGCCGGGGACCTCCATCACGGCGCTGCGGTTCACGAACGTCGTCGCCGCCGACGAGTACGACACCTTCGACCGCGCGGGCGAGCCCGATTACCGCCGCGACCTCCTCGGGTCCTGGATCGATGCGCGCGACGGTGCCGAAGCGGTCGCCCTCGCTCTCGCCGACGCCCGACCGGGGTTCGAGGTCTACAACGTCGCGGCCCCGGAATCGGGCTGCGCCATGCCCTCACGCGAGCTCGCCGCACGGTGGTTCCCCGGCACGCCGGTCGCCGATGACCTGGGGGAGCACGAATCCCTCATGTCGACGAGGAAGATCCGCGACCGGCTCGGCTTCGCCGCGCGTCACGACTGGCGCTGATCGGCTACTGTCGTGCCACGGCCTACGTCGCGAGGGGAGCGCATGTCACGACCGGGCATCCGCGACGTCGCGGTCGCTGCCGATGTGGCGATCGGCACCGTCTCGAACTACCTGAACCACCCCGAGCGGGTCTCGCCGGAGAAGTCCGCGCGCATCCGCGCGGCGATCGACTCTCTGGGATTCGTGCCGAGTATCGCCGGTCGCCAGCTTCGTCTCGGGGTGAGCACGCTGCTCGGCTACATGGTGCCCGACGTCAGCAATCCGCACTTCGCCGAGATCGCGGAGGGCGTCGAGATGCACGCAGACGCGCGCGGCGTCTCGGTGCTCATCGCGAACTCCCACCGCAGCCGGGAGCGTGAGGACGCCTACCTCCACGTCTTCGAACAGCACCAGGTGCGAGGGCTGATCGTCGCCTCCCATCAGCCGATCGAGGAGCGGCTCGCGCAGGTGCGCGAACGCGGCACGCCGTCCGTGCTCGTGGGCCAGCGGGCCCGGTTCGCCACCCAGCCGTCGGTGTCGATCGACGACGTGTCCGGCGGTCACCAGGCGCTGCAGCACCTCATCGACATCGGGTGTCGTCGCATCGCCTTCGTCGGGGGCCCCCTGACCGTGCCGCAGATCGCCGACCGCATCGCCGGCGCCAGCAGCGCCGCCCGCACCGCGGCCGTCTCGCTCGAGGTGATCGACATGCCCGATCGCACGATTCCCGGTGGTCGCGAGGTCGGCAGGATGATCGCCGCACGGCCGCCCGCCGAACGTCCGCACGGCGTCTTCGCCGCCAACGATCTGCTGGGCCTGGGCATCCTCCACGAGCTGTCGGCCGCGGGCGTCGACGTGCCGCGGGAGCTCGCCCTGGTCGGGTTCGACGACACCCAGTTCGGTGAGGCGTCGCTCATCCCGCTGAGCAGCATTCGCGGTCGGCACGAGGGGTTCGGCGAAGCCATCGTCGATCTGCTGTTCGACGCGATCGCCCGGGGCGGCAAGCCCGTCCCTGACCCGCACAAGGTCTTCGCCCCCGACCTCGTCGTGCGTACCAGCAGCGCGGGATTCGTGAGGCCATGAGCGTCAGCATCAAGGAAGTCGCCGCAGCTGCGGGGGTGTCGGTGGGCACCGTGTCGAATGTGCTGAATCGCCCGGAGAAGGTGGCCGAGAGCACCGTCAGGCGCGTGACGGCGGCGATCGACGAGCTCGGCTTCGTGCGCAACGACGCCGCGCGGCAGCTGCGCGCCGGCCGCAGCCGCAGCATCGGCCTCGTCGTGCTCGACGCCGCGAACCCGTTCTTCGCCGACGTCGCCCGCGGCGCCGAGGATCGTGCCGGAGAGGCGGGCATGGTCGTGCTGCTGGGCAACACCGACGAGGCGCCCGCACGCGAGGACGCCTACCTCGACCTCTTCCGCGAGCAGCGGGTGAACGGGGTTCTGATCACCCCGGCCGGCGACGACATCCCGAAGCTCGAGAGACTGCGCACCGCGGGCATCCCCGTCGTGCTCGTGGACCACGACGCACCCGGATCGGGTCTCGCGTCCGTCGCGGTCGACGACGTCGAAGGTGGCTATCTCGCCGTCGCGCACCTTCTCGCACAGGGTCGCCGACGTGTCGTCTTCGTCGGTGGATCGCCCTCGATCCGCCAGGTCGCAGACCGGCTCGAGGGTGCCCGCCGAGCGGTGCGCGAGGTGCCGGAGGCGACGCTCGAGACGGTGGAGGTCGCAGCCCTCACCGTGCTTCAGGGTCGTGCGGCCGGTGAGCGCATCGTGGCGATGGCCGCGGGCGACCGGCCGGACGCCGTCTTCGCCGCCAACGACCTGCTCGCGGTCGGACTCCTTCAGGCCTTCGCCCTGATGTCGGACATCCGCGTACCGGGCGACATCGCCCTCATCGGATACGACGACATCGACTTCGCGTCGGCCACCGTCGTGCCGCTGAGTTCGATCCGTCAACCGGCGTCGGCCATCGGGCGTACCGCCGTCGAACTCCTCCTGCGCGAGATCGAGGGCGCTGCCGACGGGGAGCGGATCATCCGCTACCGGCCCGAACTCGTCGTCCGTGCGAGCTCGGCCCCCTGATCCGTCGAGACGAGCGGTCGGGTCAGCCCTTCACCGCGCCGGCTGCGAGCCCCTTCATGATCCGCTGATTCAGGAAGAGGTAGAGCACGAGGATGCCGAAGGTCGTGATGCAGATCGCGGCGAACAGCGGACCGTAGTTGATCGCGCCGTACTCGCCGGAGAAGTTCAACAGACCGACCTGGATCGTGTTCAGGCTCTTCTTGCCGCCGAAGATCAGGGCGATGAGCAGGTCGTTCCAGATGAGGAAGAACTGCACGATCGCGACGGTGACCACGGCGTTGCGCATCATCGGGAAGCCGATCGAGAAGAATGCGCGGATCATCGACGCGCCGTCGATGGTGGCCGCCTCGAAGATCTCGCGCGGGATCGCACGGAAGAACGTCGCCATCATGAACACCGTCAGCGGCAGCCCGCTGGCGGTGTAGATGAGGATCATCGGCAGGTAGGAGTTGTTCACGCCGAGGGCGTAGAACATGTTGAACAGCGGCAGCACGATCATCTGCAGCGGGATCATGATGCCCGCCAGGAACAGCAGCAGGATGCCGCCGCGGCCCTTGAACACGAGCACCTCGAGCGCGAAGCCCGCCGCCGTGCCGAGCAGCACGATGAGGGCGAGTGAGGGCAGCGTGACGATCACCGAGTTGGTGATCGTGGTGGACAGGTTGCCCGTCTCCCATGCGGTGATGTAGTTCGACCATTCCCACACCTCGGGGAACGTGTAGGAGGGGTTGTTGAGGAAGTCGGCGTTCGACTTGAACGAGTTGATGACCATCCACAGCAGCGGATAGGCGGTCACCACCACGAGGAAGGCGATCGTCAACCAGGCGGGCAGTCGTCGGAGCACGTGGCGGACGCGTTCGGCGGGCGTGCGCCGGTGGGGCTGGAACGCGCGGGGTGTGGGCACCGCGGTCGTCTGGGCGTCGAGTGTCGTCATCGTCGGTGCTCCTTTCAGACCGTGTTGTCGCGGCGCGACGAGCGGAAGATGGCCAGGGTCAGGATGAGGCACATGATCGTCAGCAGGAGTGCGATCGTGGAGCCGTATCCGAAGTCGCTGAACTGGAACGCGGTGCGGTACATGTACAGCGTGAGCGGGGTCGTCGAATTGCCCGGGCCTCCGCCGGTGAGGGCGAAGACGGAGTCGAAGACCTTGATCGTGCCGTTGATGGAGAAGATGAACGACGCGAACAGAATGGGCAGCGACATGGGCAGCACGATGTTGCGCAGCAGGCTCCAGGTCTTGGCTCCGTCGATGCGCGCGGATTCGATGATGTCGTCGGGGATGTCGAGCAGGCCCGAGAAGATGAGCACGCCGTAGAAGCCGACCGAACGCCAGACGTCCATGATGACGATCACGACGAATGCCGTGTCGCCGGCGCCCAGCCAGTCGATGCCGGAGAGTCCGACGTTCACGAGCAGCTCATTGACGAGGCCGTCGGACGGAGCCGACTGGAAGAGCTTCTGGTAGAGGATCGCGATGGCGACGGTGGGCAGCACGACCGGGAAGAAGACGAGCGTGCGAACCACCACCGACGACTTCTTGAGGACGAAGTGATACAGCAGCGCGAGTCCGTATCCGACCACCACCTGCAGGGCGGTGACGAGGAACGCGTACTTGAGGGTGAACCACAGGGCGTCCAGCACGTACGGGTCGCGGAAGAGTCTTTCGAAGTTCGACAGCCCCGTGAAGCTGAAGCCTTCGAGGATGCCGCCGGTGAAGAAGGTGAGGCCGAACGACCAGAAGACCGGAACGACGATGATGAGGGTGTACACCACCAGTGCCGGGGTGAGCAGAAGCAGGATGGCTCTGCGGTCGCCGAGGACGGACTTCATCTCGTACGGCCTTTCGTGTTCGGGGGGGGGGGGGGGGGGCTGTGACGGATCCTGCCGGAACGACGGGCCGACGGGGGGAAGCCTCCCGGTGCGTCCGGAATGTCGGGCGCACCGGGAGGGCGGTGATCAGCCCTCGTCGAGAGCCGTCTGGACGAGGTTCATGAACTCGTCCGCCGAGAGCTGGCCGGTCACCAGCAGCGCCGCGTTGGTCGACGAGACGTTCGATGCCTTGGCGTTGAACAGTGCCTCGAACCACAGCACGCTGTCGGTCGCGGTGGAGATGGTGTCGGCGATCTCCTGCGAGATGGCGGGCAGCTCGACCTCTTCATCGGCGATGAAGCCGGTGATCTGGCCCTGCTTGAGGGCCTCGTCGCCGTAGCCGGAGGCGATGCATTCGAGCCACGCGCCGACGCTGTTGTCAGCCGAGTAGGTGGAGGCGTTGAAGGTGGCGGGCAGGCCGACGTTCGACGGGTACTCCTCGATCGAGCCGGCGCCGCCGGAGACGGTGGGGAACGGGAAAAATCCGACGTTGTCGGCGCCGATCGCGTTGCCCTCGCCGTTGATGTTGCCCAGCAGCCAGCTGCCCATGTACATCATCGCGGCGTTGCCGGTGAGGAACTCGTTGGTCGCGGCGTCGTAGTCGAGGGAGGCGACATTGTCGCCGAAGTAGCCGTCGGCTCCGAGGTCGGCGACGGCCTGGGCGGCGGCGACGTACTCGGGGTCGGTGAGCTTGGCGTCTCCGTCGGCGACCTTCTGCATCGCGTCGGGGCCGAGATCGCGGAAGATGTACCCGCTGATGAGGCGGGTCAGCGGCCAGCCCTGCTCGCCCGAGGCGGCGAGGGGGGTGTAGCCGGCGGCAGCCGCTTCGGCGGATACGGCGAGCAGGTCGTCCCAGGTCTCGGGGATCTCCCAGCCGTTCTCTTCGAAGACGGCCTTGTTGTACCAGATGCCCTCGATGTTGTACTGGAAGGGCAGGAAGTTGAAGGCCCCGCCGTAAAGCTTCTCGATGGTCGAGACCGCTCCCTCGGCGATCTTGTCCCGCACACCCAGCTCGGTGAGGGCCTCGTCGAAGTCGACGAGGTAGCCGGCGTCCCAGAGCTTCTGACCCTCCGCGGGGTTTCCGCCGGCCGAGAACATCGGCGGCAGGCTGTCCTGGGTGGCGAGCAGCTGCACCTGGGCGTCGAGCTCGGCCTGGGGGATGGAGTTGATCTCGAGCGGGGCGGCCTCGTTGGCGTCGGCGCACACGCCGCCGTCGGCGAGGGCCTGCAGCACCGGCTCGGTGGTGGTGTTCTCGGCGTTCTTCAGGAACTCGAGCGTTTCGGGGTTGCTCGCTTCCCCTCCGCCGTTGTCACCGGCCGCGCAGCCGGTGAGGATGAGGGCACTGACGCCGGCGACGGCAGCGAGGCTTCTCAGCGGGGTTCGGGTACCCCGGCGCGTTGCTGTGGACACGTTTCCTCCTTGAAAGGTGACATCGTCTTTGAGACGTTTCAATATGATGCTAGGTCACTGTTCGGCGGGCTGTCAACGTCGCGGGGCCGTGTTACTGAAACGTCACAATATGTTCGCATGCCGCGCTGCGCTCAGAACTCTGCGACGGCGCGACGGCCCTCGAGGAAAGCGATCATGTTGAGGACGAGGAAGTTCCAGTTCTGGAATCCGTGCGTGATGATCGGGTCGCCGTTATCGGGGTTGTAGTACTCGTGGAGTGATCCGTTGGCGTCAAGATCCTGGCCGAACAGGCGCACCGTCTTCTCCGCGAGCTCGCGGGCGTCGTCGAGGTAGCGGTACCGCACGAGGCCGCGGAAGGTGAGGTAGTTGCTGATGCCCCATACGGGGCCCAGCCAGTTGGAGGGGTTGTTCGAGGCGCGCAGGTCGTACATCTTCTCCAACCGCGAGAGCGTGCGGATGCCGTAGGGGGCGCGGAAGGTGCGGTCGTCGCGGTAGCGCTCGACCATGCGGGCGGCCTGTTCGGCGGTGGCGATGCCCGCCCACATCGGCAGGAAACTCGACCAGTTGTCGATTCGCAGCGGAAGGGAAGACCAGTGCCGCGGAGCTCCGCGATGGAGCCAGTCGTCGGCGTCGATCGGCCGAAGGGTGAGATCGACGCTGTAGAACGTGCCGTCGCGCTCATCCCAGGCGTGGCGGTGCAGGGCGTCCGCGAGGTCGCTCGCACGGCCACGCCAACGGTTCGCGGAGTCGAGGTCACCGGTCTGCTCGAGCAGGTAACCGAAGGCGAGGAACTCCCGGTACAGCAGGGCGTTGAGGTAGACCGCCGCGGTGCTCGCGTCGGGCCGGTAGTACACCGAGGGGTCGTTGTCGACGCCGACGGCGAAGTCGGTCTGCCAGTAGGCCAATCCCGTCTCGGTGTGCACGTGGCTCTCGACGTACCGTTCCAGGAAGCGGGTGATGGCGGACAGATGCGGCCGCGCCCACTCCGCCGAGCCCGTGCGCTGCGACAGCATCGCCGCGTGCTGAGCGAGCACCGGCTTGTGCATGTTCTGCCGGAATCCGCCCTCCCGGCCCGCGTCGCCGTGGGTCAGCGACCCTTTCGGGCTCAGCTGGATCGGCATCACGCCGTCTTCGTCGCTGTGCTCGAGGAAGTTCACGATGGCGCCGCGTTCGTACTCGAAGTAGTGCCCGACGCGATCGGTGTCGACCTCGACCTGCCCGAGGGCGATGCTGATCGTCCAGGAATCCCAGTCCCACAGCGCATCGGAGTACAGGGGCGAGTGCGGGCTCGAGGGAACGATGTACGGGTGCTGAAGCACGCCCCCCGGTTCTCGTGTCATCTCCGAGGCGTGGGCGTGGATGTAGTCGGTGAGCAGGGGGATCCATCGTTCGAGCATCGTCGTCTCTCCGTGTCGGGGCGTGCGGCTGCGCACGTCCGCTCATTCTTGCGCGAACGAGTGAAAGCTTTCAACCGGTTGACCGCACCGCGCAGGCGGAAAACCGGTCAACCGGTGGTACTCTCGGAGGGCGTTGACGCACGACGAGAGGCCGACGATGACCCGCATTCCCGCCGCTGATCGGATCACGCCGCCCGCCGCGCCGACCTGGCGACTGGGCGAGGCGCCGTGGCGGACGCTGCCGCCGGCCGCGGGTCCGCACGCGCGGGTGATCATCGACAACGACTTCTCCGGCGACCCGGACGATCTGTACCAGCTCGTGCATCATCTCCTCTCGCCCGGTGTCGACATCCGCGCCGTCGTCGCGTCACGCCTGCGCGACGGCGACCCGTTCGACCCCTCCGGTCGGGCGGCCGAGAACGCCGAGACGATCGTGCGCGACGTGTTCGGACGCATGGGGCTCCTCTCGACCGACGTGATCCACCGCGGATCGAACGAGGCGCTCGCCGACACCGCCACCCCTCGACCGTCGGCGGCTGTCGACGCCATCATCGCGGAGGCGATGCGCGAAGACGTCGCCTCGCCCCTGTATTACGTCGCCGGCGGCGGCCTCACCGACCTCGCATCGGCGCTGCTGACCGAGCCGGCGATCGCGCAGCGCATGACCCTCATCTGGATCGGCGGAGAGGAGCACGAGGGACTCGCCGTGCCGCCGCCGAACGCGATGGAGACCGAGTACAACCTCCTCATCGACGTCGTCGCCGGTCAGGTCGTGTTCGGTCACTCCGCGATTCCGATCTGGCAGGTTCCGCGCGACGTCTACCGGCAGTGCCTCGTCTCCGACGCGGAGCTGCGGCGACGGGTGGCCACGGCGGGCCCGCTCGGGCGATACCTCTATGACGAGATCGCCGCGATCGTCGAGATGGCGGGATCGTTCCTCGGTGGGGCATCCGAGACCTACGCCCTCGGCGACTCGCCCCTCGTGCTGCTCACTGCGCTGCAGTCCCTGTTCGAACCCGACCCGTCATCGAGCCGGTACGTCGAAAGGCCGACTCCGGCTCTCGATGACCACGGATCGTATGTGGCGGTCACCGGCGCGCGACCCATGCGCGTGTACACGCAGGTCGACACGCGCATGATGTTCGAGGACATGTTCGTCAAGCTCGCCGAGTTCGCCGAATGGCGGGATGCCGCGCAGGGCGTCGCATGAGCGGTCGCGTCCGCACGATCGTCACCGCCGACCCCGAGCTCGACGACCTCAATTCCCTGCTGCGCCTGCTGCTCTACACGAACGACATCGACCTGCAGGGTCTCGTCTACGCGAGCAGCCGCTTCCACTGGCGCGGCGACGGCGCCGGCACGACATTCTTCCTGCCCGACCGCGAATACGCCGAACCGCAGACCTCGTGGCGGTGGGCGCCCGGCGAGCGATTCATCCATGACGCCGTCGAGGCCTACGCCGAGGCGTACCCGAATCTCGCCGTCCACGACGACCGATACCCGTCCCCCGACGCGCTCCGCGGGATCATCCGCTTCGGCAACGTCGATTTCGAGGGGGACATGTCCGCGGACACCCCCGGCTCTCGCCTGATCGCCGACGCGCTGCTCGACGACGACCCGCGCCCGGTGCACATCCAGCTGTGGGCGGGACCGGCCACGCTCGCCCGCGCACTCCGCTCGATCGAGGAGCGGTACGCCGAGACCCCCGCGTGGCCGCAAGTGCGCGCATCCGTCTCCCGCCGCGCGATCGTGACGAAGTTCGCATCGCAGGATGCCACCTACGACGACTACATCCTCCCCGTCTGGCCCGACATCCGCGTGACCGAGGCCGCTGCGATGGCGTGGGGATACCTGATCCGCGAGACCATCCGCGACGAGGACCGCCCCCTGCTGGCGGCGGAATGGATGCGCGAGAACGTCACGAGCGCCGGCACGCTCGGCGCGCTCTACCGGGTGTGGGGCGACGGACGCCAGATGGTGCCCGGCGACCCGACCGACTACTTCCACCTCTCGGGGCGCTCGGCCGAGGAACTCCGCGCCGACGGCTACCGGGTGTGGATGCCGCCGCAGCCCGCCGGGGAGTGGATCTCCGAGGGCGACACGACCACGATGCTGAACCTGCTCGTGCCGGGACTGCGGGCGGGGGAGCACCCCTCCTACGGCGGGTGGGGCGGGCGGGCGGAGCGCACCGACATCGGACCCGACACGTGGGCAACGGTCGACGCGCGCATCTTCGGAGGTGGCGATGAGGCCGACGAGCACTCGGTCACGCGATGGTTCGCCGACGCGCAGGCGGACTTCGCCGCGCGCCTGCGCTGGTCGATCACGCCGGATGCCGGTTCCGCGAACCACCACCCGCGCATCGAGATCGACGGCGCCGCCGATCGGAAGGCAGCGCCGGGGGAGAGTGTCGAGCTGCTCGCCCGGGCGACCGATCCCGACGGAGACCGCGTCGACGTGCACTGGTGGGTCTTCGACGACGCCGGAACCTGCCGTCGCGCGGAGCTCGAGGCGGGGGACTCACCCGAGGGTGAGGCCCGCGCGCGCGTGCGCATCCCGGCCGATGCCGAGCCCGGCGCCACGGTGCACGTGATCGCCGAGGCCCGTGATCGGCATCCGACCCACCCTCTCGCGAGCTGGCAGCGCGTCATTCTCACCGTCCGCTGACCCGGCCTCCAGAGGAGATTCCGCGCGGGGAGGACGCCGGAGCGGGGCGGATTCAGCCGGTCAGTGCAACACCGTTGCTTGTTGGGTTCGAGAGTAGCTTCTGGAGGGCTTCGGCGGGTGTGGCCCAGTTCAGGGTCTTTCGGGGTCTGGCGTTGAGTTGCGCGGCGACGTAGTCGAGGTAGTCGGCGGTGTAGCCAGCGAGGTCGGTGCCCTTGGGGAAGTACTGTCTGAGGAGGCCGTTGGTGTTCTCGTTGCTGCCGCGTTGCCAGGGTGAGTGGGGGTCGCAGAAGAACACCCCGTCGCGCAAGTCCAGGCTGGCTGTTACGCGTTCATGGGCGGCCATTTCGCTTCCTTGGTCCCAGGTGATCGAGCGGCGCAGATGCTCGGGGAGCAGTGTCATCTGGGTGATCATCTGGTCGGCGACTGTCTCAGCGTCACGACGGTGGGGCAGGTGCAGCAGGATTACGAACCGGGTGGCGCGTTCGACCAGGGTGCCGATCTGGGATAGACCGTCCTTCCCGATGATCAGGTCGCCTTCCCAGTGGCCGGGAACGGCACGGTCATCGACTTCTGCTGGCCGGTCGCTGATCATCACCATCCCGGGGATCTTTTTCCCCGAAGCTGCAGCAGCCTGCCGTTGCGTGCGGGCGCGGGGCTTGCGGGTCGTGCGTCCGGAACGCAGGTGGCGGGTCAGTTCGTTGCGGAGCTCGCCCCGGCCCTGGGGCTTGTCAAGTCTTCTGTGTAAGCGGGTTGGTGTTGGTGGTTAGAGGTAGGGGGTGATGCGGTCGGGGTAGGCGAGTGCGAGTTGTTCGAGGGCTTGTTTCCAGTTCGTGGTCACGTTGCCCTCGATGAGTCGGCCGGAAGCTTTTCGCTGGCTGGAGGGGCGCCCGCGTTCCTTCTCGCGTTCTCGGGCGCGCTTGTCTTCGATGTCGCAGATCGCCAGCCAGAGCAGCTTGACCGCGGCGGCGTCGTTGGGAAAGTGACCCCGCGATTTCGTCACTTTCCGCAGCTGGTAGTTCAGCGACTCGATCGCGTTGGTGGTGTAGATCACGCGGCGCAGCTCGGGCGGGAACGCCAGGAACGGGGTGAACCGGTCCCAGGCGTCCTGGAACGTCTTCACCGCCGAGGGGTAGCGGCGGCCGAGCTCGGAGTCGCTGAACGCCTCGAGCGCTTCGAGCGCGGCGTCCTCGTTCACCGCGGTGTAAATCGGTTTCAGCGCGGCGGCGACGGCTTTGCGGTCTTTGTAGTTCACGAACCGCATCGCCGCGCGGATCAGGTGGACCACGCAGGTCTGCACGGTCGCTTGCGGCCACGTCGCCGCGACCGCCTCGGGAAATCCGGTGAGCCCGTCGGTGCAGACGATCAGCACGTCGCGGATGCCACGGTTGGCAAGCTCGGCGCAGACCGATGCCCAGAACTTCGCGCCTTCGGTGGCCTGCACCCAGATACCCAGGACGTGCTTGATCCCGTCCATGTCGACCCCGACGGCGATATGCGCGGCCTTGTTGCGCACGTGACCGCCGTCACGGATCTTCACGATGATCGCGTCGAGATAGATCACCGGATACAACGCTTCCAATGGGCGGGTCTGCCACGCGAGGACCTCGTCGGCGACCTGGTCGGTGATCTTCGAGATCGTCTCATGGCTGAGCTCGGTGCCGATCGTGTTCGCGAGATGATGCTGGATATCGCGGATGGTCATCCCGCCGGCATAGAGCGAGATGATCATCCCGTCCAGCCCATCCAGCCGGCGCTGCCCCTTCGGGACGAGCATCGGGGTGAACGACCCGTTCCGATCCCGCGGGACCGATAGGTCGATCTCACCGATCTCGGTCGACACCGTCTTCGGCGTCGTGCCGTTGCGGGAGTTCGGATACAGCGACGCTTCCGCATCACCACGCTCGTACCCGACGTGCTCGGTCAGCTCCGCGTCCAGGCCCCGCTCCAGCGCGGCCTTCAGCATGCCACCGAGCAGCCCCTGATCGCCCGTCAGCGGGGTGCCGGCATCGATCTTCGCGAAGATCTCATCCATCGCACCCGACGACTTCAACTGATCAGCGAGCTCCTTCTGCCGACGCCTGCGCTCCTCGCGCTCCGGACTGATAGCCATGGTCTCCATGATGTTCTCCTTCGAGGTGAACCCCACTCACACAGACCATCTGACACCCCCCGGCCCTGCACGAACAGAGACCGGTAGATCGCCTCATGCGAAATGCGCATGCCTTCATCATCGGGGAAGTCCACCCTCAGCCGGTGACTGACCTGCTCCGGTGAACACCCCAGCCTCAGGCGCCGCTCCACCTCGACCCGCAACCGGTCATCCAGCGCGAGTTTGGAGGGCTTCGGGCGCACCATCCGCTTGTCCGCTCGGAACTGCGCGGTCGACGGTGAATACGACGGCGCCCGCAACGCGGGACGTGTGGTCCAGCGAGGTCGATAGCGGGGCGTCTTGCCCCGGTTCCGGTTCAGCTCCCGCATCACCGTCGATGGGGCACGGCCGATCACGCGAGCGATCTCCCGTATCGACTCCCCACGCGCTACCCCTACCGCAATCCGCTCACGATCAAGGATCGAGAGGAATCGACCCGATGGTTCAGAAAGAGACAGCGGCGCCATCCCGCCAGCATCCCGGAACCACCTCTCCGCACCCTGCCGCGACGCACCCGCAGCAACCGCCGCATCCTTCGTCGACAACCCCGCCGCGATCCCACACCAGAACCGCCGCCTCACCACCCGCAACACCTCTCACTCGAGGTGTTGCACTGACCCCCTGAACTCACCCGGCGTGTCGATCCTCTCGAGACCGGATCTCCTCTCGAAGCGTCGGGTGATCCGGTGCCGAGCCGACGAGTTCCGAGCCAGGGTCAGGCGGTGGCGGCGCGGATCGCAGCGTCGACCTCGGCGAGAACGTGCGGCGGCGTGAACATCAGAGCCGTCGACAGGGCTCGACGCGTGCCCCACACCGTTCCCGTGCGCACCGCATCCACCCGTTCGGGCGCGTGCTCGGAGAGGGTGTCGAGCAGGGCCCGGTAGGCGCGCGGGTCGTCGATGACGTCGGCGAGCATCGCGTCGAGTCCGGGTAGAGCCGGATGCTGCCGCGGCGCCGCGGCGGCGACGCGCCACTCGTGGGAACCGGATGCGACCTCCCGCGCGGCTCCGTCGCCCAGATCGACCTCGGCGACGGTATTGGCCGGGACGACGGCCGACACCACGATCTCGTCGCCCTCGCGCCGCCACGCCACGGCAGCCTCGCCATAGGGCGTGAGGTGCCGGGTCGACGCGTGCTCGAGTGCGGGGAGAGGGCGCGGAGCGATGCGCAGCCTGCGGTACCCGGGCGCCGCCGGAGCGAGCCCGGCCACCGAGCGGTGCAGCCAGTCGGCCACCGCACCCAGCGCGTAGTGGTTGAACGAGGTCATCTCCCCGGGGTTGATCGACCCGTCGGGCAGCATGGAATCCCAGCGCTCCCACACGGTCGTCGCTCCCATCGTCACCGGGTAGAGCCACGAGGGACACTCCGTCTGCAGCAGCAGGCGTTCGGCGACGTCCAGGTGCCCGGCCTCGGTGAGAGCATCGGTGACAAGGGGCGTGCCGACGAAGCCCGTGCCGATGCGGTAGCCGCCCTCGCGCACGAGGTCGGCGAGCCGCGCCGCGAGTCTCGTGCGCAGCGCCGGGTCGGTCACCAGGTCGAATTCCAGCGCGAGGGCATACGCCGTCGGGGCGTCGTCCATCATGCGCCCGGCCGGTGTGACGTACTCGGCGACGAACGCGCTGCGGGATGCGTCGGCGAGCCGGGCGTATCGGTCCCGATCCGCTTCGTGGCCCAGCAGGTCGGCCGCCTCGGCGACGCGTCGCAGCGAGCGGGCGAGATAGGCCGAGGCGACGATGTCGCCCGATACCTTGGCCGCCCCGGGGTCATCCGGCGGGGCGGAGGGGTCGAGCCAGTCGCCCAGCTGCATGCGACCGGTCCAGAGCCCCGACCCGTCGGTGTCGGCCAGCACCGCCTCGATCCAGCCGAGCATCGAGGAATACTGTGCGGCGACGACGCCCGCATCTCCGAAGCGCTCGTGGAGCACGTCGGGCACGACCGTCGCGGCGTCTCCCCAGGCCGCCGTCGGGCCGCCGGGCCCGAAGGCGGGCAGAGCCGCGGGCACGACCAGCGGCACCGAGCCGTCGGCGGTGCGCGCCTGCTCGTAGGCCAGGTCCCGCAGCCAGGAGGTGAGGAATCCGTCGCAGTCGTACAGGTAGCTCGCGGTCGGGGCGAAGACCTGGATGTCGCCGGTCCAGCCGAGGCGTTCGTCGCGCTGCGGGCAGTCCGTCGGGATGGACAGGAAGTTGCCGCGCATGCCCCATACGACGTTCTCGTGCAGGCGGTTGAGCTCGGCGTGCGACGAGTCGAACCATCCGGTGCGGCGCATGTCGGTGTGCAGCACGACCGCCTCGACGTCGTCGGGAGAGACATCGGTGCCGGTGATCTCCGCGTAGCGGAAGCCGTAGAAGCTGAAGCGCGATTCCAGCACGTCGTCGCCGCCGGACAGATCGAAGGTGGCGGTCGCGGCGGCGTTGCGAAGCGGTCGGATGCCGAGCTCGCCGTCTTCGAGCACCTCGGCGTGACGCACGACGAGCCGGGCGTCGCGGTCGCCCCTCACCCGGATCCGCACGCGGCCGACGAGGTTCTGTCCGAAGTCGAGGATGCGGCCGCCTGTCGCCGAGACGACGACCTCTGCGACGGGCAGCGTCTGCGTGCGCCGCACCGGCGCTGCGATGCGGGCTTCGGGAACGGGCACGCTCTCATATCCGGGCTTCGCGGCGGCACCGACGCGCACGGGCGCCCAGCTCGTCGCGGAGCGCCGGAGATCCTGGTGCTCTCCGGCGTAGATCCCGCTGTCCACCACGGGCCCCCCGGCCGCCTCCCATGACGCGTCGGTCGCGGCGACCGTGCGCACCGTCCCGTCGAGGCCGGTCACCCGAACCTGGGCGAGGAAGGCCGGCTGCGACCCGTAGAGCCGGTCGGTGAAGGTGAAGAAGCCGTACTTCTCGGTGTACCAGGCGCCGGCCACCGTGGCGGCGAGCTCGTTCTCGCCCGGGTGCACGAGGGCGGTGACGTCGACCGTCTCATGCACCAGCCGGTCGCGGTAGGCCGTCCATCCCGGCGCGAGGACGTCGTCGGACACGGGTGAGCCGTTCACGCGCGGCTCCGCGACACCGAGCGCCGTCCACAGCAGCTCCGCCCGTGCGATGTCATCGCCGAGGGTGAAGCGCGTGCGCGCTTCGAACGGCTGCGCCTCGCGGGTGGGGGATGCCAGCCCGACGGGTTCGGCGATCCACTCGTCCGCAGCGAGGAATCCCGCTACGAGGGTGACGGCGGTGCTCCAGGCCGTGGTCGCCCCGGCCGTTGAGTGCACGCGCACGGCGACGTCACGGCGCTCGCCGGCCGCCAGCGGGGAGAAGGGCCAGGCGACGAGCACGCTCTCGGCCGTTTCGAGGACCACGGTGTCGGTGCCGTCGGTGAGCTCCGCCGAGCGCTGCCGCCATCCGTCCGGCGCATCCGTGATCTGCCAGGTCAGTCGCGGCGTCGCCGTCGCGACGAGTGGGACGTCATCCCGCAGCTCCGCCCGCAGACAAGCGGTCGCACCCGTCATCCGTCGTGCCCCTCCGCCTCCCACGACGATACGGCGACCCGGCCGGCGACCGCGTAGACGCCGATGACCCGGCCGGTGAACGACTCGGTCACCTCGCTCGACAGGAATCGTCCGTCGATGCGCGCGAGATCCACGCGGGTCCCGTCGACGGTCGCCGCCAGGTGGAACTCATCGCTCGTGGTCACCATGGCGGCACCGGCCTGTGGCGGTCGGGACCCGAGGTGGAGGTCGATGACGTCCGACGCCGCGGCCGCCGACCACTCCTGCAGCAGCCCGCCGATGTGGGCGCGCGCGGTGACCGATTCCCCGTCGGCCTCGATCTCGATGAAGAATCGCTCGTCGTATCGCACGGCGAGTCCACCGGTGCCGTCGGAGACGTCGATGCGAACCGTCACCTCGTTCGTGAGGTGCTCCTGACGGCGCCCGACGAACACCGGCTGGGAATCGGCGAGGGTCGAGCCGTCGGCGGTCAACACGAGACGGTTCCCGTCCCGATGCGACACGTCTTCGGGGAGCCGGCGCACGGCCATCCACTCCGCGTCCAGCGGAGCGGAGAAGTCGATGTCGACGCGCGTGCCGGGGCGCGGGTTCAGCTCGACGGGAGCGATGCTCGGCCACCCGTCCTGCCACGTGACCGGGGTCACGAAGGTCTCACGGCCCAGCGCCGAGAAGGCTCGGGTTCCGCTGCGCGGGCGCACGCCGAGCAGCACGCACAGCCACTGTCCGTCGGGGCCGACGACGAGATCGCCGTGGCCGGTGTTCTGGATGGGCCGCGGCGTCGACCGTGCCGAGACGAGGGGATTGCGCGGAGCGCCCTCGAAGGGTCCTTCCGGGCTGTCGCCGCGAGCGATGCTGATGCCATGCCCGCGCTCCGTACCGCCCTCGGCGATCATCAGGTACCAGGAGCCGTCGATCTCGTAGAGGTGAGGAGCTTCGGGGAACATCAGCCCGGTGCCCGACCACAGCGACCGCGGCGCCTCGAGGGCAGTGTGGGTGTCGAGGTCGACGCGCACCTGCTGGATCCCCAGGTGAGTCGGTGCATTCGGGTTCAGGTCGCCCGAGAGGAGCAGGCCGGAGAAGGTGATGTAGCAGGTGCCGTCGGCGTCCCACGCGATGTCGGGGTCGATGCCGAACACGCTCTCCGAGCCGTCGGCCATCACGATCAGATCGCCGTCCGACCACGGCCCCGCCGCGTCTTCGGCGGTGAAGTGCAGCATCCCACGGCCCATCGCGTCGGTTATCACGAGGTGGAACCGGCCGTCGTGGTGGCGGATCGTGGGGGCCCACGCGCCGCCGCCGGTCGGGACCGACTCGACACCGAGCTGACCCGCCCGGGTGGCGACGTGGCCGATCAGCTCCCACGTCACGAAGTCCCTCGAGCGGTGGATGGGGATGCCCGGCAGGTATTCGAACGTGCTGGTCGCGATGTAGTACCACCCGTCGACCGCGACGACACTCGGATCGGGGTGGAACCCGTTGATCAGGGGGTTGTGAAGCGTTGTCATGCGTTGATGCTCCAATCCAGCTCGAGGTTCGACGCCGCAACGGACGCGCCGATCCGCAGGGTGTACGTGCCGGGCTCGACCTGCCAGCCGGCGCCGTTCCAGTGGGCGAAGCGGCGGGCGGGCAGCGCGATACGGGCTGTCACCGTCGCGCCGGCCGCAGCGCGCACGACGCCGTACCCGACCAGCCAGCGCACCGGACGCTCGACCGACGAGTCGGCGCGCTCGGCGTAGACCTGCACGACCTGCTTGCCGGCGCGGGCGCCGGTGTTCGCGATGGTGACCTCGAGCGCGTCGCCGTCGCGCTGCGCCGCGCCCCACGACCACGTCGTGTAGCCCAGGCCGTGTCCGAACGGGAACGCCGGAGCGGCCGCATCCTTCAGCCACGCCCGGTAGCCGATGTGGATCCCCTCCTCGTACCGCAGAATGCCGTCGGTCGGAGTGACGGCGGTGACGGGGACGTCGGCCAGGGCAGCGGGCCAACTGGTGGGGAGCCGTCCGCCGGGCTCGGCGGTGCCGGTGAGCACGTCGGCCAGGGCGGCGCCGAACTCCTGGCCACCGAAGTAGCCCTGCACGATCGCGGCGACATCGGCGGCCCACGGCAGTTCGACCGGTGAGCCGGCGTTGACGACGACCACGGTCGGCGTGCCCGTGGCGGCCACCGCGCGCACCAGATCGTCCTGACGACCGGGAAGGGCCAGGTCGGTGCGGTCGTAGCCCTCCGATTCCACCTTCGAGTTCGTGCCGACGACGACCACGGCGACCTCGGCGTCGTCCGCCGAAGCGACCGCACGGGCGATGAGCTCGTCGGGGTCGGTGCGCTCCGGGGCGATCCCGAGCGTGACGGACAGGGCGCCGCTGAGCGCGCTCTCGACCTCGTTCACGCGCAATTCCAGCCGGATGCGGCGGGCGACGCCCTGCTCCACGGGCACCGTCGCGGTCAGCGACGGCGGGTTGAGGAAGGCCGCGCCGAGGTCGGTGCCCTCGATCACGGGCGCCTCGTCGAGAACCGTCTCGCCGTCGACCTGCAGGACACCGCGATTGGCGCCGGCGAAGCCCAGCTCGACCTCGCCGGTCTCGTCGGCGACGAAGTCCGCCTCGAGCACGACGCGTCGGCTCGCCGCGATCGGGGCGTCGCCGCCGAACCACACCAGGGCGGTCGAGCGGCGGTCCTCGGCGAACAGCTCCGCCCCGTGAGCGTCGAAGAAGCTCACCCGCACTCCGGGCGCACCGGTCACGGGGTTCGCGATCTGCTCGAGCGGGATCTCCGCCACACCTTCCTGCACCACGGCCCCGATCTCGTACGAGACCTCGGCGTTCGCGAAGGCGGTGCGGATGCCCTCGAGCGGCGTCACGATCTGCTCGGGCAGCACGGTCGCGCTGCCGCCGCCCTGCGTGCGCGCTTCGAGAGCGTTGTGACCGATCACGGCGATGCGAGACAGCGCCGGGGACAGCGGAAGGGACCCGTCGTTCGCCAGCAGCACGGTTCCCTCGACGGCGGCCTCGCGCGCGAACGCGCGGGCGTCCACCGGATTCGGCGTGACAGCGGCATCCGCCCCGAGCGCCCCGACGCGCTCGGCAAGCAGCAGCAGCCGCAGCACCTTGCGGTCGAGGTCGGATTCGGACACGCCGCCCTCGCGCACGGCGTCGACGAGCCCGGCCCACGCCGGCGCGGGACCGGGCATCGCGAGATCCTGCGAGGCGGCGACCGCGTCGAGTGACCGCACGGCCGTCCAGTCGCTGATCACAACGCCATCGAAGCCCCACTCGGAGTTCAGCGGCGTCTCGAGCAGGTCGTTCTCGGTCATGGTCACGCCGCGCACCGAGTTGTACGCGCTCATGATCGTCCACGCGCCGGCGTCGGCGACCGCGCGCTCGAACGGCGCGAGGTACAGCTCGCGCAGCGGGCGGTCATCGAGCTGCACGTCGACGGTGAAGCGGTCGGTCTCCGAGTCGTTCGCGACGTAGTGCTTCGGGCAGGCGGCGACGCCGTTGTCCTGCAGGCCGCGCACGTAGGCGGCGGCGAGTCCCGACGTGAGCTCGGGGTCTTCGCTGAAGCACTCGAAGTGGCGTCCGCCGAGAGGCGAGCGGTGCAGGT